>CAXMOC010000074.1:0-10316 GCA_964194865.1 uncultured Opitutales bacterium | reverse complement strand
GCCAGAGACCTAGCGGAGCTCGGGCGCCAACACGTCCCAAACCGTGTCCGCAATGATGCGATGGCCTGCCGCCGTCGGATGGATCCCGTCCGGCAGGTTGAGGGACGGATCCCCTGCCACGCCATCCAGGAGGAAGGGGATCAGCGCTGCGCCCGCCCCGCGCGCGAGTTCAGGAAAGACGGCTTCGAACGGCTTCGCGTAGGCGGCTCCCAGGTTCGGAACCGCGCGCATCCCGGCGATCACGAACCGGGCATCCGGGTGCGCGGCGCGCGTCCTGTCGATGATCTGCGCCAGGTTACGGTGCAGGTTGTCGGGGTCCTGACCCCGCAGCATATCGTTGGCCCCGAGCTCGACCACCAGCACCGCGACGGGCAGCTTCAGCAGCCAGTCGATGCGTCGTACCCCGCCGGCCGAGGTGTCCCCGCTGACGCCCGCGTTGACGACGCGGTAGGCGAGACCCGCGTCGTCGATGCGCTGCTGGATCAGTGCCGGGAATGCCTCGTCGGAGGAGAGCCCGTAGCCCGCGGTGAGGCTGTCGCCCAGGAAGAGCACGACCGCGCGCGGATCCGCAACGGTGGGAGCGGCGCCGGCGGCAGGAGGTGGCGGAGTGTCTCCGCAGCCCGCCAACAGGTACACAGCCAGCCCGGCCAGCAGGCCGGCCGCGCACACCATCCATCTCGAGGGGGCTCTCGACATCCGGTCTGATCCTCTCCGCCAAAGACTAGGGGACGCCAGCGGTGCAGACCCCGCCCGACGTCGGGCCCGCGCTCTGATGGAGTAGGCTCCTGCTCCGCTCTCCCCCAGCGAGAAGCCCATTGCCGACAAACCGCCAGATCCCTCTTCCCACCCAAGTCTTCTTCGGCGCCGGGCGGCGTCGAGGCATTGGCGACGGGCTCGTGGACATCTCCGGCGCCCGATGATCCGGACCCGCAACCTCACCCAGCGCTACCCCCGCGCTGATGGCAAGCCGCCGCTCACCGTCCTCGATGGCGTCGACCTCGATGTGAACAGCGGAGAGGTGATCGCGGTGCTGGGACCCTCGGGCAGCGGCAAGACCACGCTGCTGGGCCTGCTCGCAGGGCTCGACCAGCCCAGCGAGGGAAGCGTCTGCCTCGACGGCGCTGACCTCGACGCCCTCGACGAGGACGGTCGGGCCGCGCTACGCGCCGCGCGGGTGGGGTTCGTGTTTCAGACCTTCCAGCTGCTTCCGACGCTCACCGCGTTCGAGAACGTCCTTGTGCCCCTCGAGCTGCTGCCCGCGGATCGGGCACCCG
Organism: uncultured Opitutales bacterium; assembly: GCA_964194865.1. Taxonomy (GTDB): domain Bacteria; phylum Myxococcota_A; class UBA9160; order UBA9160; family SMWR01; genus CAXMOC01. The sequence goes on along the minus strand of CAXMOC010000074.1, from coordinate 9,042 downwards.
GCTCCGCAGAGGCCGACCGCCGCGCCGCGGAGCTGCTCGGGCGGGTGGGCCTCGGCGATCGCATGGACCACTATCCAGCCCAGCTCTCCGGCGGAGAACAACAACGCGTTGGCATCGCGCGTGCCTTCGCGAACCAACCGCGCATCCTCTTTGCCGACGAGCCCACCGGCAACCTCGACCGCGAGACCGGGCGCGAGATCGCGGACCTGCTCTTCGAACTCAACCGAGAGATCGGCACGACGCTCGTGATCGTGACGCACGATCACGAGTTGGCCCGGCGCGCCGGACGCGTGGTGCAGCTCGACACCGGACGAATCACCGGGGACGGTCCGCTTCCGTGAACGGGCGCTTCATCGTGGCCATGGCGCGCCGCGAGGCGCGCGCCTCGGGTCGCAGGCTCGCGCTCTACGGCAGCTGCATGGCGCTCGGCATCGCGTCCCTGGTTGGGGTACACGGGCTGCGAACCAGCGTGAGCGACAACGTCTCCGCCCAGGCCCAGCGCCTGCTGGGCGCGGACCTGCGACTCACGAGCCGGGCGCCCTTCGAGCCCGAGGTCGAAGCAACCGTCGCCGGCCTGACCGAAGCAGCCGGGACTGCCAGCGCCCGCATCACCCGCTTCGGCTCGATGGCGCTCGCCGAAGCGTCTGGCCGCACGCGCCTGGCCGACATCAACGGGATCGACGGGCCCTACCCTCTTTACGGCGAGATCCGGACCGAGCCCCCAGGCCTCTACGAGCGCCTGGCCGGGTCCGAACCCGTCGCCCTCGTCGATTCGAGCCTGCTGATTCAGCTCGACGCAACAGTCGGAGACCACCTTCTCCTGGGCCTCGGGCGCTTCCAGGTGATCGGCACGATCACGCGAGCGCCGGGCACCTTCGGTCTGCGCACCCAGATGGCACCGCGCGTCTTCATCGGGGGCCAACACGTCGAGGCGACGGGCCTGATCCAACCCGGCAGCCTGGTCAGCTACCTGCTCTTCCTGTCCGCGCCCGAGGCGCTACTCGAGCCCTGGATCAAGACCGAGCGGAGCGCCATCGCGGCAGCGCGCGTAGGGGTCGAGACCGTCGAGGAATATCAGGAGAGCCTCGACCAGAGCTTCGGCGTGCTGACGCGCTACCTGGGGTTGGTAGGGCTGGCCGCGCTGGCGTTGGGCGGGATTGGAGTCGCGGCGGGGGTGCGGGTCTTCGTGCGCGAGAAGCTCGACTCCGTGGCAGTGCTGCGCTCACTCGGCGCCCAATCGCGCGACGTGCTCGCGTGTTACGGCCTGCTCGCCCTGCTGCTCGGCGGTGTGGCGGGCTGTGTCGGTTCGGGGCTTGGGGTTGGGGTCCAGCTCCTGCTGCCGCGTCTGGTGGCGGGGCTGCTTCCCGTGCAGGTCCAATCTGGGATCGATGTCGCGTCGATCGTCACCGGCGTTGGGCTCGGGCTGTGGCTCGCAACGCTCTTCGCCGCCGGACCACTGCTCGACCTGGGTCGCGTTCCTCCGCTGCGAGCGCTGCGGCGCGACTTCGTCGCCGCCCCCGGCCCCCAGCGCGGCCGGGCGCTCTTGATCTTCGCCCTCGGCGTGAGCCTGCTCGCCGCCTCGCTCTGGCAGGCCCCAAGCCCACTCGTCGGTCTATCCTTCGCCGGGGGGCTGGCCGCCGTGCTGACACTGCTCGCCGGCGCCGCCGCCGCCGCCGCCGCGGGCCTGAGGAAGCTGCGCCTGCGCGGCGCGCCCTACTGGCTGCGCCAAGGCATCGCCAACCTGTTTCGGCCCCGCAACCATACGCTGGCAACCACGTTGGCGATCGGCTTCGGACTCTTCTTGGTGTCGACCCTGCACGCGGTGCAATTCAACGTGCGTCAGCAGTTCGCCATCGACACGGGATCGGATCGCCCCAACCTGATCCTCTTCGACGTACAGCCCGACCAGGTCGCCGAGGTCGAGGGCTTGCTGGAGGAACGCGGGGCCCTGATCTCCGACCGCGCACACCTGATCTCGGCGAGGCTGGCCGGCGTGGGCGGCCGCGAAGCCGCCGACTGGCTGCTGGATGAGACGCTCGACAAGAACTTCCGCTGGGCGCTGCGTCGCGAGTACCGGCTCACCTATAGCGACGTCCAACGCGACAGCGAGCTCATCGTCGCCGGTTCTTGGTGGCAGCCAGCCGACGGGGCGCGTGAGGAGCCGGTACCCGTCTCGCTCGAGGCCGGCATCGCCGAGGCGCTGGGTGTGCGGGTGGGCGATCGCGTCAGCTGGGACATCCAGGGCGTACGCGTCGAGAGTTCCGTATGGAGCTTGCGCGAGGTCGACTGGGGACGCTTCGCCACGAACTTCTTCGTCACGTTCCCCAACGGCGTGCTGGAAGAGGCTCCGCAGAGCACGGTCTTGGTGGCGCGACTCGACGACGCCAACGCGCGCGCCGAGCTTCAGCGCGACCTCGTGGGCCTCTTCCCGAACGTCTCCGCGTTGGACGCGACCGTGATCCTGAACGCTCTGGATGCAATGAGGCGCGAGATGAACAAGGCGGTGCGTCTGATGGCCGCCCTCACGCTTGCCACCGGACTCGTGATCCTGATCGCCGCAGCCGCCACCGCTCGGACCGAGCGCAGGCGCGAGGGGTTGTTGCTGCGCACGATGGGAGCTTCGTCACAGATGGTGCGGCGGGTGATGACCACCGAAGCGGTGGCGCTGGCCGCGCTCGCCGTGGCGGTGGGGACGGGACTCTCCATCGTGGCCGCGTGGGCGACTGTCCGCTTCGTCTTCGAGCTGCCATTCGACCCGCCAGCGATTCCGCTGCTTGCGCTCGCTGCCGCCACCCTGCTGGTGGGCTCCGTGCTCGGCGCTGGCGGCCGCGCCGACGCCCACCGACGCCCCCTCGCGGCCCTGCGAGAGGCCGAGCAGACCGGCGCGGCTTGAGAGCTGGGCCGCCTAGCCCGTCACTCGACCATCCCCGCCACTCAGCTGCTTCACGAGCGTTGTAGCCTCCACACCGTCTGGCAGCGTGAAGCTCCGCGCGTCGCCAAAACCGTGGGCGCGTGCGAAGGAGAGCAGGATCCTGTCGTTCGCATACTCGGTAAACCAGACGCGGGCCGCGTTGGACTCACCGAGGAGTGCCAGAGCGCGCTCGTAGAGCAGCTCCCCCACCGTTGGCAGGTGCTCGGGTAGGGTGACCACGAACAGCCGGAACTCCGGGCTCGATTCGACCGCACCGTAGCCGACCAAGACTCCGGTCTGGGGATGTTCGGCAACGTAGTGGCGCTGGGTTCCGCTGGCAGAATCGAAGTGGCGGCGGTTGCGGAGCCACTCATCCTGGGGCCCCGCGCTTGGGAGATGCGCGACGCTGCCGTTCGCCAGCTCGAGGATCACGGGCCAGTCCGCGGTGCCAACATCCCGGAGGAATGCCGAGGCCGGATTCAGGTTCTCTTCAGTCGCCGTGCTCGGGTCCCCACTCTTCGTACTCGTTGGCACCGGGAGCGACCCGGTCCCAGCTCGCAATCGAGCCGACGAAGATGTGCTCGGCCACTTTCACGCCCGGATCGTCGTCCAGGCAGCCCAGCGGGATCGACCAGATCTTTCCGTTCGGTGCCAGCCGCGGAGCGGGCACTCCGCAGGTGGAACAGAACGCCGCCGTCCAACCGCTCGGCCGCTGGAAGCTGCGAATGGCGTCCCCACCGCACACCCACTCGAAGCTCTTGGCCGCGGTGGCCAGTACAGCGATCGCGCCGGCCCCGGTCGCCTTCCGACACACCGAGCAGTGACAGCGGTGGATGTCGCTGATTCGCCCGGAAATCTCGAATCGGAATGCACCGCACAGACAGCTTCCTGTGACCATCGCCTCTCCTCACTTCTCGCCGTGAAGGCCGCCTTAGTAGGTAAACGGTCCCCTCATTGAGGCCAAGTATTGCGGAAACCGTCTTGGGGGGGGAACCCATCAAGATTCTCGGAATCGCCGCCTGGAGCCTGGTTCGATCGGCTCCTCCATTGCGCCACCCCATCAGCCTGTTCCATAAGCCCGGAGAGGCCCGATCTGCGTCTCATTTGCTGCCTAAAGTTAATCTCGACGGAGTCCGATTCGGGTGAGCCAAAGGAGCGCTCTTGTCGCTGACCAACTCACAGAGCTTCGAGTTCGTATGTGATGAGCTCGAGTCGCGCAGCGAGCTGGATCGGCTCGCGGCTCGTGGGACGGTGCGCATCGCGCTCAAGTTGGCCGGCCTGAAGGCCAGCACGGTTACAGCCGAGCAGATGAGGGTCGTGCTGGAGCGTGTCATTCCCAAAGAGCTCACCGCTCGGGGTATCGAAAACGGTGACGCGCTCAGCTCGGCGCTCTCTTCCGGGCTCGACCAGGTGGAGACGGCGATCTCCACGGAAGATCCCGAGGCTGTCTTCAAGCGACTCGGCGGAGGTACCTAGACGTGCTCCTGGTCCTCGCTCTCGCATCCACCGTTTGCTTCGTAATCGTCGGCGGAGGAGTCGGCCTCAAGCTCCTGCTGTTGGCAAGGCGCACACGGGAGCTACCGGAGTTCACCGTCGGACTCGGATTCTTCTTGGTGGCCCTGGTCGGCTACCCGCTGGGACTCGCCGCTCTTGCGCCCGGGGTCGATCCGGCCGCTGCCCGTCTGGCGTTCGCCGTGGGGACAGTGGCCGTGAGTGTGGGGTCAGCCAGCATTTTCGTGTTCACCTGGCGCGTGTTCCAGCCAGATCAACTCTGGGCGCGCTTGCTCGCTTGGGCCGCAATCGCGGGTCTGGCGGTCGTCGCGTGGCTGGGAATCTCAGACGTCGAAGCCGGCCAGAACGGCGGGCGGCTGGTCGATCTCTGGCTGGTTCCGCGGCAACTGATTGTCGGCGTTTCCTACACCTGGACCGCCATCGAGAGCCTGCGCTGGTTCGGCCTGCTGCGGCGCCGGCTGCGTCTGGGCCTGGCCGACCCGGTAGTTGCGAACCGCTTCCTGCTGTGGGGTCTGTCCGGCGTGTTCGCCAGCGGTGGGATCATCGGCTCCACAGCCGTCGCCCTGACCGGCCATGATCCGGCCGGGCACCCGGTATCGATGCTCTGCATCGGTCTGGCGGGGTTCGCGACCAGCATCTCCATCTACCTGGCGTTCCTGCCGCCGCTCGCCTACCAGCGACGCATCGCGGCCGCCTCCCCTTCCTGAACCCTGCCAGCGAATCGCACTCCCGGGCTGAAGCGTCGACGGCTCACGAGTCCGCGCCGTTGATCCACAGCACCTCGACTCCAGCGGCGTGACATCGGCGATCCTCCCGCCGAAATTGGACGCACGCTGGGGTAGATTCAGCCAATGCCCGCTCCCGATCTCGAATCGCTCGATATCCACAGCAAGGATCTCTACGTCAGCCGAGGCTACCCGTGGCGGGAGTGGGATCTCCTGCGCCGAGAGGCGCCCGTCTTCTGGTACGAACGTGACGACATTGCAGGCTTCTGGGCGATCACCCGCCACGCCGACATCCTGAAGATCTCGAGTAGGTCCGACGTCTTCGTCAACAGCCGACGTCTGCGCCTCCAGACGATCGAGGAGGACGAGCAACAGGAAGAGTCGTTGCGCATGCGCGCCAAGGCTTATGGTTGGGATCCCGACGAGCCACCGGACTTCATCTTCATGGATGATCCACGGCACCGGAACCTCCGGCTGATTCCGGCCAGGCGATTTACGCCGGCCGCGCTGCGCAAGCTCGAGAGGCACTTCGCCGACCTGTCGACAAAGTTCGCGGATGAGTTCGCGCACGAGCTGGATCGGAGCGCCGCTGCGAGTGAGAGCTGCGACTTCGTGCGCGGCTTCGCCCAGAAGCTTCCACTCGCCGCGATCGGCGAAATGTTGGGGTTGCCGGCGGGCGACTGGATGCGCCTGAAGCAGATCACCAACGTCTTGATCGGCGCTCCAGAGCCGGACTTCTTTCACGGCGGCGAGAACCGGATCGTGGGCGTGCTGAGAGCATTGAACGAGATGACCGAGTACATGCTCGAGCTGATCCACGATCGACAGGCGCGAGGGGCCGGAGGCGATGATCTCTCGACCTTGATCGTTCACTCGAAGATCGACGGTCAGGCGCTCACCGAGCAACAGCTCCAGGGCTTCCTCTTCGTGCTTCTCGCGGCCGGTAACGAGACGACCCAGAACGCGATCAGCGGCGGGGTTCATGCGCTGCTCGAGCACCCCGATCAGCGCCAGCTGCTCTGCTCGAATCCGGAGCTCGTCAACTCTGCTGCAGAAGAGATCCTTCGCTGGACGTCACCCGTCGTGCAGTTCGCCAGAACTGCGGTCGAAGACTTCGAGCTTTCGGGCACGAAGATCAACGCCGGGGACGACGTGGGAATGTGGTACCCGTCGGCGAATCGAGATGAAGCGGTCTTCGACGACCCCTACCGTTTCGACATTACGCGGAAGCCGAACTACCACCTCGCCTTCGGCGGCTTCGGGGCACATTTCTGTCTGGGCGCGAACCTCGCGCGCTGGGAACTTCGCGCGGCGCTGCGCGCGCTGATTCCGATTCTTCCGCGACTCGAGTCCGCCGGCCCACCTGAGCGGGTTCCCAACCTGCACGTGTCGGCGATTCATCGCATGCCGGTACGCGCGGCGTAACCCATTCTCAGCCAGACTCGGATCTCCCAGGCAGCAGGCTTCGAGCTGCGCCGAAGAGCCGCCAGCTCCCGCACTATTCCAGCGTGTCGTCCCGAGTCGGCGTGACCTCGTCCATCGGGTAGACGGCGCTCCCCTCGGCGGCGAGCTCGAAGAACTCCGGACCGAAGGGGTTCATGCCGCGGATTGGCATCGAGCCGCGGCGGATCGTCCAGTCGAGGGGCGCGAGCTCGCCCGCTCGCACGAAGTGACGCTCGGCCGCTTCGGTTTCGCCCATGCCATGCAGCGTCCAGGCGAGTGCGCGTTCGGCTCGCGCGGCCTGACTCTCGTCGCTCGGCGGCAGCAGCAGCCCCTTCGCCTCTTCCTCGGCGAAGACACCTTCGCCCCTGCGCACCCAGGCGCGAATCATCTCGAGGTACGGTGCGGAGCGCTTGTGGTGGAACTGGGTGAACGTGTCCGTGCCGAACTGCGCGTCGTGCGGGCGACAGATCCGGCCCTCTTCGTCGATCCAGATGATCGTAGGTACGTTGACAATGTGGTAGAGCTCGGCAACCCGGTGTTCGGTATCGATCAGACTGGGGTGCTCGGGCTTGGCCCCTTCGATGAAGGGCCTCGGATCATCCGCACACCGGTCGAGCGCGATCGTAATCGGGACGAAGCCTTCGGAGCCGAGCTCTTCGTACAGTGCCTGCCAGACCGGCAGGTCCTCACGGCAGCCTCACCACGACGCATAGGCAATCAGCAGTACCTTCTTGCCGCGGTGCTCCGAGAGGCGGTGGATCTTCCCGCTCAGATCCGGCAGCTCGAAGTCCGGAGCTTCGAGGGTCGCTAGCTGCGAGGCGCGGTCGGTCGCAGCCACCCCGAGCGCGGCCACGCGGGCATCGGCTTCGATTGCCAACGGTCGACCGAGCAGCGATGCAAATGCGGAGAGATCGACGCGGCCGTTCCCGGCGTCGGGGAGCAGTGCAGCGCGGTCGCGGACCGGGATGCAGATCTCGCCCTTGCAAAGACCTTCGGATTTGAGCTCCCAGCCGAGCTCGCTCTTCAACGCGTCGGGAGCCACCAGAACGCGGCCGTTACGGACATCCGCGGCAACGGATACCTCTCGGCCATCGTCGACCAAGCGAAACGATTCAGTCGGTGCGGACATTGGCAATCCTCTTCGGCTGCGTGGCAGGCTGCGCCCAACACGATGGGGGTAGAATGCGGAGGTCTATACCAGGAGCGGATGGTAGAGAATCGAGTCCGCGTGGCCACACATTAGAAGGATCTGCAAACTTCCCGAGAGCCAGTACCGACGCAACCCCGAAACACAGAGGAAACCAACATGAAGGTCGAAAACCAGGTGACGCCCAAGCCGGTACAGGTCCAGCAGTTCCTCGGAACGGACGGCCCCGTCTGCATGGTCAACCTGCTCAAGTTCAAGCAGAAGGCCGCCTATGAAGATGGGCGAGAAACACAGCTGTCGGGCCGCGAAGCCTATGGCCTCTACGCCACCGAGATGCGCAAGCTGGTCGAGGCCAGCGGCGGGCGCTTCATCTTCGGCGCGGCCGTCACGGGGCTGCTGCTCGGCGACGTGGAGGAGCTTTGGGACGTGGTCGGCATCGTCGAATACTCGTCATCCAAGGCGCTCATCGAGATCTCCATGACCCAGGAGTTCCAGGCGATCGAAGTGCATCGCCACGCCGGGCTCGCCGGTCAGCTCAACATCACGACCACCCACCAAGACCTGGGCTCCTAGGGCGCCGGCTCTTCGCTCCGCAGCTGCGCCATGATCGCGTCGACGCTGCGCTGGGGATGCTCTTGCATCACGAAGTGCCCGCCCTCCAGCTCGAGCTCCCGGTAGGGTGCATCGACGAGCTCCCGCTGTCGCGAGAGCAGATCGGGACGAACCCACGGCTCCTGGCGTCCCCACATGAACAACGTCGGCCGCCGCACCAGCAGAGTGTCAGCCGCGGAGTCGAGGCTGGCGGCGATGGCGCGGTACCAGTTCAACGTCGCGGTCAGCGCGCCGGGCTCGAGGAACACATCGCGGTACTCCGCGCGTTGGTCCTCGGGCATGCCCGAATAGAAGCTTTCGCCCCAATACCCCATCCCAACCGATAGCATCGCTTCCGGCAGCCACGGGATGCTGAAGATCTGGATGTAGGCCGGCGGCTCCTCGGCCAGCTCGGCGAGCATTGTCCCCGGATGGGGGATCGAGAGCGCCGACCAGGTGAGAACCCGCTCCGGGTGCTGGGCGACGACGCTCCAACCGACCACGCAACCCCAGTCGTGGCCCACGAGGTGGAAGCGTTCGAATCCAGCGGACCCGGCCACGGCCATCACGTCGCCGACCAGCTCCGGTACCCGGTAGGACTCGATCCCTCCGGGTCGGGCTCCCGGGCTGTAGCCGCGCTGGTCGAAGGCGACCACCCGGTAGCCCGCCGCCGCGGCGGTTTCGATGAGCGGTGTCCACATGGCGGAGGTCTC
>CAXMOC010000073.1:0-2516 GCA_964194865.1 uncultured Opitutales bacterium | reverse complement strand
CCGCCGATCGACGATCTATGTCGCAGCGCTGCCGGTGCACCACTGCACGCAGGTGAACATCGAAGGGACGATCTTGCACGAGTGCGGGGGGACGTACTACCAGGCGTCGGGCGCCCAGTACGTCGTGGTCTACGTGGATTGAGGCCACCGCGGGCGCCCTCGACTAGCGAGCTGGGGGGTCTGAACCAACCCGCTGTGCGATCGGTGACCCGATTGCACATGCGTCTTCTCGCCACCCGGACCAGACCGACTCCGTTCGCGACATCGACAAGATCCTCGGCGCGGCGCGCCACCTGCTCGAGCTGATCAACGGCGTGATCGACCTAGCGAAGATCGACGCAGGGAAGATGGACGTGTACATCGAAGAGTTCGACGTCGTCGAGGTCACCCGCGCAGTCGAGGCGATCGCCAAGCCTCTATTGAAAAAGAACGAGAATACGCTCGAGCTCGTGGTACCCGATGGGATCCGGAAGATGGAACGCGACGTCACGAAGCTTCGTCAGATGTTGTTCAATCTGATCTCAAACGCGGCCAAGTTCACCGAGCACGACACGATCCGACTGGAATTGACCCGATCCAATCGCGGAGGAGTCGAGTGGCTTACTTTTTCCGCGACCGACTCTGGGATCGGCATGACGCCGGAGCAGCGCGAGCAGTCTTCGAGGAATTCAGTCAGACCGAGGCTTCCACCACGCGCGACTACGGCGGGACCGGTCTCGGTCTTCCGATCACTCGGAGGTTCTGCGAGCTGCTTGGGGGTAGCATTCCAGCCGAGAGCGAGGTGGGGCAGGGGTCGCGCTTCGAGATCCGCTTGCCTGTGAGGGCGCAGATCGAGGGCGATCCGGCGTCAGCCCGCTGCGGGGCCTGATCCCCTGGCTGGGTCCTAGTTGACAGAATGTGTACTTGTCGGCGCGCGCACGGCACTTCCGCAGCCGCCGAAGACGAGCCGAAAAGTTCCGAGCCGCTCCGCAGTAGATCGATTGGCGAGCGGCATGGGTTGCTCCTTTGGAATCGATTCCTCAGGCGTCGGCGTCGGGCTCGCTCTGCCCGGTCAGCGCCGTGCGGTCGCCTCCGAGCGGCGGTGTCTTGGGTGCGGCCGGAAGGGCTCCGCCGTTGGTCTGGGTCGGAAAGAAGTGGACGTCCCGCTGCGGGAACGGAATCGAGATCCCCTCCCGGTCGAAGCGAAGCTTCACCTCTCGGGTGACGTCCCAGTGGACATCCCAGTAGTCCTCGCGGGAGCACCAGGGCCGGACCACGAAGTTCACGGACGAGTCGCCGAGCTCGTGGAGCTTGACTACGGGCTCGGGCTCGGAGAGCACCTTCGGGTGCTCCTTGATCACCGACCACAGCACCTGCTCGGCGTGCGGGATGTCGTCCGTGTACGAGATCCCGAACACCAGGTCGACGCGGCGCTGGGCCTGCGCGGTGACGTTGGTGATGACATCGCCCCAGATCTTCCCGTTGGGAACCAACTTCGTCTGGTTGTCGACGGTGAGAATCGTGGTCGACACCAGGCTCATGTGGCTCACCTTGCCGAAGACGCCGCCCGCACAGTCGATGAGGTCGCCGACGTCGAAGGGCCGGTAGGCGAGAATCATCACGCCCGCGGCGAAGTTCGCGAGGGTCTCCTGCAGGGCGAAGCCGAGGACGAAGCCGGCGATTCCGAGTCCGGCCAGCAAGGGCCCCACCTGGATGCCGAGCTGGGAGAGCGCCACGAGCAGGCCCATGAGCATCACTGCCCCGGAAGCGACGGAAACGATCATCCGCTTCAGCAGCTGCGAAAAGCGCAGGTGGGGCGCCTCGACGGCCCGCTCCGTCAACTTCCTGACGAAGCGGGAGAGCAGCCAGAAGCCGCCGACCACCAGGGTGAAGAGCAGCGTCTTGAAGAGGAACCCGGGCCCGTTGCGGATCACGCTCTCGCGCACACCGTCCGCCCAGCTCGCAATGAGGCCCCGCGCCACCTCAGCGTCGAAGATGTCGGTGGTGATCTCACCGGTGGCCGCGATCAGGAGCTGCTTGTACTCCGCCGTCGGAAGCCCGAGCCGCTCCATCAGCTCCAGGTCCGCGTCAAGCGCTTCGGTGTCGGACGAGAGGCGCGCGCGCAGGGCCAGAATCTCCGACTGGATCGCGGTGTCGGCCGGCGCGGCCGCCTTGCGCTCCTCGGCATCCGAGATCTGTGCGTTCCAGAGATCGATACGGCCCGAGATCAGGCGCGCGCGGGCGGCGAGCTCCGCGCTCGCCAGCTCGCGGGCCTGCGGAGCCTCGATGCCTAGCTCGTCGGTCATCTCGACGAGGTCCACGGCGCGAGCGAGAAGTTGCCCGATGACCGAGGCCTGACGGCTCACCTCCTGCTCGATCGCGCCGCGGTCCTCGGGCTTCGCGGCATCGCGCTTCTGCTTGAGCTTCGACAGCGAGTCGTCGACGGCCTCGATGTGGAGCTGGAGGGTGGGAGGGATCGCGGGGAGCAGCTCGGCCAGCTGGCTCCGGTAGAGGCTGGCGTCACCGCCCGAATCCTC
>CAXMOC010000072.1:0-24156 GCA_964194865.1 uncultured Opitutales bacterium | reverse complement strand
GCTGGCCGCCGCCTCGCTGAGCTCGCCCTCGGAACCCACCAGGAGTACGCGCACCGCCACGCCCTGCTGGTGCAGATGACGCGCCGCCACCAGGCCATCACCGCCGTTGTTGCCGCGGCCGCACACGATCACCACCTCGGCACCCGGAGCCAGCTGATCCAACACGACTTCCGCGACGGCCCGGCCGGCGCTCTCCATCAAGATTTCGGCGTCTACGCCGAGCTCCTCGATGGTGTGTCGATCGAGCGCCCGCATCTCGTCGGCGGATACCACGGGCCAAGCGAGCGGCCACTGAAGCGAGGCCGGGGAGGTCACGGCGCAGACTCCAGTACGACCTGTCCCACACACCAGCGCGCGTCGTGGGAGAGCGAGACCGCGATGTTCTGGACATCCGCGCGCGGGGCTGCCCGCGCCGCCAGGCCCTCGAACCGCAGCTGGGGGGCTCCGCTGCGCGAGCGAACCACCTCGATGTCACGCCAACGAAAGGCGCCACCGCCCAGCGCGCGGCGGGCCGCCACCTTCGCCGCAAAGCGGACCGCCAAGCTCTCGGCGCTGCGCGCCGGCCCGTCGGCGAACTCGCGCTCACGCTCGGTAAACAGACGCGTGCGCAGGCGATCTCCGTAGCGATCGAGCAATGCCTCGAAGCGCGCCAGCTCCACCAGCTCGATCCCGCCCCCGACGATCACTGGACCAGAGCCCGAAGGTCGCGAAGAGCGCGATCCAAGCCAATCAGCAGGGCCTTCCCGATTGCCGCGCGACCCACCGCGACCCGCTCGATGGCCGGAGCCACTTCGAGAACTTCGGGAACCGTTCGATACCCCAGCCCCCCGCCAATGCCGATCGACATGCGCAGCTTGGCGGCCAGACGCACCGCTTCGGCCAGCGCTGTCAGCTCAGCTTTCCTCTCGGCGGGTGGCAGGTCTAGCAACGAACCCGTGAACAGCTCGACGGCAGCAGCACCTTCGGCGTGGGCGATCTTCACTGCATCGAGGCGCGGTGGAATCCGGAGCGAGGCCACCAGGCCCGCCTCCTCGAGGCTTCGCAGCAGCGTTCCCAGCGCCGGGGCGGCGGTGCCCAGATCGAGCGGATCTCCCGGAGAACCCCCATCACGTGTGCTACCAGCCAGCAACACTCGCTCGGGGCGAGCTTCGAGGGCCACCTTCAGCAGACCGGGGTTGGCCGGCATCTGCAGCTCTAGACGACGAGTCGCTCGGCGCGCATCCGCCACGTCGCGCTCACGGACGGCGCTCGGATGATCGTCGATCGCAACCCGCACCGCCTCGACGCCGGCGAGATCTGCGAGGCTCGCGGCCGCCATCAAATCGAAGTCGGCCGCGTGGGCCGTCTCGCGCAAGCTCATCAGGGCATCGAGATCGAGAATCAATCGCCGAATCGGTTCACCCTCCCAACGCGCGCAACAGCTGTTGCGCCAAATCCTGGGCGTACTCGCCAACCTGGGCCTCGTCCTCGCCCTCCACCATGATGCGGGCCTTGGGCTCCGTGCCGCTGTACCGGATCAGCACCCGGCCCCGACCGTTCAGCTCCTTCTCCACCCGATTCACGGCTTGCGAGAAACCCGGCAGCGTCTCGATCGGCCGCTTCTCGGCCACAGCGATGTTCAGAAGCACCTGGGGGTAACGGACGAAGTCGCTCGTTAGCTCCGACAACGAGCGCTCCCTTCGCCGGATGATGGCCAACGCCTGCAATGCGGTGATCAGTCCATCTCCGCTGGTGTTGTGGTCCAGGAAGATCAGGTGGCCGGACTGCTCCCCTCCCAGGTTGAAGCCGCCCTTGCGCATCGCAGCGACCACGTGGCGATCGCCCACCTGGGTGCGCAGCAGACCCAGCCCGACCGACTCGAGGGCGCGCTCGAGACCGAGGTTGCTCATTACCGTGGCGACGATCTGATCGCCCCGGAGCACCCCGCGTTCGTGCATGTCGCGTGCGCAGAGCGCCAGCAGCTGATCGCCATCGATGATCGTTCCATTTTCGTCGGTCATCACCACGCGGTCGGCGTCGCCATCGAGCGCGATTCCCACGTCCGCCCGAACCTCGCGAACCCGGGCCGCGACCTGCTCGGGATGGAGCGAACCGCAGCCGGCGTTGATGTTGCGCCCATTGGGTTCGACGCCGATCGTAAAGACCTCGGCACCGAGCTCCTCGAGCACGGTCGGCCCGACTTTGTAGGCCGCCCCGTTCGCGCAGTCGAGCACGATCCGCAGACCGTCCAGCGATTGATCGATGGGAAAGGTCTTCTTGAGGAATACGACGTAACGTCCCGTCGCTTCTTCGATTCGCGTGGCACGTCCGATCTCGTCCGCAGGTGCGCGATGCTGGCCGAGCTCGCCCGAGTGAATCAGTGACTCGATGCGCGATTCGATCTCGTTGGGCAGCTTGAAGCCGTCGCTGGAGAAGAACTTGATTCCGTTGTCGTGATAGGGGTTGTGGCTGGCGGAGATCATGGCGCCCGCACGACAGCGCATGTCGGCGGTCAGGAACGCCATGCCCGGCGTCGGCATCGGACCCACCTGGATCACGTCCACGCCCATCGAACAAATGCCCGCCGCCAGGGCGTCCTCGAACAGGTAGCCCGAGAGTCTTGTGTCCTTGCCGATGATGATCCGGTGCCGCTTCCCGCTGTCGGAGCGGACGACATGGGCGATTGCCTGCCCAAGCTGTAGCGCCATCTCCGCCGTCATCGGGTGAACGTTGGCAGTTCCGCGCACGCCATCGGTCCCGAACAGCCGCTGCTCACTCATTCGTTGGTTCCTCGATCCCTTCCTCTGGCTCTTCCTCTGGGCTGGCGAGCGGATCGACCTGGATCCGCAGCTTCACCGGATTGTCCTCGTCGACCCAGATATGGCCCGCTCCCAACGACAGCCTGACCTCCCTCTCGAGCGGTTCGTTCAAGCCGTCCACGTCGATCGTTTCGGTCATTACCTCCGATCGCCGAAGCACTTCGCTGCGGGCGCCGGTCAGCCAGATCCGGGGAGGGTCGATTTCGATCTCGGAGAAAACGAAGCCCTCGGCCACGTTGCCCTCCAGATCGGGAACGACCCGAACCGACTTCCGACCTCGACGCTCGAACTCGAGTTCGATGGTGGCCGGTGAGCGACTCAGGATGCGGGCCGCATCGGGCATGACCAGGGTCGTCTCGTCGACGAGGTAGACCGCCTTGCCGACTTTGGCGCCCTCCAGGTTGACCGCGTAATCCATGTCATTCGGAGAGATGTCGCGCAGCGCCACCCGGGGCCCCAGCACCCGGATATTGATCACCGAGGTGCTCTTGCCGGTGATGACGAGATCCTCGGGCATCCCGTCGAACGTCACCGGAATATCGAAGCCCCGCTCGATCTTGGACGAGGTATGCGACATCCCCCACAGGACCGTCGAAATGACCAGCGCCAGCAGCGCATAGCGGATCTGGAACGCACGCATCTCAGCTGACCGATCGGACGTGGGGCTCCCGGGCCGCTCGAAGCGGGCCCGCGGGTTCGTTGAGCGCGACCGGCTCGGCGGGCTCCTGGCCGCTGCCGTCGCTGTCGCCTTCCTCGGTTTCGTGCACAGAGTCTTCCAGTGCGGCCAGGTCTCGCGAACCGCTGAGCGCGTCGCGCAAGACCACTCGGAGGCGCGCCGCGTCCAGTCCCCTGACCATCTCGCCGTTCATCACCACCGAGATCGAGGCCGTCTCCTCGGAGACGACGATGACCACGGCATCGGTTTCTTCCGTGATGCCAACCGCGGCCCGATGCCGGGTCCCAACGCCTTCGGGAAGATTGTCCCGCAGCGTCAGTGGCAGGATGCAACCCGCGTGGGAAATTCGACCGCGGTGAATCACCACGGCACCGTCGTGCAGCGGCGAGTACGGGAGAAACAGCGACACGAGCAGGTCCTTGGAGACGTTGGAATCGAGCGGGGTGCCGGCTTCGATCTGATCCTGAAGTCCGGTCTCGCGCTCCAGCACCATCAAAGCGCCGACGCGCTTCTGGGCCAGGGTCTGGGCCGCTCGCACGATTTCCTCGAGCATCTGCGATTCCTGTTGCGCAGAGAACGACCGGAACAGTCCGCGGCCCACCTGGGCCAGCGCCCGGCGAATGTCGTGTTGGAACAAGATCACGACGATGATCACGGCGGGACCGCTGAGCTTTTCGAGGATGACCCGCAGGGTGACGAGGTTGAAGAAGTCCGACGCCAGGTTGGCCAGGATCAAGACGACCAGCCCCAGCAGGATCTGCAACGCGCGGGTGCCGCGAATCAGCAGCAACAGCCAGTAGACCCCCAGGGCTACCAACAGGATGTCGATGGTGTCGCGGATCGGATCGAAGTTGAGGGTCAGGTAGGTCCACAGCTCCTGCCAGAGATCCCAAAGGAACTCGATCACCTGACCGCCTCCCGCCGGGCGTCCCGCATTGCCCGAGCGACCTTCGCTGCTCGGACCGCTCCGGCCACATCGTGGACGCGCACGGCATCCGCGCCCGCGAAGACCGCCACCGCACAGGCGGCCGCGGTGGCGCCATCACGACACTGTACTGGATCGCCAGTCAGCGCGCCGAGGAAGCTCTTGCGGGAGGGGCCCACCAGCACCGGCAGACCAACCCGCCGTCGCAGCGAGCCCGCATGAGCCAGCAGGCACAAGTTGTCCTCCAGCCGCTTGCCGAAGCCGATTCCGGGGTCGACCGCGAGGTTCTTCTCGGGAACCCCAGCGGCCCGAGCGCACTCCACGGAGCTGCACAGTTCGCTTGCCACCTCATCCAGAACGTCGTCGAAGTCTGGCGCGCGCTGCATGGTCTCGGGTGTGCCGCGCAGGTGACCCAGGATGAGGCCGGCGCCCATCGCCGCCACCACTCCCGGCATCGCCGCATCGTGGCTCAGGCCCGACACATCGTTGACGATCCGGGCGCCCGCTGAGAGCGCAGCCTCGGCGACGCGATGCTTGCGGGTGTCGATCGAGAGCGGTACATCGAGGCGCTTCGCGAGCGCCTCGATGACGGGTGCGGTCCGCTCGATCTCGAGCGCCGTCGGAACCTCGCTGGCGCCTGGTCGGGTCGACTCGCCGCCCACATCGATGATGTGCGCGCCGTCGCGGACCATCTCTGCGGCGGCGCTCAGCGCGGCACCCACGTCCACCGCCCCCCGGCCACTCAATAGACTTCCCCCATCCGAGAACGAATCGGGGGTCGTATTCAGCACGCCGACGATCGTCACGCGCTCGCGCGGAAAGATCGCGGACGCGTTCACTGGCCGCTCCTACCCGGGAACGGGCTCGGGATCGGGCAGCGTCTCGCCAGGAAAGCGCTTGGGCTTTTCGGCATCGGCATCGGCACGCTCGGTCGGGGGGGTGTTGACGACCGGGGGGGGCAAAGGGGGAAGCGACTTACCCTCGAGCAAGAGCTGGAGATCGCTGCCCTCCAGCGTCTCGCGCTCGAGTAGCGCCTCGGCGAACCGATCGAGCGCAGCGCGGTTGTCGCGCAGCAGCTGGAGAGCCTCGTCGTAGAGGCCCGAAAGCAGGGAGGTCACCTCCTCGTCGATCTCCTGGGCCTTCTTCTCGCTGTAGTCCTTGCGCTGCATGAAATCACGGCCCAGAAAGACATCGTGATCGCCATCGGAGAAGGACACGGGACCAATCCGATCGCTCATCCCGTAGCTGCAGATCATGGCCCTGGCCAGCTCGGTGGCTTGCTTCAGATCGTTCGAAGCGCCCGTCGAGAAGTAATCGAGCACGAGCTTCTCGGCGGCTCGCCCCCCCATCGCGTGACGGATCTGGGCGATGATCTGCTGCTTGGTCAGGTTGAAGCGGTCCTCTTCCGGCAGCGACAGCGTGACGCCGAGCGCCATGCCGCGCGGGATGATGGTGACCTTGTGGATGGGGTCGGCATCCGGCGACAGCACGGCCACCAGCGCGTGACCGGCCTCGTGATAGGCCGTCGCGCGCCTGTCCTCGTCGGTCATGATGAGGCTCTTGCGCTCGGCGCCCAACATGACCTTGTCCCTGGCCTGTTCGAAGTCGTTCTTCTCCACCGACTGGGCATCTCGTCGCGCCGCGAGCAGGGCCGCCTCATTGACCAGGTTCTGCAGATCGGCACCGACGAAGCCCGGCGTACCCCGAGCCACCACCTGCAGGTCGACCGAATCATCGAGCGGGACGCGCCTGGTGTGCACCCTGAGGATCGCCATGCGACCGCGCAGGTCGGGCCTCGGGACGATCACTCGGCGATCGAAGCGCCCCGGTCGCAGCAGGGCGGGGTCGAGCACGTCGGGCCTGTTGGTGGCCGCGATCATGATCACACCCTCGTTGCTCTCGAAGCCGTCCATCTCCACGAGCAGCTGGTTCAGGGTCTGCTCCCGCTCGTCGTGGCCTCCGCCGAGGCCGGCGCCGCGGTGGCGACCCACCGCGTCGATCTCGTCGATGAAGATGATGCAGGGCGCGTTCTTCTTACCCTGGGAAAACAAATCGCGAACCCGGGAAGCGCCGACGCCGACGAACATCTCGACGAAGTCCGAGCCCGAGATGGAGAAGAACGGCACACCGGCCTCGCCGGCCACCGCGCGCGCAAGCAGGGTCTTGCCAGTGCCGGGCGGCCCCACCAGCAACACCCCCTTGGGAATTCGACCTCCCAGGCGGGTGAACTTCTTGGGCTCCTTGAGGAAGTTGATGATCTCCTCGAGCTCGGCCTTGGACTCCTCCACCCCGGCTACTTCTTCGAAGGTGATGCGCTGCTGGTTTTCGGTCAGCAGGCGCGCCTTGGACTTGCCAAAGCTCATCGCCTTGCCACCGCCAGATTGCATCTGCCGGATGAAGAAGATCCACAATCCGATGAACAGCAACAGCGGGAACCACATGACGAGGATCTGGCGCCAGAAACTGTTCTCGGCCTTGGGCTGAGCCTCGATCTGGATGTGCTGCTCGTAGAGATTTTGGAGCAGTTCGTCCGTCACCACCGGGGCGAACGTCGAGAACTGCCCTCCGTTGGTCAGCAGCCCCTCGATGTGGCCCTCTTCGATCTTGACGGATTCGATCTCCCCGCTCTCGATCTTGGCCAGGAACTCGCTGTAGGGCAGCGGCGGGATCTCCGTCTGCGTCTGGCGCAGCATGGTGATGAGCAGCAGGAACATCACCAAGATGACGACCCACAAGGCCATGTTCTTGTAGAACTGCTGGTTCAAAGACGCCCCCCGGCGCGGCCTTTCGATCGCCGTCGCCGATGCGCAAACGCTGTCACAGCGCACGCCCCGCGGCCGAAACCCCGCGTTGCTACAAGCCTAGCACGCGCTCGGGGCACCCACCGGGGCCGCCCGACGAGCGCCCCGGAATCGGGCCGAGACGGAAGTCGCTGCCTTCGCGCTCGAGCCGAAGACCGCTGGGAAGCTCGATGTGAGTGCCTGGGCGGGCCGTGTGCAAGAAGTTCAGCATCCGGTCGATGTGCACCCGAGTGACATCGCGCGCAGCGCCGCAGCGCCGCAGCGCCCAGCGAGCCAGCCGGCGCGCGATAGCCTCCGGGAGGTCGTCCCAGCCTTCGTTCCGAACCCGCAGCCATCCCGCCTCCGACCAGAACCGCGCCTCGGCTTCCCGCTCGACGAGTGCGGCGATCCACTCCGAATCCCTTCGCTGCGCTTCGGCCAGATTGCCGATTGCCCTGAGCAGACCCGGATTGAAGTTGGCTGCCAGCCCCGGCAGCCAATCGACGCGCAGTCGATTCCGCGCGTATCGGACACTTCGATTCGAGCTGTCCTCGCGCCAGCGCAGTCCCCGCTCTTCGGCGTAGGAGACGATCTGCGGACGGCTCACGCGAAGCAACGGTCGTACCACCATCCCGTCGGGCGAGCGCTCCGGAATGCCGCCCAGACCGTCGGGACCCGTCCCCCGCAGCAAGCGCAGGAGCACCGTCTCGGCTTGGTCGTCGGCCGTGTGAGCCGTGGCGAGCCGATGGCTGCCCGCCTCGACCGCCATCTCCCGCAAGGCCCGATAGCGCAGCTCCCGGGCAGCCTCTTGCAGCGTGGGCCGCTCGCGGCTCGAGCGGTTCTGGCGCAGGCCTTCCGGGTCGACCCGTCGCGACCAGGCCGGCAGCCCGAGGCGAGCGGCCAGCGCGGTGACCGCTTTCTCGTCGGCTTCCGATTCGCTGCCACGCAGACCGTGATTCACGTGTCCAATCGAGAGCTTGAGACCACTAGCTCCAGCGATTTCGAGAAGTCCATGGAGCAGTGCGGTGGAATCGAGACCGCCGGAAACGGCCACCAACACGCTCTGCTGGCTCAATCCGAGGGCCCGCGTTGCTCGGGCCAGCTCGGCGATCAGCCCGGAAGCTTCGGCCGCGCCCATACATTGGAGCTTAGTATGCTCGCGCGACCCTGACGCGCTGCTCGATCGCGCGTCGCGCCCTCGCCCCTACCCGGTACCTAGTCGCCCAGCGCGCTCGCGGAGCCGAGGGCTACTCGCGTGCCGTCGTCCTTCTCGACCCAGACGTCACAGTGCACCCGAACGTTGTCGCCCTCGGGCTCTTCCTCGCGAATCTTGCCGTGGGTGGTCACCGCCTCGTCGACCCACAGCACGTTGACCAGCTTGAGCTCCATCCGGCCGCCCTCGACGAAGCCCCTGCCGAACTGGGCGAGCATCAGCTCGGCCACGAAGCAGGTCGACATCATCCCCTGTACGACGATGTTCGGAAACCCGAGCTTCTCGGCCTGCTCCCGGTCGGTGTGATAGTTCTTGCCGGGGCCTGAGAACATCCAGCAGCGCCGCTCATCGATGACCTTCTTGATCGGTGTCAGATCGGAGCCCGTGGCCGTGGGAAACGGCGGGCGCGGCTGCTTGCGCTTCGCCGTGGCTTCGTCGACCACGTAGCGCTGCTCGCCCTGCTGCCCCTGAGGCGGAAGAAACGACTGGTGGGTGCGGCCGCGCACCAGCAGCCGACCATCCTCGGCGTCGTAGAGATCGGTCTCGTTGAGTACGTAATCCCGTCCGCGCTTGGTCCAGCGGTCGATGATGGTCGAGCGGGTGCGGACCGTGGCGCCGATGGGAATGGGCGCGAAGAAAGCCCAATCCTGTTGGGCGTGGAGGTTTCCGAATAGATTCTGCAGATACCACTCGCCCACGAACTGGTAACACTCGGAGTGGTAGAGCAGGGGCGGCGCGAGCTCCGCGTAGAGGGGGTGGCGATCATCGAGGGCGTCCTGGTAGAAGGCGACCACCTCCGGCGTCACGGTGTACGTGTTCGATCCGCAGTGGCGCCCTACCCGAGCGGGCTTTCCCAAGAGATTCACGGCGTTCCTCCCCGGCTGGATTGTCCTGGATTCTAACCCGCCGACCCCCAAGCGGGGTGCTCCCCTGAGGCAGTCCCAGCCTCGGCCGACGTCTAGCGCCCGGCCGGCCGCTCGGGTATCCCCCGCGCGTGGAATCTCCTGCTCACAATGCCGGGCGCTGGCTCGAACGCCATGCCGCCAGCGCTGGCCACCGGCGCGCGCTGGTAGATGCCGAGCGCGATCTGGACTACGCCGAGCTCCACGGGCGAACCCTGCGCTGTGCCGCCTTGCTGCGTTCCTGTGGTGTGGAACGAGGCGACCGGGTGGCGCTGCTACTGGGCAACCGCTCCGCCTATATCGAATCGCTCTTCGCAGCCGCGCGGCTGGGCGCCATCGCCGTTCCGATCAACGCGCGCTTCACCGCCCCGGAGGTCCGACGCGTACTCGACGACTGTACGCCGAGCGCCATCCTCTACGAGCGTTCGCTGGCCAACGTGGTCCAGTCCGCCTGCAACTCAGCCCACGTCCCCGCCGACCACCTGATCGCGTGCGGCGGCGCTGGCGACCCCTACGAGACCGCCCTGTCCAAGCTGCGCCCCCTCGAGCATCTCGAGCCGGTGTCGCCCGACACACCCATGCTGATTCTCTACACCTCGGGTACCACGGGAGAACCCAAGGGCGCCCTTCTCCCCCACCGCAAAACCCTTTTCAACAGCCTCAACGCCCAGCTCTTCTTCGAGCTCACCCGCAGCGACCGTGTGCTCGTGCCACTTCCCCTGTTTCACTCCTTCGGCCTGCTGATCATGGCGCTGCCCACCCTCTACTGTGGCGGCACCGTGCACCTGATGCCGGGCTTCGATCCGGCCGCAATCTGGGACCGCGTCGAGCGCGAGAGGATCACGCTGCTCGGCGGCGTCCCCACCATGTTCCAGGCCCTGCTCGATGCCCTCGATGATCCCTCCCGTCGCGCGGACGGACGAGAGTCCCTGCGCTTCATGTTTACGGCGGGCGCAGCGGTATCGAGGGAGCTGATCCGCGCATTCGAAGCGCGCGGGCTCGTCTTGAAGCAGGGCTTCGGCCAGACGGAGACTTCCATCCTCTGCTGTCTGGATGCTCGCGACGCCCTCCGCAAGGCGGGCAGCGTCGGGCGGCCCGTCTTCCACGCCGAGCTGCGATTGGTGGATCCCGAAACGCTGGCCGGGCCCGTCGAAGGCTGGCGGGACGTCCGCATCGGCGTCACGGGTGAGATCGTGGTGCGCGGGCCCATTGCCTTTCTCGGCTATTGGAACCGCCCCGAAGCCACGGCCGAGACACTGCGGGGCGAGTGGCTGCGAACCGGAGACCTGGCCACCGTCGATGACGAAGGGTTCATCACGCTCGTTGGCCGCGCCCGCGACATGTACATCTCCGGGGGCGAAAACGTCTATCCGGCGGAGGTCGAGCTGGTTCTCGCAGGTCACCCGGCGATTCGCGAGATCGCGATCGTCGGGGTTCCCGATGCGAAGTGGGGAGAGGCCGGGCGAGCGTACGTCGTGCCCGCCGATCGCGCCGAACTGGACCCGGCCGCGCTGCTCGCCTGGGCTGGCGAGCGCCTGGCGCCGTTCAAGCTGCCGCGCGAATTTGTCGCCGTGAAGGCGCTGCCCCGAACCGAGAGCGGCAAGGTCCAGAAGCGGCGGCTGGCCGAACTCAGCTTGCCGTGAGCAGCCGTAGGCGGTTGCCGACGCGCTCCGCGTAGTCGGCCATCTCGCCCACGTCGTCGACCAGTCGGTACCAGAACATCGCCGCGATCCCGAGCTCGTCCTCGATTGCGAATAGCTGGCGCTGAACCCGCTCTTCGAGGTCGTCGGTCTCGCTCTCGATCCGGCACAGCTCGTCGATCATCTGGTCCACCCGGGCCACCTCACGACCCCGAAACCCCGTCTCGACCAGGTTCTCCAGCTCGTCGATCACGCGCTCGGCTTGCTCACAAGCGGTCACCACGCGCCGCACCAGATCGAGAAAGGATTCTGCGAGCGGCTCGGGAACGACCATCCCCCGAATGTCGGCCAGCTCAGCGATGTCCTGGGCGACGTCTGCGATCGAGTCCTGGTTGTCCAGAATCTCGAGCATGTCGCGGCGCTCCACGGCCAGGAACATCCGCTTGGGCAGGTGACTGCGAATTTCGTTCTTGATCCGGTCTGCCTCGTGCTCGAGGCGGTCGATCTGCTGGCGCCGGACTGCCACCGCGGCCGTGTCCCCCGCGACCATTTCTTCGAAGAGCGGAAGCACTTGCTTCGCACAGGCGACGGCGGCATGCATGTGCTCTTGCATGGGGCGAATCGGCGAGCGGCCGAATAGATTTCCCATGAGCGACATGGCTGGTACCTCCTAGGAAAGCAGGCCCTTGAAGAAGTAGAAGAAGAATACGGACAGCGTCGCGGCGATCGGAAGGGTGGCGACCCACGAGATCAGGATCCGTCCCACCACGCGCAGGTCGAGGGCACCGATTCCTCGGGCCAGACCAACCCCTAGCACGGAACCCACCAGGATGTGCGTCGTCGATACGGGAATTCCGAATCGAGACGCCAGCACGATAGTGAGCGCGGCGGCCAGCTCGGCCGAGAAACCCCGGCTGGGAGTCAGCTCGGTGATCTTCTTGCCCACGGTCTCCATCACGCGGTAGCCCCAGGTGGCCAGGCCAAAAACGATGCCGATACCGCCCAGCCCCAACATCCACAACTCGACTGGGGCCTTCTTGGTGAGATCGGCCTCGCGAACCACCGCCGTCACCGCGGCCAGCGGCCCGATGGAGTTGGCCACGTCGTTGGACCCATGGGCGAAGGCCACCGCGCAGGCGGTCATGATCTGCAGCACCACGAAGACGCGCTCTACGCCGACATAACGCGCCTCCCCTCCGGCAGCGGCGCTCTTCACGCGGGAGAGGAAGATCCGACCCACCAGCGCGCCGACCACACCGATCGCCAGCGAGAGCGCGAGGGCCTGGGGAAGGTCGAAGTCGAGGGTCAGATTCTTCAGGCCCTTGAACAGGGTAACGAGCCCGATCGTGAAGGTGACGAAGAAGAAGAAGTAGGGCCCGGTGCGCTTCGCGGCCGCCATGGGGTCGTCGCGATCGAGTATCAGATAGCGAACCAGATTGAACACCATGAAGGAGATGACGCCGCCCAGCAATGGCGAGGTCAGCCAGGAAGCGACGATCTGAGCCACCTTGCCCCAGTTGACCGCGTCGACCCCGAGCGCGACCGAACCGAAACCGATGATGGCGCCGACGATCGAGTGGGTGGTCGAGATCGGCAGGCCGTAAGCGGTCGCAATGGCCAGCAGAGTGCCTGCAGAGGCCAGCGCGCCGAGCATGCCGTAGAGCAACAGGTCCGGCGACGCCTGAACGAGCTGCATGTCGAGCATGCCCTTGCGCACCGTGTCGGTGACATGGCCACCGACGAAGAGCGCGCCCGAGAATTCGCACACCGCCGCGACCACCACCGCGCGACGGATCGTCAGCGCGCCGGATCCGACGCTGGTGCCCATGGCGTTGGCGACGTCGTTGGCGCCGATCGCCCAGGCCATGTAAACGGCGAGTCCGCCGGCCAGCCAGAGAATCCCAGGGATCCCGAGCAAGCTCGCGTCCAACGTGTAGCCCCCCCGGACCTGACCGTCGGCATCGTGGTCGACCGCCGCTTGGCGCGCCGGATAGCACAATCCGCAGCATCACGCAGGGTTGTCGCTAAGATCCGCCCATGGCTCACCAACGGGTCCACTCCGAGGCCGCGCCCAAGGCGGTCGGCAGCTACTCGCAGGCGGTTCGCAGCGGCAGAACCGTGTACCTCTCGGGTCAAATCCCACTCGACCCCGCCAGCATGAAACTGGTCGAAGGCTCGTTCGAGCAGCAGATCTCGCGGGTCTTCGAGAACCTGAAGGCCGTCGCCGAGGCCGCCGGCGGCTCTTTGGCGGACGTGGCAAAGCTGACCGTCTACCTCGCGGACCTGGCCAACTACCCCACAGTGAACGAGGTGATGCCGCGATTCTTCGAGGAGCCCTTCCCAGCCCGCGCAGTGATCGGCGTGGCCGCTTTGCCGCTCGGGGTGGCGGTGGAGATCGAGGCGATCGCGGAGATGGAAGGGGAGTACAGCTACTAGCCCTGGGCACACCACCCGGGTTCCGCGAACACCCCGCAAGTCAGGCTCAGCGGCCTCGTTGCACTCAGGTCACGCGGACATCGGTGATTGGGGCGGCCTTGCCTGGTGTTGGTTGCTAGGGGCCACGGCGGCTGGTTGTTTGCGGCGGTTCGGCCCCGTCTGCGTGCGGGACCCCGATTCTTCTATCGCGGGCGAGCAGCTCTCCCGCTTCTTGCCTTCCGAGTGTGCGGTGCCTCCGTCAACCATCGCGTGCGTCTGTACGAAGAGGAGTGGGGAGATTGTTCGAACGTCTCGACGGAAGGACGGGCGATGTTTGCAACCACGGCGTTGCCGAAGAGATGCTGGTTGCTTGCGTGTGCGAGTGTTCTCTTGGCCGTGCCGCTTCCCGGCTCAGCGGTGGAGCGCGAGTGCGAGGGAGATCTGTGCATCGAGCTCGAGCGCACGGAGGGCGGGGCCGTTTTTTTTGCCATCAACCGGCAGGCTGCGCCCGCGTCGATGGTGCTCGAATTTCCGGTGCTCGAGAACATGAGGGTCTCGGTGCCCCTTCCCCTTCGCACCGTCGTCCCGCCGCACTCGAGAGAGCGACTGCTCGCGATTCGCAGCGAAGACCCATCTCAGTCCTATCGCTGGCGCTGGAGCTGGAGCTGGACGACCGGGGTGCTCAACGCCTCGCACAATGATGACTCGCGCTATCTGCTGCCCTGGTCCGCGAGCCACCGGTTCGCCGTGCTTCAGGCCGCTGGGGGTACGCTCAGCCATTTCGGCAAGGCCCGCTTCGCCTTCGACTTCCGGATGCCCAGCGACACACTTGTGGTGGCGGCACGGGGCGGGACGGTGGTTCGTGCGGTCGACCACTTTCGGAAGGGTGGTCTGGAAGAGCGGCTGAAGAAGCGCGCCAACGCGGTCTTCGTTCTGCACGAAGACGGCACCATTGCACGCTACCTGCATCTGCGGCCGGGCGGCGCTCTCGTCGAGCCCGGTGAAAGCCTGCGCGCGGGGGAACCGATCGGCCGCAGCGGCAACACCGGCTACAGCCAGTCTCCTCATCTTCACTTCGATGTGTTCGCGGTCGACGACGAGCTCGGGTGGCAGACTGTCCCTGTGCGATTCGCCGACGGCACCGCGCAGGGGCTCGTTCCCACCCCCGGAGCCCTCCTATACGGCGGTGCCCGCTAGCGCACGTGCTACCGCCTCGATTGGCTTCGGGTGGATGGGCGCCAAGGCCAGCGACAGATCGGGGGGGCTTGACATCGCGACGCGATCGATGCGAGCGTCCTTTGCCGCATCATCGCAATCCAACCCGACCGACAACCCCCAACCCCGAGGAACGAGGAGAATCTCATGCCGAGCGTCGTGGCTACGATCCAAGTGAAGGAAGACAAGATCGAAGAAGCCAAGACCTTTCTGAAGCAGCTCGCGGCGGACACACTGGCCAAGGAGCCGGGAACGCTCGCCTACACTTGCCATCAGCGAAGGGACGCTCCCACCACCTTCGTCTTCTACGAGAAGTACGAGAGCGACGCCGCCTTCGCTGAGCACGGCGCCAACCTCAAGGCGGCTGGAGCCGGCTTCGCCGGAATCCTCGCCGGCGCCCCTGAGATCGTGATTCTCGAAGAGATCTGACCCCGGAGGCGGCACCCGATCCGCGCGGCGTACCTACCGCTGGACCCAGCCGCGCTGATCCATACACGCCTTGAAGCGGTTCCAGTTGGTCCACGCCAGGCCGTTGGAACTGCGAAACTCGGATTCTGAAAGGCACTCGGCCTTGGCGGCTTCGAGCGTCAGTGCGGGCTCGCCCACGGGCTGATAACCGTGGGCGGGTGATAGATAGTTGTGGGTTGCGGCACATCCCGTGGACACCAGCCAGCCGATGGCCGCCAGTCCAATCCATGCTCTCACTCGTTCACCACCGAGCTGGACGCGAATTGCCACGCCGCGAATTTCAGAACTGCACCGCCAATCCATCACGGCAGGCTGAGGCTAACCAGACCGGCCGGCGCCCTCACTCCACCGATCGAAAAAGTCACGTATTGCTTGCCACCCACCATGTAGGTCATGGGAGCGCCCATCACATTCGCCGGCAGATCGGTCTGCCAGATCTGCTCGCCCGTCGCTTTGTCGAAGGCGTACAGCTTCGGATGAAACTTCGAGAGCGAGGTCTCGTTGGGCGCGTCCATCACATCACCATCGAGCAGGGCCTGGAAGTAATGCCAATGGCGGGCTTCCTGGCCCACGAACAGCAGCGTCTTGGTGAGCAGCGGTGCGCCGCGGTGGTTCCAGCCGAGGCGCGGCAAATCCAATCCCGCCAGGGCGGGATGATCCAAGGGACCGTCGCCCAGCGGCGCTACCCAGACGATCTCGCCGCGTTGCAGGTCGATCGCGGTCACCCGCCCGTACGGCGGCTCGAGCAGCGGCAAACCCTGCGGTCCCTCGGCGAAGCCGACCTCGTGGATGTACGGCAGGTCCGACACCTCAGGGTCGGGCTTCGTCAGCTCGACGGTTCCCGGCCAGGTGATCGACGGGACGTAGAGCAGGCGCGTCTCGGGGTCGAATGCGGCGCCCGTCCAATTGGCACCGCCCAACGGGCCGGGCAGCTGAAGCAAGGTGCCTTCGGTGGGGGGCGCGAAGAGCGGGCCGTAGTCGTAGCGCTTCAGGATCTCGAGGGCTTCGCGGCGGAGCTCGGGCGTAAAGCTGATCAGATCGTCCGGGGTGATCCCCTGGCGTTCGAAGGGCGGTGGCTTGCTGGGAAACGGCTGGGTCGGAGCGGACTTCTCGCCGGGAAACTTCGATTGGGGAACCGCTCTTTCCTCGATCGGCCAAACGGGCTCGCCGGTAACCCGATCGAACACGTAGGTGAAGCCCTGCTTGCTCACCTGGGCGACGGCCTTGATCGGCCGTCCGAGAATTTCGATGTCCACCAGGTTCGGGGCGGAAGCCAAGTCGTAGTCCCAGAGCCCGTGGTGCACCATCTGGAAGTGCCACACCCGTTTGCCCGTCTTGGCGTCGAGGCAGACCAGACTCTCTGCGAACAAGTTGTCGCCGTGGCGCACGCCGCCGTACCAGTCGTTGGTCGGCGTACTAAAGGGCAGATAGACGTAGCCGAGCTCGGGGTCCGCGCTCATCACGGTCCAGACGTTGGTATTGCCGGTGTACTTCCAGGAGCCGCCTTCCCAGGTTTCGTGGCCGAACTCGCCCTCTTGGGGAATGGATCGAAAAACCCAGAGCTGCTCTCCCGTTCGAACATCGAAGCCGCGCACGTCTCCGGGCGGCATCGACTGTTGGGGATCGGCGTCCGTAATCGAGGAGCCAACGACGATCACGTCGCCCACGATGACGGGTGGAGAAGACACTCCGTAGTGTTTGCGCTCGATGGGACGCCGCAACCCCTTCGTCAAATCTACTTTGCCCGCGGCGCCGAAGCTCGGTGTGGGTTTCCCGGTCTTGGTGTCGAGAGCGATGAGGTAGGCGTCGGGTGTGCCGTAGATGATCCGAGAGTCGTCACCGTCACTCCAATGGCTCACACCGCGGTGCAGGTAGGTGCTGTGGACCGTCTGCTCGCGGTCCCAGGCCTTGGGATCGTAGACCCAGCGCGTCTCCCCGGTTGCCGGATCGAGTGCGACCACCTGCCCCAGAGCCGTGCTCGTGTACAGCACGCCGCCGATCACCAGCGGAGTCGACTCGAATGGAAAGCGCAGCAGATCGGGGTGCTGGTCGACGACTGCGTTGTCGGGCGAGCTCCAACGCCAGACCGTCTCGAGGCTGGCGACGTTGGCTGCGTCGATCTGGTCGAGCGGAGAGTATTTGGTGTTGGCCAGGTCGCCGCCGTAGGCCACCCAGGGGCGGGATCCGAGCTCTACGGACTTCGAATCCGCCGAGACCTGCAGCGCGGCCACGGCGCAGACCGTGCTGAAGCACAAGAACGAACTGCCGAGCTGCCTTGCCGAACGGACGCTGTGAAGCACGCTGATTCTCCCGAGCCGATGGATGACGCAATGCGGCCTCGCGTCGGTACCATGGCGAAACGCATGGCGTCAAGATTCAGCGGCCCATCTTTGGGGGATGCGGCCGCGGTTTCCCGGAAGTGCCGTGCCCGATGGGGCAGCCATCGAACCCTTTCGAGAGTCCTGGATAGGACGACCCGGTCATGGGGCATGGGTCGGCGGCGGGTCTGTGGCACTCTTGCTGCCTGATTCCAGTGGAGGGCCGAATCGTGGACGCGGCGCGCGAAGAGCTTCGAATCGTCATCGTCGGATCGGGATTCTCCGGGCTCTGCCTCGGCATCCAGCTCAAGCAGGCCGGCATCCACTCCTTCGAGATCTTCGAGAAGGCCGAATCTCTCGGAGGCACCTGGCGCGACAACACCTATCCCGGGGCCGCTTGTGACGTTCCCGCCATCTCCTACTGCTTCTCCTTCGAGCAGAAGCCCGACTGGTCGCGAAAATGGGCGCCGCACGACGAGATCCTCGCGTACATGGAGCACTGCGCCCGCAAGTACGACCTGGTGCCGCACATCCGCTTCGGCACGGAGCTGAGCAGAGCGCGCTTCGATCAAGCGTCCGGTGTCTGGCAACTTCGCACCGTGGCTGGCGAGGCCTCGACCGCACACGTTTTGATCAGCGCGGTGGGTCAACTCAATCGGCCCCGGCTTCCCGAAATTCCCGGGCTCGACTCTTTCGGCGGGGAGTGCTTCCACTCGGCGCGCTGGAATCACGACTACGACCTCGCTGAAAAGCGGGTTGGCGTCGTGGGTAATGCCGCCAGTGCGATCCAGATCATTCCACAGATCGCGCCGGACGTGAAGCAGCTCACGATCTTTCAGCGCAGCGCCAACTGGATGGTTCCAAAAGACGACCGACCCTACAGCGCCACCGAGCTGCGCCGGCTTGGCCGACACCCCTGGCTCACCCGCCTCTACCGCTGGTGGATCTGGAGCCAATACGAGCGCCTCTACCCCGTGTTTCGGCAGAATCGCTTTCTCGCTGGACGCATGGCGCAGGCGTCGCTCGCGGACATGCGCGACAAGGTCGCAGATCCAAAGCTCCAAGAAGAGCTCGTCCCCGATTATCCGATCGGCGGGAAACGGATCCTCTTCTCCGACGACTACTACCCCGCGCTAAATCGCGAGAACGTCGAAGTTGTCACCAATGAAATCGAGCGCATCACCGAGACGGCGGTCGAGACGGCGGACGGGCGGCGCATTCCCGTGGATGCCCTGATCCTCGCGACTGGCTTCGAGTCCACCTCGTTTCTGGCTCCGATGGATATCGAAGGCCTCGATGGAAGCAATCTGCGCAGCCAGTGGGACGACAGCGCCCAGGCCTACCTGGGGATCAGCGTGACTGGCTACCCCAACTTCTTCATGACCTATGGACCCAACACCAACCTCGGACACAACTCGATCATTTTCATGATCGAATGCCAATCCAATTACATCGTCCAATGCATCCGCCGCCTCGCGGACAGCGGGCTCGAGTATCTGGATCTGCGTCCCGAAGTGCAGGCTGCCTACAATGCCAAGCTCGACGTCGAGCTCGACCGGATGGTCTGGAACCACACCGGTAAGAGCTGGTACAAGAACGACGCCGGCAAGATCACCAACAACTGGTCGGGTTCGACGATCCGCTACTGGTGGCAGACCCGCCACCCCGATTTCGCTTGCTATCGGGCGGTGGCTCGAAAGCCGAAGCCGATCAGCGCGGGGAGCCCCGCCTAGAGGGTCTCCAACGCCGCGAAGATCTCTTCGGGGCGGGCGCGCTGGCGGTAGGTGTCAGACTGGAACGTCCAGCGCACGATACCCAGGCCATCGACCAGTACCGCGGTCGGATAGGCGATGTCTCCGCCCTCGGCATTGGCGTTCTCGTGGCGGATGTTCAGGGCGTCGAGCAGCACGCCATCCGCATCACTCAAGAAGGTAAAGCTCGCGCCGAGCTTCTGCTTCAGACGCTTGGACACTTCCGGTGGGTCCACGCTGACGGCGTAGAGCGACACTCCACGCGACTCGATCTCCTGGTAGTACTGTTCGAGCTGGACCAGCTCGATGCGGCAGAAAGGTCACCAGTCTCCGCGGTAGAAGACATAGAGTGCCGGCTCGCGCGGCACCGCTGGGGAGGCACGGTGCAGCTTGCCGTCCTGGTCCACGAGCTCGTAACCGGGAAACGCGTCGCCGCTGGCGATGGCCAGCTCATGGGGCGGCAGATAGCTGAAGGCGAGCATGTACCAGGAAATCAGTCCGGTAAGTGCGACCTCCAGGCCCAACACTGCGAACCGGTACCAGGCGCGTCGAGTGGCGACGGCAACGATTCCCAGCCCGCAGCCCGCCCACAGCGCGCCCAGCAGCAACCAGGGGACCCGCGCGTGGATCAGCTGCTCGAACCCCAGGTGAAGCTCACCATCCTGGGCGCCCAGGTTGAGCAGAATCAAGCCCACGGTTCCAAAGACGAGCGCGGCGGAGAGCCAGATCACGCTGCGAGGGTATCAGCTCGTTGGAGGCTTTCCGGCCTGATTCTGCCGAACAACGGGCGCGGGGAACCCCCCACCCGGACCGACGGGGGCGCTCACGCCGCCACGGGCTGCGCGGCGGCCTCGGGAGTAGTCCCCATCTTAAGAGAGACAGTCCGGCAACTGCCAAAACAGTCGGCAGCCGCTGGCTGATCGCCGAAACCCACGGCTCGCTCGAGGCGACGCCGGATGGAGATTGTCCATAGATCTTGCCTTCCCGTTCGGTCAGCCGCTCGCGCAGCATCTGCGCTTCTTCTTCGTCGACCTCTTGCTCGTCTTCTGATTCTTGCGGCAACGGACCCGCTGGGGTTTCGATCACGTGAGAGTCGATCGCCCCCGCGGTCGGCGGGTACCAGTCACCGCCTCCCACCCTTCGCGGCCCACCGCCGTTGGCTGCTGGGCCGACGAGACCCGTTTCGATCGCTACTTTGAGTTGACCCTCGGCGGCCACCACGGTAAAAGCTCTGGATGCTCTGTTCGGCTTGCCAATCCGCGAATCCGGAAGGTGCCAAGTTTTGCGTCGAGTGCGGCTCCGCACTGGCGCCCCGCTGCGCGGCCTGCTCGGTGGAGCTTCCGCCGGCCGCCAAGTTCTGCCCCGAGTGCGGCGCACCGGCCACCACCGAAGACCGCAACCCCCGCGAGTACACGCCAAAACACCTGATCGAGAAGATTCTCCATCAGAAGGCCGCCGTCGAGGGCGAACGCAAGCGCATCACGGTCTTGTTCGCCGACGTGAAGGGATCGATGGACCTTCAAGAGACGATCGATCCGGAAGAATGGCACGGGGTGATGGACCGTTTCTTCCAGATCCTGGCCGACGGTGTGCACCGCTTCGAGGGCACGGTCAACCAATACACCGGCGATGGCATCATGGCCCTTTTTGGCGCGCCCATCGCCCACGAAGACCACGCCCAGAGATCCTGCTATGCGGCGCTCCAGATGAGGGATGCGCTCCAGGAATACGTGCGCGAGCTCAAGCGCACCAAAGGCCTGCAGTTCTCGACCCGCATCGGAATCAACTCGGGCGAGGTCGTCGTCGGCAAGATCGGTGACGATCTGCGCATGGATTACACCGCACAAGGGCACACGGTTGGACTCGCCGCGCGGATGGAATCGCTGGCCTCACCGGACACCATCTACCTCAGCAGTTCGACCGCCAACCTCGCCACCGGCTACTTCGAGCTGGAAGATCTGGGAGAGTTCGCGGTCAAGGGCTCCGCCGAGGCCGTGCCCGTGTTCGAGCTGCGCGGCATCGGAAAACTGCGCACGCGATTCGACGTGTCGCGGGCTCGCGGGCTGTCCCGTTTCGTCGGCCGTGACGACGAGATGGGCGCCCTGGAGCGCGCCCTCGACCACGCGCGCGAGGGTCGTGGCCAGGTCGTCGGCGTCATGGCGCATGCCGGGGTAGGAAAGAGTCGGCTGTGCTTCGAGTTCCTGGAGGCCTGCCGCGCCAAAGGCATGTTCGTGACCCAAGGCAGCGCGGTACCCCACGGCAAGAACATCCCGCTGCTTCCGGTCATGCAGGCGTTTCGCGCCTACTTCGGCATCGCCGAGGGCGACGACGCCCGCAGCGTCCGCGAGAAGATTGCAGGTCGCCTATTGCTGATCGACGAGCAGTTCCGCGACGTCTTGCCGTTGGTCTTCGATTTCTTCGGCACTCCCGATCCCGAGCGGCCCGCGCCGCGCCTCGACCCTGACGCGCGGCGACGCCGGATGGTCGGTGTGCTCCGCCGGGTGGTTCAGGCCGATGAGCGGGACGAACCGGTCATCACCATGCTGGAAGATCTTCACTGGTTCGACGACGGCAGCGAGGCGTTCCTACGCGAGTGGGTGGACGCGTTGTCTTCCGCCCGCAACCTGCTGATTCTGAACTTTCGGCCCGAATACCGGGCCGAGTGGATGCAGTCGTCCCACTATCAACAGATCCCACTGCAACCGCTGGGGCCCGAAGCGATCCGCGAACTGCTCGACGATACGCTGGGACGCGACCCGAGCATCGGGGGCCTGGCCGAGGCGATTCACGAGCGCACCAGCGGAAACCCTTTCTTCACCGAGGAAGTGGTCCGCACGCTGATCGAAGGCGGCAGCCTGGAGGGCTCGCACGGAGCTTATCGGCTGGTGACCTCGATCAAGCAGCTGCGGGTTCCGGACTCGGTCCACGGCGTGCTCGCCGCGCGGATGGACCGGCTCGCCGAACGGGAGAAACAGCTGCTCCAGACCGCCGCGGTGATTGGAAAGAGCTTCGAAGAGCAGCTGCTCTCCGCGGTGTCCGAGCTTCCCGAGGCGGGGCTGATCGACGCGCTGGCCGCGCTGCGAAGTGGAGAATTTGTCTACGAGGAGTCCCTCTACCCCACCGTGGAGTACGCGTTCCGCCACCCGCTCACCCAGGAGGTGGCGCTGCAGTCGCAATTGCTCGAGCGACGACGGCGCCTGCACGCGGCGGTGGCGACGGCTATCCAGGACGCCAAGCAGGCCGACCTCGACGAGCACGCGGCCCTGCTCGCCCACCACTGGGAACAGGCAGGGGAAGACCTCGAGGCCGCCCGCTGGGCCCGGCGCGCCGCGGGCACCATGCGGTCGCGCGATCCCGCGGAAGGCGTGCGGCTGTGGCAGCTCTGCCTCGGGCTCGCCAGACGCGTGACGGATTCTGAAGAAGCGATCGGTCTGCGCATGGTCGCCTGTCGCGAGATCCTACTCGGTGGCGCATGGCGGATCGGCATGCCCACGGAGGAGGTCGAGGCTCTCTACGAAGAGGGCAAACAGCTCGGCAACGAGCTTGGCGACAAACACTATATCGCGTCACTCGAAGTGGCCCACATCCCGAGCGTGGGCCTGCTCTACGGGGACGTCGCCGGTTATTCGGACGGGGCCCGAGCATTGATCCCCCTCCTCGAAGAGGTGGGGGATCCCGAACTGCTCACGGTCGGCGCGATCACCGGCGGCTACTCGAGCTACCTGATCGCCGACCAAGCCAATGCGCTCAAGTACGCGAAGATGTGCCTCGAGCTCGGCGAGCAGAACTCCGAGCTCGGCAAGGAGAGCGTTGGGTTCAGCGGATACCTGTGGGGCCGCATGCAAGTGCCCGTGGCCGAGGCTCACGGCGGCGACCTTCAAGAAGGGCTGCGGGGTGTAATGGCCGCGGTCCGCGCCGCGCGCGAGGCAAACGAGAACGAGATACTCGGCTGGGCGCTGTGCAGCGCGACCGAGCTGCTGACCCTCTACGCGGGCGAACTCGGCGATGCACCCGCCCTGGCACGCGAATCGCTGGAGGTTTCGGAGCGCGTCGGCAGCCCCTTCTCCCAGGTGCACTCGCTGTCTCGCGGGGTCGCCTTGGTGCAAATCCTGCAGGGAGACTGTGAGAGTGCCGTGGCTTCACTGGAACGAGCGCTCGAGATTGCTCGCGATCACCGTACGGGGATCGAACAGGAGCCCAACATGCTCGCGACCCTGGCGCGCGCGCATCTACGCGCCGGCGACGCCGAGCGTGCGGCCGCGACCGCCAAGGATGCCTTGGCGATGGCTGGCGAGCGCGGCGCCGTGCTGGCCGAAATGGAGGCGCTGCAGAATCGCGCCCGAGCCCTTCTCGCCATCGGCGGATCCGGACACCCCGAGGAAGTTGCTGAGCTGGTCCATCAGCTTGCGTCGCGGGTCGAGGCCTCTGGCATGCGTCTCTACGCGCCGATCCTCCCGGAGCTCCGCGGGCGTCTCGCCGCACTCCTCGGAAACGAAACCGAGGGGCAAGCGCTGCTACGCGAGGCCCACCAGGGCTTCCGGCAGGTCGGTGCGACCGGCCACGCGGCGCGCCTCGCCGAAGAGTTCGCGATCAGCTGAGCCTCGGCCCGTCGTGCAGCTGTGAGGAACTTCACAGCGCCCTTTCTCCGAAAGCTGCAATTTGCGAAACAGGACGACCCAATCTCGAATGGGTCGCAGGGAGGAGCCGATGAGCCATCTATCCCGCGCCATCGTCCTCGGGTTTAGTGCCCTGGCGGTGGCGTTCGTGGTCACCCTGCCGTTGCTCGCGTTCGGCAGGTCTATACTGTGCGATTGAGCCCAAGCCGTTAGTCTCGAATCACGGTGAAGGCCACGCCCGCGTTGGGGGCTTCGCTGATCTCGAGGTCGCGAAACGCGATGCGATTCGAGTTCGCCGGGTCGTAGCGCAGGTCGCGGTCGAAGGCGGGCCGAACCGGATCGTCCACGAACTCGCGAAACGTGATGTAGAGGCTCACGAGAGGCGCGCCCAGCGGGCGGATGTCGGACGGTGGCATTTGCGAACCTGATTGAGCGGGAG
>CAXMOC010000071.1:0-21299 GCA_964194865.1 uncultured Opitutales bacterium | reverse complement strand
GGACGCGTAGGGAACTGCGAACATGGTGACCGCAGACTCGACGCCGACGTACGCAAAGGCAATCACCGCGAAGGGCAGCAAAGCCGTCGAAAAGACCGGTTTTCGGGTGGCGGGCCGGCCAGCCGGCGCGGGAAAACGCACCAGCAGCGCGGCAGCGGCCAAGACGATGTGCGCGGCTCCGGTCCAGTGCAGGCTTGCGGCCCAATGCCAGCGCGCAGAGATCGCGGCGACCAGGGGTGGCCCCGAGATCGCCCCCAGACAAGTCGCGGCGTGCAGCAGGTTCATGGGTTTCGCCGAGCGTTCGCCGAAACGTTCCACCACCGCCGCGTTGAAGAGCGTGTCATAGGCGCCAACGCCGGCACCCGCGAGGCCAATGAGCAGCACGGCTTCCTGGAAGCCGGTGCTCGACCGGAAGGCCAACAGCCCGGCGCCCGTGATCAGTGTGGCGGCGATGAAGAGGGGACGGCGGGCGAAGCGGTCGAAGAGCGGGCCGGCTCCGACCACACCCACCCCGATGCCACCTGCCAGCGCGGCAGCCAGCATCCCCGTGCGGGCCAAATCCAGATCGAGGTCGCGGGCGAGATCGGCCTGGTTCGCTCCCAACAGAACCAAAACGACACCGAGGCAGAAGAATCCGCAAAAGCCGAGGAGCAGCACGGGAGGTCGCGCGTCAGCTCATTCCGAGGTCGAGTTTCGCAGCTTCGGACATCAGGTCTGGCGTCCACGGCGGCTCCCAGACCAGATCCAACTGAACCGATGTCACTCCGGCGACGCCACGAGCTTTGGTTTCGACTTCCGGCGGGAGCTCTTCGGCAGCCGGACACATGGGAGTGGTGAGTGTCATGGTGATGTGGGTGGCGCCGTCTTCGGCGACATCCACTCCGTAGATCAATCCGAGTTCATAGATGTTGACCGGAATCTCCGGATCGAAGACGGTCTTCAACTGCTCGATCACGCGATCGCGAAGATTCTGAGATTCGTGTAGAGGTGCTTCAGTTTCCATGAGTCATTCCATGACGTGAGTGGCAGCTGCCCGGCCGCGTCACTCGGTGGTTGCCGTGCCGCCCGCATCGAGCAGGGCCTTGCGCATCGCGTGCCAAGCGAGCGTCGCGCACTTGACGCGCATCGGAAATTCCCTCACGCCTCCGAAGACCGAGAGCTTGCCGAGCTGCTTGTCCGGAATCTCAGTGCGCGGGTTGGTAGTCACCATGCCGTGAAAGCCGTCGAATAGCCGCTCGACGGTGTCGATCTTCTGACCCTTGATGCCTTCCGTCATGAGAGACGCTGAGGCCACCGAGATCGCACAACCGCTGCCTTCGAATCCGGCCTCTGCGACTTCGTCACCCTCGATCGTCAAATAGACGGTGAGTTGATCACCGCAGAGGGGATTGACGCCCTCCGCCGAGCGATTGGCGCCCGCCGGCTCGCCGAAATTTCGCGGCCGCCTGTTGTGATCGAGAATCACGGACTGGTAGAGTTCGCGCAGCTCGGCACTCATCCAAACAGCTCCCCAGTCGCGACCAGCGCTCTGACCAGCGCGTCGATGTCTTCCGGGGTGTTGTAGAGAGCGACCGAAGCTCGGACCGTGGCGGGAACTCCAAAGTGGTCCATCACGGGCTGGGCACAGTGGTGGCCCGTCCGGACGGCCACCCGCTCGTTGTCGAGACAGGTGCCGACATCGTGGGCGTGCACACCCTCGAGGACGAAGGAGAGCACCGAGACCTTTTCGTGCGCCGTTCCGATCATTCGCAAGCCCGGGACTCGTTCCAGCGCACCGTGCGCGTAATCGAGCAGCTCACGCTCGTAGCTGGCAATCGAATCCAGGCCGAGTTCGCTCAGGTAATCGAGCGCCACGCCGAATCCACAGATGCCTGCGATGTCTGGGGTACCGGCTTCGAATCGATGCGGAATGTCCTCGTAGGTGGTTCCCTCGAAGCGCACCTGCCGAATCATTCCGCCTCCCCCCTGATAGGGGGGCATGTTCTCCAGCAGCGACGCCTTGCCGTAGAGCACGCCGACACCCGATGGTCCGTAGGCCTTGTGGGCGGAGAACGCGTAGAAGTCGCAGTCCAGATCAACCACGTCGACAGGCTGGTGGGGAACGGCCTGGGCACCGTCTACGACGACCACGGCTCCCGCTGCGTGGGCGAGCCGAGTGATCTCTGACACCGGATTGACGCTGCCCAGCGCGTTGGAGATGTGCGCGAACGCGACGATTCGGGTGCGCGGAGAGAGCAGCTTCTCGAACTCCTCCAGCAGCAACTCCCCTCGATCGTCGATGGGTGCCACCCGGAGCTCCGCGCCCCGCTCTTCGCAGAGCATCTGCCAGGGCACGATGTTGGAGTGGTGTTCCATCTCCGTAATCAGCACCTCGTCGCCGGGCCCGAGGTTCTTGCGGCCGTAGCTGGCGGCGACCAGGTTGATCGCTTCTGTGGTGTTGCGCACGAAGACGATCTCGCGGGGATCCGCGGCTCCGATGAACTGCTGGACGGTCCGGCGAACCTCTTCGAACTGGGCGGTCGCCCGAGCCGAGAGCTCGTACACGCCCCGGTGAATATTCGCGTAGCACTGGCTGTAGCAGCGGGAGATCGCATCGATCACGCACTGCGGCTTCTGGGCGCTGGCCGCACTATCGAGAAAGACCACACGGTTGCCGTTGGCGTCGGTTCCGAGGATCGGAAAGTCATCTCGCGCGCGCCGGGCATCGAAATTCGTCTCGCCCTGCGACGGCCTCACAGCGTTTCGGAGCGCGGTGTTGCCGGCGGCGCTCATGCTGCCTCCGGTTGCACTTCGTTGCGTTCGAGCTTCTCCGCAACGAGCTTTTCCACCTGGGCCCGAAGCGACTCCTGGGGAATCCCCTGGGCGATCTCGGAAGCGAACGCGACGGTCAGCATCTTCCGGGCCCGCTGCAGATCCACTCCGCGAGACCGCAGGTAGAAGAGCGAATCGTCGTCGAGACGCCCGATGGTGGCGCCGTGGCTGCACTTGACGTCGTTCGCCCGGATCTCGAGAGTCGGCTTCGTGTCGATGTGGGCAGCGTTCGACGTGAGCAGGTTGGGATTGGACTGCTGGGCGCTGGTCTTCTGCGCGCCGGGGCGCACGAGGATCGCGCCGTTGAATACTCCCCTCGAGCGGCCGTCTAGGATGCCCTTGTAGAGCTCACGGCTGGTTCCATGAGGGCTCGCGTGATCGATCGTGGTCTGGCTATCGACGTGCTGTTCGCCCCCGGCCACGAACAGTCCGTTCAGCGCACAGTCGGTTCCCGGCGCGTCCAGTCGAGCGTGAACTTCGTTGCGCGCGAGCGCTCCGCCGAGAGAAACCCAATGGGAACGAAAGCGGCTGTCTCGATCCTGCATGACGTCGACAGAGGAGAGGTGATAGGCGCTGTCGGACTCGGATTGGATCGTGACGAGATCCAGCTCAGCATCGACACCGACCCGTACCTGGGTCACGGCGTTGGTCGAGTAGCTGGCGTCGCACAGCGACGCGTAGTGCAGCATCACCGCGGCGCTGGCTCCGGCATCGATGCTGATCAGGTTGCGCGGGTTCGAGATTCGGCCGGCGGCTTCCGGCGTCGCCACGAAGATCAGCTGGATCGGCTGCTCCCACTGGACGCCGCGCGTCACCCGCACGTACGCTCCGTCTCGCTGGAAGGCGCCATTCAGGGCGGTGAAAGGCCGTTGCAGCGAGTCCGGGGCTTCGAGCAGGGGCCGCAGCTCGGTCGGGCTCTCTGCCAGCGCATCCGAGAGGCTCCCCACCACGAGGCCGCTCGATTGGGCGGCCGGGGTGGACAGCTCCCGGTCGAAGCGGCCGTCAATGAAAACCAACGTGCACTCTTGTGCCCGATCCGCAAGCAGCGCTCGGACGTCACCACTCGAGACAGCGCCGTTCGCAGTGGGAGACGGGTCGAAGGCGGCTTTCGCGATGGCGCCGACGTTGGTGTACTTCCAGGCTTCGTTCTTCCGGGTCGGAAAACCCAGTGAGGCGAACTTCTCGATCGCGTCTCGACGCAGCGGGGCCAGCCAGGCGGGACTCGACTCAGCCAGTACCGCCTCGTTGGCCGCAAAGCTCGCGACGAAGTGCTCCAGGCCCGCGTCAGGCTTCATAACGGAGCTCGGGTCTCTCCGGGAGCGTCCTCGAGCCAGGCGTAGCCCCTCTCTTCGAGCTCCAAAGCGAGCTCTCGGTCGCCCGAGCGGACGATGCGTCCATCCGCCAATACGTGAACGAAGTCCGGGACCACGTACTCGAGCAGTCGCTGGTAGTGGGTGATCACGATCGCCGCCCGTTCGGGGGAACGCAGCGCGTTGACGCCGTCGGCGACGACGCGCAGGGCGTCGATGTCGAGCCCCGAGTCGGTCTCGTCCAGGATTGCGAGCCGCGGCTCCAGAATCGCCATCTGAAGGATCTCGTTTCGCTTCTTCTCGCCGCCCGAGAAGCCTTCGTTGATCCCGCGGTTGAGCAGCTTCTCGTCGAACCCGACCAGCTTCATCTTCTCGCGAGCGAACTCGAGGAAGTCCATGCCGTCGAGCTCCGGTTCGCCGCGATGCGTACGCGCGACATTGAGAGCGGCCTTCATGAAATAGGCGTTCGCCACCCCAGGAATCTCGACGGGATACTGAAACGCGAGGAAGATGCCCTCTTTGGCGCGGTCTTCCGGAACGAGGGTCGTGAGGTCGTTGCCTTGGTACAGCACCGAGCCGCCGGTCACCTCCACCGAGGGCCGGCCGGCGAGGACGTTGGCGAGGGTGCTCTTGCCAGATCCGTTGGGGCCCATGATGGCGTGCACTTCACCGGGTTGAACGATCAGATCCAGCCCTTGGAGCACCTCGGCGTCGCCCGCGCGCGCGCGCAGGCCTTGGATTTCGAGCAGCGGCGTCTCACCCATCAGCCGACACTCCCTTCGAGGCTCAAACCCAGCAGGTTCTGGGCCTCCACCGCGAACTCCATCGGAAGTTCTCGCAGGACCTGCTTGCAGAATCCATTGACGATCATCGAGATTGCGTCTTCCTCCGAGATTCCACGTTGGAGGCAGTAGAAGAGCTGGTCTTCCCCGATCTTCGACGTCGTCGCTTCGTGTTCCACGGTTGCCGAGGAGTTCTTGACCTCGAGATAGGGGAAGGTGTGCGCGCCGCACTCCTCCCCCAGCAAGAGTGAGTCGCATTGGGAGTAGTTGCGCGCTCCGGTGGCTCCGGGTTGGATGCGAACCAGGCCGCGGTACGTATTCTGGGAGCGCCCGATCGAAATACCCTTGGAGATGATGGTGCTCTTCGTGCGCTTGCCGATGTGGATCATCTTGGTTCCGGTATCGGCCTGCTGGAGGTTGTTGGTCATGGCGACCGAGTAGAATTCTCCGACGGAGTCGTCGCCCTGAAGCAGGCAGCTCGGGTACTTCCAGGTGATCGCCGAACCCGTCTCGACCTGGGTCCAGGAGATCTTCGAGCGCTTGCCTCGACAGGCGCCGCGCTTGGTGACGAAGTTGTAGATGCCACCGACGCCGTTCTTGTCGCCGGGATACCAGTTCTGGACCGTGGAGTACTTGATCTCGGCATCGTCCAGGGCGACCAGCTCGACGACGGCCGCGTGCAGCTGGTTCTCGTCGCGCATGGGTGCGGTGCAGCCCTCGAGGTAGCTGACGTGGGAACCTTCGTCGGCAATCAACAGGGTGCGCTCGAACTGCCCGGTGTTCGCGGCGTTGATGCGAAAATAGGTCGAGAGTTCCATGGGGCAGCGAACGCCTTTGGGGATGTAGGCGAATGAGCCGTCGGTGAACACCGCGGAGTTGAGCGTTGCATAGAAGTTGTCCGAGATGGGTACCACCGAACCGAGATACTCCTGGATCAGCTCGGGACAACGCCCCACGGCTTCGGAGAACGAGCAGAAGATGATGCCCTGCTGCTCGAGCTCGGCCTTGAAGGTGGTCGCCACGGACACGCTGTCGAAGACTGCGTCGACAGCGATGCCGTGAAGGCGCTTCTGCTCCGTGAGCGAGATGCCGAGCTTCTCGTAGGTGGCGAGCAGGTCCGGGTCGACTTCGTCGAGGCTATCGATCTTTTCGGCCTGCTTGGGCGCCGAGTAATAGATGATGTCCTGGAAGTTGATCTTTGGATAGTCGACGTTCGCCCAGGTCGGCTCCACGTCTTGCTCGAGCAGCTCGAAAAAACGCGCCAACGCCTTGAGGCGCCAGTCGAGCAGCCAACCCGGCTCTTCCTTCTTCGCGGAGATTAACCGGACGATGTCCTCGTTGAGCCCAGGCGGGGCTTGGTCCGAATCGATGTCCGTGACGAAACCGTACTGGTAGTCTCGGTTGGACAGCTTCTCGAGCAGGGCGTCGGAGGATTCACTCATCGCCTACTCCCCGAATCCGACACATCCGTGGCCGCTGGCGAAAGGAGGTTCAGGCCGCCCAGCCGCACGAACGAGTCGGCGAACGAAACGGGCTTCGCCAGATCGGCGAGTGTGATGTGATCGAGCGCGTCGCGAACCGCGGCGTTGATCCGCTGCCATGGGTCCCGCACCCGGCAGCTCGCCTCCTGCGCGCAGGCTCCCGGGTGAATCGTGCACTCGGTGATTCCGACGGGACCCTCGAGAGCGGAGATCATCTCGACCACGCTGATCTCGTCCGCGGCACGCGCCAGGCTGTAGCCGCCCTTCGATCCGCGCTGGGAGGTCAGCAGTCCCGCTCGGGTCAGGGACTTGAGAATCTTGCCCACAGCGGGCACCGGAAGCTGGACTTCATCCGCCAGCTCGCGCGCGTTGTGGGTGTGGTCGTCCTGGCGGCCCGCGAGGTGGGCCATGATGACGATCCCGTAGTCGGTGAGACGGCTGATCCGGAACACTCAGTGAGGATATCGGACCGAATCAGTCCTGTAAATATCGGACCGATTCGGTCCTGATGGAAGAAAACCCCAGCTATTCTATATAGTTCGACAGCTGGGCGCGTACCGAAGAGCCCCGGGATCCGGCCTGGCTTGCCCGCTTCAGCGGGTCGGTGCGGCGTTTTGCCCCTCGGCCGGAATCTCCGCGAGCGCCCGCTCGAGGTCGACTCCCAGGGTCGTCGCGTAGCGCTGGAAGGCCTGGTGCACCACGGCGAAGGACACGGCCTCCTTGAACACGGAGGGACGTCGCAACAGGGTGGCGCCCAGCAGCGAGAGCGTGAACCAGGCTCGGCGCGGCCCCCCGCGGACCACGGTGGCGTAGAGGATCTGGAGTAGTCGGCGGGCGTCGCCGCTGCGGACGTTGCGGCCCCGGTGTACCTGGCCGCCGCGATGAATCAGGAAATCGAGCGTTCGGCGCTTGTAATTGGAGAAATCGTAGAGCGCCTCCACCAACCATCGGTAGCCCTCGTAGAGCTGCCGGCGGGACATCTTGACCGGTTGGATGTTCGAGAGCGCGAATTGATCCCCGGAAGTTTCGCGCAACAGGCGACCCTCCTCTTCGACGCGCTCGTAGAGCGGTGTCTTGGGTAGCGCCTGCAACATTCCGGTCATCGATACCGGAATTCGGGATTCCTGGATGAAGCGGAGCTGCTCCTCGAAAATCGACTCGTCGTCGTGGTCGAATCCGACGATCATCCCGGCCTGGATCTGGATTCCATAGCCCTGGATCTTGCGCACCCGCTCGAGCAGGTCTCCCCTCGTATTCTGGTTCT
The DNA here is from genome assembly GCA_964194865.1 of uncultured Opitutales bacterium. Classification (GTDB taxonomy): domain Bacteria; phylum Myxococcota_A; class UBA9160; order UBA9160; family SMWR01; genus CAXMOC01. The sequence continues at coordinate 13,651 of CAXMOC010000071.1, read as the reverse complement.
TCTTCGTCTCGCGTAGGGACTCCATCCGCGGACTCTCTATCCCGATGAAGATCGTCGTAAAGTTGGCGGCGCGCAGCAGCTCCAGCAGCTCGTCGTCTTCGGCCAGGTCCAGGGAAACTTCGGTGTTGAAGTCGATGGGGTACTGGTTTTCGTGCCCCCAGCGCGCCATTTCGCGCAACAGCTCCTTGGCGAGCTTCTTGTTGCCGATGAAGTTGTCGTCGACGATGAAGACCTGGTTCGCGCCCAGGCGGAGACATTCGCGAATCTCAGTCATGGCCTGCGCCACGGTCTTTGCCCGCGGTCGCCGCCCGTACATGACGATGATGTCGCAAAACTCGCAGGTGAAGGGGCAGCCCCGCGCAAACTGGATCGTCAGGGCGTGGTAGCGATCCACCTTCAGCAGGTCGAAGCGGGGCGTCGGTGAATTCGTCAGGTCCGGCTTCTCGCTGGCGCGGTATTCAGGCTTCGGCTGCCCGGCCTCGAAGTCTCGCAGGAATCGAGGCCAGGTTTCCTCGGCCTCCTCGACGAAGAGCGCGTCGCAGGTGCCTCGCAGCTCGTCGGGGCACAGTGATGCGTAGGGTCCGCCGACGGCTACGAACCGGCCGCGTTCGCGAAATTTGGAAACGATCTCCTGAATCCTCTCCTTGTGGATGATGTAGCCGGTCACCCCGACGATGTCGGCCTCGAAATCGAAGTCGATCTCCTCGACGTTCTCGTCGCAAAGCACGACTTCGTGGGCGTCGGAACACAGACCGGCGAGGGTGGGCATCGAGAGGTTGGGAAAGATGCAGCGCTTGCCCAGGATCGGGAGGATCTCGTCATAGGTCCAGAAGCTCGGCGGATTCTTCGGCGTGACCAGATAGATCCTCATCGTTCCTCCGACGCCAGACTCTACCGCTCCAGGTCACCAAGGCGAGCTAGCGGAAGCAGAACTGCCCGCCCGCCGCGAGGCCAAGAGAGGGGCGGGCTCTGCAGGCAGCCCGGTCTGCAGACGCGGGAAGCGCCCAGCTCCAGCATGGCTCGCCCGAGCGAATCCGCCCGATCTCCGAATCCCTCGAGCGCTACCGCGGCGAGCTGGCCGCCGAGTGGCCTCATCGCGCTCAGCAGCGCGGCCTGATCGTTGACCGGTACGACGCGGATGAAGCGATGAAGTGGCGCCGGGCGCAGCTCCGCGTCGGCTTCGAGCACGACGGTCCATGCGGTCGAATCGCTGCAGTGCACGACGACCCTTCTTCCAGCGGCGGAACGCAGCTCGGCTTCCGCGCGTTCCCGGGCGATGTCGCGCCCAGCAGCCGCGTCGACCGCGCCGCGAGGCCACATCTTCTCTGCCCGTTGAAGCTCACGGGCCAGGTCCTCCGCCAGCGCTTCGGCTCCCGACGGTTCGTCACCCACCGCGAAGACGATGATGGGCGAGAGGCAGCCGAGCTGGTTCCAGAGCGCAATGTCGAGCGCGAGGCGCTCCGCGAGATCGGTGACCGAGTTCTCGCGGCTCGGAGTCGCGACGGCGGCTAACGAGACCCGATGGCCGTCGGCCACCAACCGCTGCCCGGGGCGCGCCAGGGACCGCAATGCCGCGATGGTCGCGTCGGAGCCCGTCGCGTAGACGCAATCCGCCCGGAGCAGGGAGCGGATGCAGGCGGTGTCGTTACCATCGAAGGGCGCGAGATCGATGCAGCTTCCCAGCTCGGCATCGGCCTCGGCGATCGAACACGCAACCAGCCGCGGTGTCACGGGATCTCGTGAGGCCGGCTTCGCCAACACAGCGGAGCGCAAGATCAGCGGTGCAATCAGCGACAGCAGGGTGGGCATGGGGATCGCGCCCGCCAGAACTACCGCGGTGGTGTCGAAGCCGGCCGCCATACGAAGGCGCGCGGTTTCATGACGGGGCGCGGCCTCGTGCTCTCCCACGGCGCCCAGCTCGCGAGTGGCCAGATCACTCAACGCCCGGCTCGTCCATCCAGCCAGTGCGTGCTCGAGTCCACGCTGGATCAGCGGAGTGCCGAAGCCCGTCGTCGCCGGAAGCTCGGCCTCGAGTTCACGCCGCCACTGCGAGTTCGGATCCCGCCAGGTGTCGAGCACCGCGCCGAGTACCCCGAGCAGATCCGCAAGAGAGCGGCGCTTGAGCCGCTGGCCGGCGTCTCGCAGCGATCCCAGGCGCTGCGAGATCTCGTCCGGTGTCACGGAAACTCGCGACCGAGCAGCTCGTCGGCCGCGATCGAACAGCCGCGCTCCTCGGCTCCGGGCCCACGCCCGACCACCTCGAAGCCGTCGAGCACGGCTCGACCCAGGTCCCCTGTCTGGAGTGCGAGAACGCTTCCGGTGTTGGCCAGGTCGATTACCACGATGGTTCCCACGTGGCCGGTCGCGGCCTCGTGACCGGTGTCGGGATCGATGATGACGACGCGTGCCCACGGGGGTCCGAGCTTGCGGCGCGGCTCGCTTGGCGCGCGCAGCACCGAATCGTAGAACTGACTGCCGAGTTCGGTCATCCCATATTGATTCACGATCCGCTCGGCCGGAATTCCCAGCACGCGCTTCAGCTCGGCGTAGAGGGCGGCCGGTGGCATCTCGCGCGAGCGGCCCTTGAAGCCGCCGGTCTCCATCACTCGCGAAGCGGGTGGCAGGCCGACCAGCACACCGCGACGGACCAGATGGTCGATCAGATGGACGAACGCAAATGCGGTTCCGCACAGAGCGACGGGCGACTCCGACGCGGCGGATTCCACCAGCGATGTCAGCAGGAGATCGACCTGGAGCACCCCGTCGTCGACGTCGAAGCTGCTGCCGGCTGCCCCCAGCTCAGCGAGTGCCACTCCGAACATATGGGAGAGCGAGGAGTCGGGCTCCTGATCGGGGGGAGGAGCGAGAACTCGAATGGCCGCCCGATCCAGCGGAGTCGTCATCTCCGGGAACACGAAACGTCGAAAGGTCGGAAGCAGCGACGCCTCGTAGAGCTCGAGTGTATCGAGGTGCAACGTCCCACGAACGGACGTCGAGGTCCCGCTGGTGCGGAAGCGATGGGTCGTCGCTTCCGAGGGAAAGCTTCGCAGCTCGACTTCCTTGAAGGCACCCGCCGGTACTGCGGGAATTCGTCGCCAGCCCTCGATCGTCGACGGCGTCTGGCCGCGACCCTCGCAAAATCTCCGAAACACCTCACAGTGCTCGAACTGAAAGGCGAAGAGTTCGAGAGCCAGCTGCTCGAAGCGAGCTTCGTCGTAGTTCCATTCGGGTTCGCGCATCCAAGCCAGCACGCGCCCGTCGATCTCTGAGCGCCCGGGGTCGCCACTCATGTCAGTGCCCCCACCACCAGCCCGAGTGCCAGCTCCAGCAGCGCGCGGTCGATGCCGAGCGGGGGGCAGATCGAAACCACGCGACCATCGTCTCCGTCTGGCAGGATGATGATGCCGCTAGCCAGCGCCTGCGCGCAGGTGTGCTCCGCTCGTTGCGGGGTATCGAGCTCCAGGGCGAGCAGCAGGCCGCGCCCGCGCAGCTCGACGATTCCCGGTTGGTTCTGGCAGAGCCGCCGCAACTCCTGGAGTGCGAACGCTCCGAGCTCGGCGGCGCGCTCGACCAGTTTTTCGTCTTCGAGCACCGCGATCGACGCAAGCGCCGCGGCACAGCTCGGTGGGTGGCCGAGGAAGGTCTGCGTCCGCAACGCTTCTCCCTCCGAAGCCGGCCAGGCATCCATGATCTCACTCTTGCCGATGCACGCGGAGAGCGGCATCCCAGAGGCGAGCCCCTTACCGACGCACAACAGATCCGGAATTACGCCCTCGTGATCGCAGGCAAACCACCTCCCCGTTCGACCGAATCCGGTGTAGACCTCGTCGGCGATCAGCAGCCAGCCCTCCTCGTCGCAGATCGAGCGCAGCTCAGCGAGAAAACCCTCAGGGGGTATCCGCCCGCCGCCGCGTCCCTGGATGGGCTCGACCAATACCGCCCCAACCGGCACCCGGCTCGACTGCGCGGCTCGGCGGACGTCGCTCGCAACTCCGAAGCGTGCGAAGACGGTGAGGCCCGGAAGTCGGGCGGCGAAGGGCTCCCTGAAGATCGGACGCCAGGTCGCGTCGCGCGCCCCGAGACTCAGGCCGTGGTACGCCCCTTCGAAGGCCACCGCACCGGGCGCGCCCGTCGAAAGCAAGGCCGTCTCGAGGGCCATCTCCACGGCATCGGAGCCGGATGATCCCAGTATCGCGCGGGCAGGAACGCCGCCGGGATAGTGTCGAACCAGACTTTCGAGCAGTTCGAGTCGAACCTCGGAAGGGTGGACGTCGCCCATTCCATGCAGCAGCCGCTCGGCCTGCTCGGCTACCGCGCCCACCACCCGAGGGTGCGAATGGCCGACGTTGGATACCCCGAAGGCGGAGCTCAGGTCTATGTAGCGGTTGTCGTCAACATCCCAGACGTTCGATCCCGAAGCCCGCTCCCAGAAGATTGGCGGCGCCGGCTCTGTGCAGGTGACGTTGCGGCTCTCGACCGCTCGCAGCCGAGATGTCAGCTCTCGCGAGCGCGGCCCCGGAACTGCTGTGACGAGAGCAGGGGGTAGGTTGTGAGGCCCCGACACGACCTCGAATTGTAGCTGTAGAATCGGTCAGTGGATCACGGGCGAGTGGATGAGCCAGTGTACGTGGGGCTCGGGTCGAACCTGGGTGATCGCCAGGCGCACCTGAGTGCCGCGCTCGAAGCGCTGCGCGCGACCGACGGTATCGAGGTTGTCGCGCTGTCGCCGATATACGAGACCGATCCGGTCGGTCCGCCGCCCCAGAGCCCGTATCTCAACGCGGCCGCGCAATTGAAAACCGCCCTCGCACCGGGTGCTCTGTTGCGAAGGCTGCTCGAGATCGAGGCTTCGCGGGGTCGCCTGCGGACTTCCGTGAGAAACGCGTCGCGTACCCTCGACCTCGATCTGTTGCTCTACGGCGATCGGCAAGTGGCCGAGCCCGGCCTCGACGTTCCCCATCCACGCCTGGCGGAGCGCCCCTTCGTGCTCGAGCCGCTCTGCGATCTGGCCGCCGATTTCGTCCATCCCGTGCTCCACGAGACCATCGAGCAGCTCGCGCGGCGCGTGCGAGCTCCCGCTGCCGTGCGGCGCTACGGCGCTTGACTCACCGCTGGGCCGCGGCTCGAACCGACCGCAATAACACACCATAAAGATCGTGAATTGTTGCTATCCGATCCAATTCAATTACGCTCGCAGGTCATGGGTACCGAGGCGACCGCCAAGTCGACTGAACTGAGTGGCAACAAAGCCTTTGATCACGAGGTGTTACGAATCTCGACCTCTGGGGCAACCGAGTCGATGAGCGCCGAAGAAATCTTGACTTGGGGAATCAAGAAATTTGGAAATCGGATCGCTCTGTCGTGCTCGTTCGGGGCGCCCGAAGGATTGATCCTGCTCGACATGATGCATCGCATCGAGCCGGCGTCCCGGGTCTTCGTGCTGGATACCGGTCGACTCCATCAAGCGACCTACGACCTCATCGATCGAGTTCGGGACCGCTACGGCAAGACCGTCGAAGTCGTCTTCCCGGCGTCCGAACGGGTGCAGTCGCTGGTGCAGGAGAACGGTCTCAACCTCTTCTACGAGAGCGTCGAAAAGCGCCAGCTCTGCTGTCGGGTTCGCAAGGTCGAGCCCCTCAATCGCTACCTCGCCGATCTCGACGCCTGGGTCACCGGCTTGCGACGAGAGCAAAGCGGGTCGCGTGCACTCACGGCGAAGCTCGAAGTCGATCGTGCCCACGCTGGAATCGCCAAGCTCAACCCGATTGCGGACTGGAGCGAGGATCAGGTGGCGGACTACGTTCGCCGACACGGGATCCCGAGCAATCGACTCCACGCGCAGGGTTATCCAACCGTCGGTTGCGAGCCGTGCTCTCGTGCGATTGGCCCCGGCGATGACCTGCGCGCGGGGCGTTGGTGGTGGGAGGACGACGACACCAAGGAGTGCGGGATTCATCTGGAAGAGAAGGGCTCGGGAATCTAGACCGGGCTCCCCGGCCGGCATTCCGCTGTCGGTTCAGCCCGAACGCGCCTTCCCTCTGCTGTCCGACGTCACGTAGTTTCTCAGCCTGCCCAGGGAGTCGATTTCTACCTCGATCAGGTCTCCGTCGCGAAGCCAGCGCCGCTCTCCAGCTATCGCTGGGGCGCCCGGAGTGCCCGTCAAGATCACATCGCCGGGCTCGAGCGTCATGATCGAGGCGGCGAAAGTGACGATGCTCGCGACCGGGAACCGCAGCTCCTTCATGCTCGAAATGTGAACCACCTCGCCCGAGACCGACGAGCGAATGGCCAGCTCGTCGGGGTTCGATAGTTCGTCGGGCGTCACGAGTGCGGGGCCGAGGGGAGAGAACGTGTCGCACGACTTTCGGATCGAGTCGGACCCCCAGTTGGGAGACGAAGAGGGGGAAGACGGCGAAGAGGGCGATTGCGAAGATTCCGGAAATCGCGCCGAGAGGTCAGTTGCCACGCAGTATCCGGCGATCGACTCGATTGCCTCCTCCGCCGTGGCGTTTCGGATCGGCGCCCCGATGACGACGGCCAGCTCTCCTCCGAAGTCGAAGCTGGCGTCCCAACTCGGCAGCTCGATCTCCTCATCCGGCCCGATGACTGCCGATGGCGCCTTGAGAAAGAGCTCGGGCACCCTCCGACCCGCTGTTGTGTCGTTCCTGGGATCCGGATGGGATCCAGAGACGCCGATGATCTTGCCCGGGCGCGCGACCGGGGCGTGCAAGCGGAGTGCTGACAGCGGCACGACGGCACCAGCCCGCAGGACGTCGGGCGCGTCGTAGCGATCCAGGGAATCGATTGCGAAATCGAGCGCCGCCTTGGCCGCTTTACGCGCTGTTGGCCCCCGCTCCAGGAACGAGATGATGTCTGACGGGACCAGCGAATCTGCTTCGGCCTCCGGAGCTCCGGCGTCGTCGTAGGCGAGCTTGATCGCGAGGGCGCGGTTCAGATCGACCACCCAGCCCGCGTGAGGTCCCAGCTGAAGCACTGCGCCGAGGTGCCGCACGCCGGGAGGCCCGTCGAAATCCAACTCCCCATCCACGGACGACGCGCCGCCGGAAGGGGGCGGCGCCTGGTTTCGCCGCCTGTTGTCCCGCCTTTCGAAGCTGACCAGATGCACGGGGGCCTCCGCACCGCACCCCCGTGTCTGAACCGACTCTTTCTGGCAACTTCGGCGAAAGCGACCCGCAGCTGCGCGGCAAATCCGGCGTTTCGGTCAAGGCAACCCGAGAATCGGCCGATTGAAACCAGGGGCAAGGACGAAGGTACCACGGAGGAATCCATGCGACTGCGTTTCCGTTTCGATTGGAAGCTCTGGGCCGGCAGCCTGGCCACGCTCGCAACGCTCGCACTCAGCGCGCCAGGGGTGCGCGTCGTCCACGCGGAGGAGGTGCTTCGGAAGACCGCAGCGCAGCCGATCGCCGAGGGGCCCAGCTGTCAGCTCGGTGCCCAACAGGGCGGCACGGTGCAGGTGATTCTGGATCGCGACCGGCCCGGCGACACGGATTCACCCACGGTCGCCTTGAACAACCGGGGCTACAGCTACCGGCTCCCCGCCGTCGATCCCGAACCGATCGAGCGCTAGGCAACGCGTCGGAGGAGTTCGGCGCTCCCAGGCTGTGGAGCCCGCCGAAACGTGCGCTCGCCGAAAGCACCTTGGAGCGAACCAGCGCCGCGCAGCCGGGCTTTGGGCCCGACTGGGCGCTAGCTTGTGGCTGTGCCGTTGCCTGAATGAACACCTCCACCCTTAGACTGCGTAGGCTGGCCGCTGCAATCGCGGTGTGCTGGGCCGTCATCGGCCTGGTTCTCTCCCTAGCGACCCTGCGAAGCCCAGACCAGCATCTGACGTATCCCTTCGACGCTAGCCACCTGGGGGGAAGCGTCGTGCTTTCTTCGGTGTCAGAGATGGCCGAAGCTGCGGGCCTCCGAAACGGGGATCAGCTGCTGGCAATCGACGGGGCTCCGATCGCTCGAGCTGCGCGCCGCGGTGTCGGTTGGCTCGAGGAGGGGGTCGCCAACGCCTACTTGATCGAGCGTCGCGGCGAACCCAGATTCATCGTGGAAGTTCCTCCGGTTCCCAGCTCGAGCATGCAGGGGGGCGGAACCTCGCTCTTTCACGGTCTGGTGATCCTGGTGGCGGCCATCTATCTGGCCACCGGGGCGGCAGTCTGGTGGCTGCGTCCCGGCAAGGCCGAGGCCTGGGCGCTGCTGCTCTTCTGTTCGGTCATGTGTGTACAGCTCGCGACCTCGATGCAGACCAATGCGATCAGCTGGGCCTGGCCTCGGCTCCTGATCAATATTCCGTTCATCGGGGCCGCTGCCTTCCACTTGTTCACCACCTATCCCATCGAGCCGGATTGGGTGGTTCGCCATCGCCGCATACAGCTGGTCCCCTACGGCCTTGCTGCCGGTCTCTCCCTGGTGGCCGTCCTGGACGAGCCGCTCGGCTTGCCGGCGGGTCTGATGTGGTACGTCGCCATCGCCTTCTCGGTGACGTTGTTCGCTGGCTCACTGGCGATCGTTGCGACGGAGCGGCGCCGGCAGCCCGAGGGCGTGTTGCGAGATCACGGCAATGTGGTCTTCGGCGGCGCGCTCGTCAGCTTTCTGCCGATCTTTCTGGTGCTGCTCGCCGAGTGGGCCCTCCAGCGCCCGTTCGACTATCACCTGGCATTGCTGTGGTTGTTCTTGTTTCCGGTAGCGATCGGCTACGGAATCGTGCGCAAACAGCTCTTCGAGCTTCGGCGCATGGCCAAGTCATCCGCCGCCTACGGCGCGGCGAGCATCGCCATCACCCTGATGTTTGCATTCTTGATCATTTCGGCCGACGCCCTCGCATCGACCTTCAATGTGAGTACCGGCTGGTTCCAGGTGAGCTTCCTCTTCCTGGCGATTTTGCTCTTCAATCCGCTCCGCGAGCGGATGCAGGACCTGGTGGATCGCTTCTTCGATCGCGATCGCGCCGCCTATCGGGTCGCCGTCAGAGAGATTTCCGAGGCGATGGTCTCGATGCTCTCGCTGAGCGAGATCGCCGACCGGATTCTCGTCGCGCTGACCGACACCATGGGAGTCAACCGCGCCATGGTGATGCTCGTCGACGACGCCAGCAAGCAGTTGCGACCGATGGCCTCGCGCGGCGATTGGGATGCCCGCGCGCTCGCCAGCGAGATACCGTCAGATCATCCGATCTGGAAGCACCTCTGGATGCGGCGTGAAGAGTTGTCGCGCGCAGATTTCGACGACGAACCCGATCTCGAGAACCGCGAGGCGTGCCGCGACGTCTTCGACAGCTTGGAGGTGGCGCTGCTGATTCCCATCCTCTACGGCGTCGATCTGCTCGGCGTGATTGCGGTGGGGCGCAAGCTCTCGGGCGATCGCCTGGAGGGAGACGATCGCGTGCTGCTTCGCACGCTCGCCAACAATGCCTCGATCGCCATCGAGAACGCCAAGGCGTTCGACGAAATCGCGGGCCTCAACGAGACGCTGGAGGCGCGCGTCGAAGAGCGCACCGCGGAACTGCGCGCCACCCAGGCCCAGCTGATGCACGCGGAGAAGATGAAATCGCTGGGTCAACTCGTCGCCGGCGTGGCTCACGAGCTCAACAACCCGATCAGCTTTGTCCACGCCAATCTCCAGCTCCTCGACGAGTACGTCAAGAAGCTCGTCACGGCGCAGCGCAACGAGAACGATACCGAACGGGTTCGAGAGGCGATCACCAAGCTGCTCATGCGCAGCCGGGAGGGGACCGAGCGCGTCAAGAAGATTGTGGAAAACCTCCGCACCTTCTCCCGAATGGACCAGGCCGAGCTAGAAGAGGCGGACCTGCACGAAGAGATCGATCGAACCCTGGCCCTGATGGAACCGAGGTTCAAGAACCAGATCGTCGTCGAGCGCGACTACGGCGCATTGCCGCACGTCCGATGCTACGTGGGGCATCTCAACCAGGTGTTCATGAATCTCCTCATGAACGCGTGTGACGCGATCGGTGAGGACGGCCGAATCCGAATCACCACCCGCCCCACTCGAGATGGCGTGAAGCTGGTCTTCGAAGACGATGGGCCGGGCATCCCGGAGGACGTGAAGACCCGTATTTTCGATCCCTTCTTCACCACCAAGCCGGTTGGCGTGGGCACGGGGCTCGGGCTGTCGCTCACTCACGGCATCGTCGAGCGCCACGATGGAAGGATCTACGTGGAATCCGAGGGGGGCGTGGGGACGAAGTTCGTAATCGAGCTCCCCCTCGATCCGGCTCCGGACAGCAAGGACTGAGGTTCGCCCAGCCCGGATCGTCGGGTGGGGCGGTCACGTTTCCGCTTCCGTCATCCGTCTCGATGATGACCGCTGTAGCTTCGACACCGCTCGACGCCAGGATCAGCGCGTCGACTCCACCCAACCAGCCCCCGGGCCCAGAGCTGCAATGCCGTTGGGCAAGCTCTTCGGCAAGAGTTCATCGCAGTTGCAGCACGGGGTTCAGCCACGCCGCAGAGTTCCGCTGCCGGTGAATCTTGCGGGCATCCGGTATGCTGCTTCTTCACTGACCCCCACCAAAGTAAAGAGGACCCCCCCAATGCGACTCGGTCTGCTCGCCGGCCAATTCGGGCCCGACATCAAGATCAACTACGAACTGATCCTCGAGGCTGAGAAGCTTGGCTACAGCTCCGTGTGGACGGCTGAAGCCTACGGAAACGATGCCATCGTGCCGCTGTCGTTCATCGCTGCGAAGACGACGACGATTGGCCTGGGCACTGCGATCATGCAGATGCCCGCACGATCACCCGCCATGACCGCCATGACCGCCATGACCCTCGACAAGCTCTCGGGCGGGCGCTTCAACATCGGTCTGGGGCCGTCCGGCCCGCAGGTCGTGGAGGGTTGGCACGGTGTCCCCTACGGGCGGCCGCTGACGCGCACCCGCGAGTACGTGACGATCCTGCGCAAGATTCTGGCCCGCGAAGCCAGGCTCGAGCACAAGGGGTACCACTATCAGATCCCCTACCTCGGTGAGGGAGCGAGTGGACTGGGCAAGCCCCTCAAGAGCATCCTCCACGGTCGCGCCGACATGAAGATCTATACCGCCGCCATCAGCCCCAAGGGGCTGATCTGCAGCGGCGAGGTGGCCGACGGCGTCTTCCCGGTCTGGATGGATCCGGAGCAGCCCGACGTTCTCGTCCCCCACATCGAAGAGGGAATCGCGAGGTCCGGCGGGGGAAAGGACCTGAAGGACTTCGATCTGGCGCCCTTCGTGACCTGCATCGTCGGTGACGATCTCGATGGTTGCCGAATGCCTGTGAAGGGCATGCTTTCGCTCTACATCGGCGGCATGGGCGCCCGCGGCAAGAACTTCTACAACGATTACGCCAAGCGGCTCGGCCACGAGGAGGCCGCCGCCAAGATCCAGGATCTCTACCTGGACGGGAAGAAGGCCGAGGCGATGGCAGCGGTGCCCGACGAGCTGGTCGACGCCGTGGCACTGGTCGGCCCGAAAGAGCGCGTTGCCGAGCGGGTGGACGCGTGGAAGGGTTCGCCCGCGACGACCCTGCTGCTCGGAGCTGGCCAGCCCGAGGCGCTGCGCTTGCTCGCGGAACTCGTCCTGTAGCGGGGCAAGGGATGGCTTCCTCGGAACAGCGACGGCGCGTCGTTGAGCTCGACAAGCGTTTCGTCTGGCATCCCTACACAGAAATGAGCAGCTATAGGGAGCACGTCGAGCCACTGGTCGTGGTCGAGGCCAGGGGGGCGCGCCTGATCGACGCCGATGGCCGCAGCTACCTGGACGCCAACGCGTCTTGGTGGACGTCGGCGCTGGGCCACAACCACCCTCGGCTGGTCGAGGCCTTGCGGCGGCAGTCGGACGTTCTCTGCCATGCCGCGTTGGGCGGAATCGTCCACCCGCCGGCGTCGGAGCTCGCCGAGGCATTGTGTCAGGTCACGCCGGCTTCTCTCTGCCATGTCTTCTACAGCGACAACGGCTCCACTTCGATCGAAGTGGCCATGAAGCTCTCACTCCAGTACTGGGCACAAAACGGACGCCCCGAGCGGACGCGATTCGTCGCGCTGGAAGAGGCATATCACGGTGACACGATCGGTGTGACCGGGCTGGGTGGAGTGGAAGTCTTTCGCAGGCCGTTCGCCGGGGTGCTGCTCGACTGCATTCACGTTCCGCCGCCACGCGAAGCGGCGCAGCTCCAGGGTTCTCTTCGAGATCTCGAGCGGGTGATCGAAGACAACGCCGACACTCTCGCCGCTGTCGTGTTGGAATCCATGGTTCAAGGAGCCGCTGGAATGCGGATCTACGATCCGCAAATGCTGCGCCGGGCCCGTGAGCTCTGCGATCAGCACGACGTCTTCTTGATCTGTGACGAAGTCTTCACGGGCTATGGTCGAACCGGGCCCATGTGGGCGAGCGAGCACGCTGGTGTCGAGCCGGATCTCCTGTGCATTTCCAAAGCGTTCAGCGGCGGTCTGCTGCCCATGGCTGCGACCCTCGCCAGCGAGCGGGTTTTCGAGGGCTTCCTGGGGGACGCCGACCGCGCCTTCTACTACGGACACACCTTCTGCGGAAACCCCCTGGGCGCCGCGGTGGCCCTGGAAGTGCTGCGCGTCTTCGACGAGGAGCAGGTTCTCGCGCGCGCCAAACCGAAGGCGGAACAAATTGCGCTCGCCTTCAAGGAGATGGAAGCGCTGCCCGGTGTGGAGTGCTCGCGCTCGATCGGAATGATCGGTGCGCTAGATCTTGCGGGAGATCCGGGGTACCTGGCAGACGTGGGGTGGCGGGTCTACGACGAGGCGCGCGCTCGGGGTGCGTATCTGCGCCCGCTCGGCAATGTCGTCTATGTCGTCCCCGCGCTCAACATTCCCGACGACGAACTCGAAGAGCTGCTGGCGATCGTTCGCGAGAGCATCGTGGCGGTCACGGAGGCGTGACCCCACCCACCGATCAGAGAAAGCCGCCCGTCGAGTCGATCGCCTGCCCCGTGATCCAACGCCCAGCGTCGGAGACCAAGAACGCGATCAGGCGCGCGACGTCATCGGGCTCACCCCAGCGGCCCTGGGGCATTCTTTGTAGTACCGCGTCATGGATCTCGGGTGAAGCCCAGCCAGTGTCGGTGGGGCCCGGATTGACGGTGTTGACGGTGATTTCTCGCGGCGCGAGGTGGTGCGAGAGGCTCAGGGTCAGCTCTCTCAGTGCCCCCTTCGAGGCGCAATACGCCAGCTCCGAGGGCATGGGGTCGCGATGCTGTCCCGAGGTGAAGAGGATCACGCGACCCCCCTTGCGGCCGTCGTGCTGTGCGGCGAATTCTCGGGTGAGGAGCAGGCTCGCCCGAACGTTGACCTGCAGGTGTCGATCGATCTCCTGGGCGGTGAGCTCCTCGAGCCCCTGATTGACGCTGTAGGCGTGGTTGGCGATCAGGATGTCGAGATGCCCGAAGCATCGGACCGCCGCCCCGACGAGCTCGGACGGCGTCTCGGGTTTGGCGAGGTCCGCTTTCTGATGCTCGATCCGAACCTCGTGGCCGCGCAGCGTCTCGCACAGGCCGGCGATGCCTTCCGCATCCGCCCCCCAGGGCTGACTGCGATCGAAGTCCTCGAACGAGTGGATGAAGACGTCCGCCCCCAAGGAAGCCAGCAAATTCGACGTCGCAAAGCCGAT
>CAXMOC010000070.1:0-2521 GCA_964194865.1 uncultured Opitutales bacterium | reverse complement strand
GACTGGGGTGTCGGCCGCAAGCAACGCATGTCCCGCGGCAACCGCAGCGAGAGACAATTCGGAACCATCGGTGCACAACAAGACAGGCGGCATCACGACGGAACCCCCCAAAGCTTCTCAGGTCTACTTGACGGAATTCCTGGAGTGTATCTCACAGGTGGTGCAAAAGGATGCCACCAACCGCTACTCGATTACGAGTTCCATCGCTGGGCGGTTCCGGCTCCCGGCTCTGCCGCTTCCTGCGGGTCATCACCGACAGTCGCCACAACGAAAGCCCGCCCCAGGCGAAACATGGACGCGAGTTAATCCCCCCGAAAGTTTCCGGTAAGGCCCAGTGCCTAAGGTTCGCTGTGGATCGGGCGAGTACCGCCCACCGCAGAGAACCACATCAACGGGAGGCTCGACTCGGGTGAAGACTCCGCTCTCCTTGGGATTCGGCATGTTGGCCGGCTGCATCGTCGCCATTGGACTCGTCTGGTCCGGTGTCGTCACCGCACCGGAGTTCCTGCGGGCGGCGACGGGTCCGACACAGATCGGATCCCAGCCAGCCCCTGGCGCTCGCGGTATCGATCCAGATGCCGTCGTCCCCAGCAACGGTCCCCACTCCCGCTTCGCCATTCTGGCCCGTGACGTTGCACCCGGCGTCGTCAACGTCCACACCTCGAAGACGGTGGTTCAGTCGTCACCAAATCTCGGCTTCCCGTTCGGCGACCTCTTCGGAGACCCGTTCGGAAAGCGCTTTGGTCAGCGCGGACGCCGAGAGGCGCCAACCCAGCGGCGCTTCACGGTTCCCAGCCTGGGAACTGGCTTCGTGATTTCGGACGAAGGCCTGATCGTGACCAACAACCACGTCGTCGATGGCGTCGACAAGATCGAAGTCGTTTTCTCGGATGGCACCCGCTCGGAGGCCGAGGTCGTCGGGACAGATCCCAAGACCGACGTCGCGCTCATTCGCGCCAGGGCCGACCAGAGCTACGTTCCGCTGGCACTCGGCGACTCCGACGCCCTGCTGCCGGGCGACTGGGTGATCGCCATCGGCAACCCCTTCGGCCTCAACCACACCGTCACCGCCGGCATCGTGAGCGCCATCGGTCGGGACCTCGGGCACGGCTCCTACGACGACTTCATCCAGACGGATGCCGCGATCAACCCGGGCAACTCGGGTGGGCCGCTGCTGAACCTCGCTGGCGAGGTCATCGGCATCAATACCGCGATCAACCCCCAGGCGAACACGATCGGCTTCGCGGTGCCGATCAACATGGCGAAGGAGATCCTTCCCCAGCTCGAACAGAACGGCCGCGTCGTGCGAGGTTGGCTCGGGGTTGCCGTCCAGCCGGTGACGCCGGAGCTGGCCGACGCCCTGGACCTCGAGACACAGGAGGGCGCCCTCGTGTCCCAGGTCACGAGCGGAGGGCCGGCCGACGACGCAGGGCTCGAGCGCGGCGACGTGATCGTCCGCTTCGGGTCCCACGAGATCAGCCGAATGCGCAAGCTTCCGCGCGCGGTGGCGTCCACGCCGCCCGGGGCGACGGTCAAAGTCGAGCTGATCCGAGACGGCAAGCACCGGACGCAGACGGTGAAAATCGCCGAGCTCGCGGAGGCGCCGGACGCTGCCGCCGCTCCGGAAGGCGACGACCGAGGATCCACGGCCTTCGGCTTCGACATTGCCGACGTGCCCCCGGAGCTCCGACAGTCCCTGGGCCTCGGCAAGTCGGAAGGCGCCGTGATCACGCGCGTCTACCCGGGCGAGCCGGCGGAGAGCGCGGACCTCCGGGCAGGCGACGTGATCGTCGAGGTGGACCGCTCGGCGGTCGCCGGGGGACTCGACGCAGAGCAAGAGCTCCGCGAGGCCGGCGAGAAGACGCTCCTCCTCGTTCGGCGAGACGATGCGAGCTTCTTCGCCGCACTTGCGCGCCGCAAGGAACGCACGACGGATTGAGCGGGCGCCGAACGCCGTGAGGCGGGACCGCCGAGCCGATGATCGTCCACTGGCCTGCCGCGATCGCGGCACGCCGAGAGACCCGCACGCAGTTCACCCACGCGATCGACGTCGTGCCCACGGTGCTGGACCTGCTGGACATGGAGGTGCCCAGCTCGATCAACGGCGTGGCACAGGCGCCCCTGTAGGGCGTCAGCTTCGCGAGCTCTGGTGGGCGCAGGCCCGCCGCGCAGCGCTTCATCTACTGCGACTCGCGCTCCGAGACGATCTCTCCCCGCGTCCCGCGCTCTGCCGCTTCCTGCGGGTCATCACCGACAGTCGCCACAACGAAAGCCCGCCCCCAGCCGAAACATGGACGCGAGTTAATCCCCCCGAAAGTTCCCGGTAAGGCCCAGTGCCTAAGGTTCGTCGTGGATCGGGCGAGTGCCGCCCGACCTCAGAGAACCACATCAACGGGGGAATCCATGATCACCGCATTTCAGCCGCTCGATACTCCGCGCGTGCCGGCGAGCCCGGCATTTACCGAGATCCAGAGACTCCAGGAGCATCTCAGACAAGAAGTGATCGGGCAGGAGAGGCTGG
>CAXMOC010000069.1:0-3903 GCA_964194865.1 uncultured Opitutales bacterium | reverse complement strand
GATGTATCCGGGCATGGCTCGCATCGCGCGCGACGAGGGCTTCACCGACGTCGCCGAATGGTTCGAGACACTCGCCAAGGCCGAAAAGTCCCACGCGGGACGCTTCCAGAAAGCGCTCGACAGGCTCTCCGAGCTGTGAGCGCGCGATCGAGGGCGGTCGTCGCCGGTGCCCAGCGCGATGTGTGCGTGCGCGGAGAAAGCGCAAGGGTTCTCGAAAGAAGTCGAGTACCAAGCGAGGTTAGGTTCCCCGCCGGCTGATAGTTGGGTAAGTCGAATATTCCTCATAGATGTTGCCGCATTGGCGCTGGGGGCTGCTCCAGCCACTTCTTATAGGCGCCTTCCGCCCCCGAAACGACCCCGCAACGGAAAATGGTAATGGCTTTGGCAAGGTGATTCGTAATCCACTTCTGGGGTTTACACAGTTTCGCAACGAAAATGATCCCCGGGGTGCGGCCCCGGCTCAGCCTGTTCAAACTCCGCTGACGGCTCACAGTCGGACAAGGGGGACTCCTTTTGGCGGGCGCGCGAGGGCATCTTCGCCGAATCGGTGAGCGGGCGTCAAAGGATTCGCGCCGGAGGGCGCTGGGCGCGTCAGACGTCGAGGCGTTCCGAGGCCCAGGCCTGATACGCCTCGAGCGACTCGAAGACCTTCACGGGATTCGCACGCGCAGCCGCCGGATCAGGGAGCGGACGAGCCTGGGTCCGCTCGAGGATCTGCTCCAGGAAGGATTGCAGCGCAACCATCTGGTCCTTCTCGTCGTATACGAGGCGGCGGGGGTCGAATCGATCGCAGCGCAGGCGATAGATGCAGAGCCCGATCTCGGAGTTCGCGGGATCTGTTGCGAAGACGTCCACGACGACGATCGGCCTGGGCCCGAGCCCGCGGACGCCGGCCACGCACACGACGCTCACTGCGGTGTATGAGACCGAGCGGAATCCGCCGCTCTCGATCTCGAGGACGAGCGACTCGGACTCCAATGCGACGGGGGCGGCGGGGGTGACGAGGTGGCAGGGGAAGGCGTCGCCCGGGGCGCCAAACTGCGTGAGGTCGCCGCCGTCGCCGAAGCCGCTGCGATCCTGCTCCTCGAAGAAGGTGTTGACCGGGAGATCCTTCGCCTCCACGGGCGCAAAGGCGCGCTCCTTGGGAAAGCGCGCGAGGATGGCCTCGAGCTCGGTGCGCTGCACCTCGTCGAGATCCTCCTCGGCGAGACCGCGCTCGGCCACATCGACCGCGATCTCCCGATCGAGATCCACCGCCAAGCGCGCGAAACTGCACAACAGCGCCGCACCCGGGCCGTCTCGCTCAGGATCCACGGCCTGGCGCAGCGCCACCATCGCGCTCTCGTCGCCGTCCACCCTGCGGATCAAGGGAATCAGGCGCACCAACGTCGCCTGTCCCGGCACAATCCCCGGCGCGTGGCGCGCGAGCTCGAGCCAGTGCGCGACGGCCACCTCGCCCGCGCCGCGGCGCAGCTCCTCGCAGATCAGCCCGAGCATCGCGGGTGCCGCCCGCTCCGGCTCCTCGCGTTGGACGGCCATCTCCCAGAAAGTCGTCACGGCGTCCCGGTTGCGCGCACTGCGCCGCGTCTCGGCCAACAGCAGCGCGTAGGCGCTGTCGGCGTCTCCGCTCGTGCGCAGCTCGAGCACCCTCTGGAAGTCGAAGCTCGAAATGGGCTTCGGCCGCTCCACGACGGCCGGGGCGCCCCTGCCGAGGCGCTGCTCCAGCCCCAGGCGCGCAATCCCCAGCGGCAGCAGTCCGCCCACCGCCGCGCCCACCGCCTGAGCCGTGTAGCCAACCGCGTTGTCGACCCCGCCGGGCAGCACGCCCTGGCTCGCCCAGCCGAGTGCCGCCTCGTAGGCGAGCCAGGCGACGCCGAGCCCCCAGGCCGGCACGCGGAGTTCCGCCGCGCCGAAGGGGGACAGCCAGCCCAGCAGATCGACCTCCTGGGAGCGGAAGCGGACGACCACCGCCGCGACGAGCCCCGAGGCCACCGCGGAAGCACCCACCAGCGCCCGATCGGCCCCCGCGTGGACCCCACAGAAGGCGGCGGCCCCAGCCAGGCCGGCGCACAGGCCCCCGACGGCGAAGACCCCTCGCCCCCAGAGCGGCTCGAGCAGGCCTCCGGCCAACACGATCAGCAGCGCCGTGGCGAGCAGGTGGGCCCAGCCCGCGTGAATCAGGAAGTGGGCGAAAAAGCCCGCGAGCGCCGGGCGCGCAGGGACCAGACCCAGCTGGCGGTAGGGGTATGAGTCCAGGGCGCTGAAGGCGCGCCATACCTGGGCGTCGAACTTCTGCTGCTGCTCCGTCCCTTTGCGCTTACCGCGCCCGTTCTTCAGGAAGGCGAAGAGTTCGTTGCCCTCGAAACCCGGTAACGCGTCGCGGATCACCGGGAGCAGCCGGGGATCGATCTGGACCATCGGGTCGTCGATCGCGGAGTCGACGACTTCGCGCAGCTGCTCGTTGACTTCGTCGCGCTGCGACGCGTAGCCGAACTCGACCACCAGGAAGGCCAGCAGCATGACGAGCACGACACCGACACTCACGAGCGGAAGCCGTGCGAGCGCACTTCGATCGATTTGTCGCGTCTCCATCCCGTCCCGGACCTCGGCGGGCGCGACACTTGCCCGCTTCACCTCTTATCGGCGAACGGATGGAGATACTCGAGACGGCGGGCCACTGGGTGAAGCGCCCCCGGAGCAGCTGCTCCCAGGGCGTTTCGTATCGGCCCTCTGTCCCCTGGCGGGCCACCGGCAGTAATCGCCATACACAAAATGAAAGTGAGGGAATTCCAGAGTTTAAGTGGCGCCCCAACGCGACTCGAACCCGTGTGGATCAAGAAGAAGTAGTAACAGAATCAGGTTCTTGGCGGCTCGCTGACGGCCAAAAAACCTTCCCACGAGCGTCCCACGCGCGATCAATGACCCAAGCCCCCCGAGAGACCGCTACCCGACCTCCCCCTCCTCTTCTTCGCGCCATCACGTGCGCCCCGAAGCTGAGCACCGCCGCCATCGCGAAAAGGCCGCGCGCAGGTGGCGCGGGCGAGGCGGTTTGCGGCGAGCGGGCACACGGTTCGACAGATCGCAGAACTTCTTGGGTGCTCTCGTGCGACAGCTCACCGCGCGCTACAGCTCGCCGCCGTGGTGTAATTCACAAGCTGGAAGCGTGACGGGCTCGCAGCCACAGCGGCCCCGGATGGCCTCTTTCAGCGCCGCAATTGCCACTTCGGACACGGACCCTAGTCTACCAGCTCGATCAGGTTCCGAATAATCCAAACGCGACTGGTGGCGCCTGCGGCCATCGCCTGTGGCACCGGCGGGGGAGAATTTCCTGAAATAGGGGAAGAATCGAATCAAGCTGCGCCGGAAACACGCTGGAGATTTTGGCGATGAACCGCCTGGGTGAATCGCATCAGACCAATCCGCAGCATATCGCTGCCCTTGGCGTCGAAGAGCCCGCGCAATCCGTATTGAGTCCGATCACCGTCGAGCTGCCGAATCCACTCAACCACCATCTGGCCGTCGTAGTCTTCGACCTCGAAGCGAAGCGCTACGTTTAGGATCTGGCCGATCGAATACTTCCGGTCGGAAACCAACCCGAGGCCCGACATGCTGATCTCCTGGATTGTGCAGCCCTCTTCGCCGTCGAGGGTGACCGTCAGCCCGGCGTTGATGGCAGATACCCGGTACTCCTGACGAGTGTCAGCTGAGACCGCGTCACCAATGAATTTCATCACCACTCGCAAAAGCGGTCCAGTTTCCGATTGCTCTTCAACCCTGACGCGTCGCTGGACGAACTCTTGGAACTCGTGGTAGTAGATCAGGCACCCGTCACCGATTTTGATCGATAGCTCGCTATTTTCGAACCTGATCGTACAGCGATCCTGGGCAATCGCGGCGATGGTC
>CAXMOC010000068.1:0-21215 GCA_964194865.1 uncultured Opitutales bacterium | reverse complement strand
GTCGTCGTCTTCGTAGAGCGTCTCCAATACCAGCTCCACTTCGTCCCCGGTCTTCAATTCCTCGGGGTCCACGTCACTGGCTATCTGGCCCAGCACGACCATCTTCTCGCGCTCGAGCTCGACCGCAGCGATCGTGTAGGGCTTGAAGGGCTCCGGCGACACATAGGGAGCGGGTGGCTGGTAGTGGTTGGTCGTATACGACCAGATCTTTCCCGTGCGGCTGAGGGCAACATCTTCGAACTCGTCTCCGGCACAGCTCGGATTGCGGCAGAAGAACGTCTCCTTGGGAAAGAAGTAGCTCTTGCAACTCCGGCATTGGGTCCCCAGCAGCTGCGGGGCGTTTTGATCCAGGTTGAACCAGCCCTCGATCGCCGGAACCCGGGCCTTGGTTGGATTCGTCGTGGTCATGTCTTCCTCCAGCATCTCTTGATCCGGGGCCGCCCTGCGCTGAACCGATTACCCGTTCGGCGCGATGGATTCGCCAGCGCTCGGGGCGCTGTATCCGAAGGTATGGGCGGGGCCGGCTCCGTCGAGAACGGCCTCGGCAACCCGCGCAGTGTGCCAGGCAGCGTCGCCCCAGGCCAGTGCGAGCGACCAGGCGCGGCGCATCCAGACGTGAACGTCCTGCTCCCAGGTATAACCGATGGCTCCGTGCACCTGGAGCGCAACCCGCGCCGCCCGCTGGGCGGCCTCGCAGGCGGAGCGCTTCGCCATCGAGACGTCGACCGCGCGGCCAGCAGCATTGCGGGCGATGGAGTGAGCGGCGCGATAGACGGCCGGGCGGGCGTACTCGATCGCCACCTGGACGTTGGCGAGCAGGTGTTTCACGGCCTGAAACGATCCGATCGGTGCGCCGAACTGATGCCGCTGGCACGCGTAAGCGACGGACAGCTCGACGAGCCGGTCGGCTACGCCCAGCGCCTGGGCCGCACAGGCCAGGGCTCCTCGATCGAGCGCGGCTGCCAGCTGGCGCTGTGCTTCCTCATCTCGCCCCACTAGAGAAGCCTGACTGGGCGTCCAGTCGATGCTGTAGATGCGGCGGGCCGGATCGTTCGCGGCCTGCCGCGTCAGCGTCACGGCGGCGGGCTCGACGGCGTGGATCTCTTCAGCGTCGGTGAGCAGCAGCAGGTCGGCCACGTGGGCGTCGCTCGTGAAGGCGTTGACCGGATGACCGACCGCCACGATGGCCCGGCCGCCGGCGATCTCGGTCAGCCAGCGCTCTGCCAGCGCGCCACCCAGATCGCGAAGCAGCGGCACGGCGACGGCCGCCGTCGAAACCAGGGGTTCGGCCAACGCGGCCCGACCGGTCTCCTCCAGGAGCAGGACGAGATCGATCTCGTCCAGCCCGAGCCCACCTCGATTCTCGGGCACCAGCAGACCGGGAATCCCGAGCTCGGCCAGTCCAGACCACAGCTCCGGTGAGCGCCCCGTCTCGGTATCCCAGAGCGCGCGCACTCGCTCCACGGGAAGCTCTCCTGCGAGGAAGTCGCGCACGGCCGCCTGGAGCAAGCGCTGATCTTGTTCGAAGTCGAACTTCATGCGGAGACTCTCGGCAGCCCGAGGATTCGCTCGGCGATGACGTTGCGCTGGATCTCGTTGGTGCCAGCGTAGATCGGTCCGGAAAGCGCAAAGAGATAGCCGTCGAGCCAGCCACCCACTCCGCGAGCGGCGGGCGCTTCGGGCAGCAGCTCGGCGCGCTCGCCGAGTAGACTCAGCGCGGTCTCGTGCATGGCCACGTCGAGCTCGGACCAGAAGATCTTGTTGATGCTCGCTTCGGATCCGATCTTCCCACCCGCGAGCAGGCGCGAGACTGTCTGGTAGGTGTTGAGCGCGTAGGCCTCCGCATCCATCCACGATCGAACCACGGCGTTTCGCAGCTGGGGATCGATGGATGTTCCGGAGGCAACCGTCTCCCGGTAGAGGCGGACCAGCTGGTGGGCAGTGTTCTGGAAGCGCGCGGGGCTGCGCAACATCAGCCCGCGCTCGAAGCCCGCGGTGGCCATGGCGACTCGCCAGCCCTGATTCTCCTCGCCGAGCCGATTCGTCACCGGAACGCGCGCATCGTCGAGAAAAATCTCGGCAAAGCCCGCTTCTCCGTCGAGCTGCGCGATCGGACGGACCGTGACGCCGGGAGTGTCCAGCGGCACCAATACGAAGGTGAGGCCCTTGTGGCGAGCGCTCTGGGGATCGGTGCGGAACATTCCAAAGAGCCAGTCCGCGTAAGCGCCCCTCGACGCCCAGGTCTTCTGCCCATTGAGGACGTAGTGATCACCGTCTCGCGTCGCGGTGGCCGCGATGGCCGCCATGTCGCTGCCGGCGTTCGGCTCGGACCAACCCTGGGCCCAGACCTCTTCGCTCGACGCCATCTTGGGTAGGTAGCGCGCCTTCTGCTCCTCGGTTCCGTACTCCATGATGGTCGGTCCGAGCAGGAAGATGCCGTTCTGATTGACGCGTCCAGGTGCACCGGCGCGGTAGTACTCCTCCTCGAAGATCAGCCATTCGAGCAGGTCTGCCCCGCGGCCGCCGTACTCCAGCGGCCAGGGCACCATCGCGAAGCCACCCGCGTTGAGCTCCGCCTCCCACTCGCGATGACGAGCAAAACCCTCAGCGGTGTCGAAGGAGGGAAGCGGCTCGGCGGGAACGTGTGCCTCCAGCCACGCGCGGGCCTCTTTGCGAAACGCGTCCTGTTTGGCGGTGTAGCTGAGATCCATTGCTTATCGATCCCGCCGGGCGGGAGCTCCAATTCTCGCGGTGGGCATCAATCTGCTTCGCCGTCGAACGTGGCCTCGCGCTTCTCCACGAAGGCGCTGCGGGCCTCCTGGGAATCCGGCGAGGTGTAGAGTTCCAACGTGAAGCCCTGCTCGTAGCGGTAGCTCTCCTTCACGTCGAGTAGCTCGATGCCATTGAGCGACCACTTGGCCAGCCGCAACGCCTTCGGACTCTTCGAGGCGATCTTGCGTGCCAACTCCAGCGCGGCGGCTCGCAGATCTTCCACAGGCACGACGGATTCGAGTGCGCCCATTCGATATGCCTCGTCGGCGTCGATCGATTCTCCGGTGTAGAGCATCCGACGGGTCTTCTGCACGCCGAACAGACGCATCAGGTGGGTTGCCGCGCCCAGAGCGCCCCGGTCGATTTCGGGCAGGCCAAAGGTCGCGTCCTGGGATGCGATCACGATGTCCGAAGAGCCAGAGATGCCGATCCCCCCGCCCAGGCAATAGCCGTGCACAGCGGAGATGACGGGTACCGGGCAGTCGTAGATCGCCGCGAAGGTGTCGTAGCAGCCGCGATTGACGTCGACGATCTTGCTGGCATCGGCGGCCAGCTCCTTGACGTCCACTCCCGCCTGGAAACCGCGCCCCTCGGCGCGGATCACGACGCAGTGCACGTCGTCTCGCTTTCCGAGCGCCTGGAGCCCGTCCGCAAACTCTCGCCACCCCGCACTGTCGAGCGCGTTGACGGGAGGATTGTTGATCACGACCTCCGCCACGCCATCGCGGACATCGATTTCGATCGCCATGTGCAACTCCTTCAATCCGGCCGCACCAAACCCGGTTCAACGCCCAATGCTTTCAGGGTGCGCTCGGCTTCGGCCACGATATTCGAAACGAGCTCCGCGCAGCTTGGGCGATCGTCGATCACTCCCGCCACCGAGCCGCTCGGCAGATAGCCTTCGATCGGGTCGCCATCCTGCATCGCCTTCTTCGCCAGCATCGGGGCGTTGGCGGCCATCAGCATCTGCGATCGAGTCAAGCGTTCGTGGCGGCGCATCGCGAGGGCGGAACGCAGCAGGTCCGGGATACTCGCCCCACTCACCTTGCGATACTGAAGTCCGCTTCGCAGCGCGCCGAAGAGCCGGCTCAAGCCGCCCGCCCGTTCCAGGCGATCGACCAGCTCGTTGCGCACTACTCGCTGGGGCATGCCGTCGACCTCGGTGGTCACGATGACGTCGCCAACGCTGGCTTGCAGATACCGTTGTGCTGTGATCGCTGGCACCGGGCTCTCACGCGTGAGTAGAAACCGCGTCCCCATCGCCACCCCGGCTGCCCCCAGGGCCAGGGCTGCCACCAGGCCCCGACCGTCGCGAAAGCCTCCGGCCGCCAGAATCGGCACTCCGACCACATCCGCGCATTGGGAGACGAGCAGGGAAGTCGGGACGGAACCGGTGTGACCCCCACCCTCGCCGCCCTGGACGATGATGATGTCGGCGCCGAGGTCTTCCGCCTTCGCGGCGTGGCGGGCAGCTCCACAGGTGGGAACACAGACGACCCCCGCGTCTTTGAGACGCTGGATCAGCTGAGCGCTGGGTGCCCGGTTGTAACCCGCAGCGCGAACCTGTTGGCGAATGATCGCTTCGACGATCACGTCGGCGCCCGGTGCGTCCATCAAGAAGTTCACCCCGAAGGGCCGATCCGTGAGCGCTTTGACCCGCTCGATCTCGACTTCGACCTGATCTGGCCGCAG
The DNA here is from genome assembly GCA_964194865.1 of uncultured Opitutales bacterium. Taxonomy (GTDB): domain Bacteria; phylum Myxococcota_A; class UBA9160; order UBA9160; family SMWR01; genus CAXMOC01. Next base: position 16,751 of record CAXMOC010000068.1, on the reverse strand, counting down.
GGTCGCGGCAGCAAGGAAACCGAAGGCGCCCGTATTGCTGACCGCGGCGGTGAGCTCGGGGGTCGCCACCCAGCCCATCCCCGTTTGGATGATCGGAAAGCGGATGCCCAGCGGGTCGCAAACACTCGTATGCAGGGGAGAATTCAAGCTCTCTCGCTCGGCGGCACAGCTGTGCCGGTCAGTCCGGGACCTCTCGGTTCATGGAGCCCGCGGGGTCGAGCACCTCGCGAATGATCTTCAACTCGTCGGACAGCGGCGCACGGGTCTCCGAAACTTCGCCCTCGATGGCGAGCTCGAAACCCGTCGCCTCCACCACTTCATCGATCGACACGCCCGGGTGGACCGATACCACGCGCATGGCGTGATCCGGAGCGCCAAAGTCGAAGACTCCCAGGTTCGAGATGACCCGGCGAATCTCGTGAAAGCGCGACGTCTGCGCTCCCAGCGCCGCGGCGCGGTCGTAGCCGACACCAGAGACCACGTCGACCTTCTCGACGAAGACTCGAGGATTGTGGTTCGGGACCCAGTAGCTCGTTGTGTGATTGATCGTGTTGCCGGGCGCGCCGCGCATCCCGAGCAGCTGGGCCTTGGGTTTCGCGTGCGGGCCGATACAGGCGAAGTTCTGATTGCCGTAACGATCAATCTGGCTGGCGATCATCACGACGTGGCGCCGGCCCGACCACAACAGGTCGAACACCGTACGAAACGGCATCCACCCTTCGACGATCGGCTCAGCCGCAGGTCCGCTCACCGGGGGGACATTATGGAGCAGCGAGGCGATTCCGTCCGTCATGATCAGATCGGGCTCGAAGGTGAGCTTCGCGAGCCGTGCACCCACGGCGGGCACCACGCCAAAGGAGCTGGCCAGAATCTCGGCGTCGCCTCGGAAGCACTCGGCGACCGCGACGGCGCAGAGCTCGGCGCGCGTGAACTCACTCATCGAGCCACCGCCTTTCGATACTCGGCTTCGCTCACGTCGAGATATTGGGACTTGAAGGTCTGCCAGGCTTCGGGATCCTTCGCCGTGGCCGCGTACTCGCGTTGAAACGGCTCGTCCCTGTCGTAGTCGGGTGGGCACTCGGTGAAATGTGCGCCGAGGGGCGCCTCGATCACGCCGTCGATCAGGCCGCGATGGATCTTCAGTGTATGCAGCGATCCCTCGTTCAACAGCTCGGAGGTCTCGACCAGGCGTTCACAAGACATGAACCGGCGCTTCGCGGCCATGCAGTAGAGGTCATCGAAGTAGAGATCCGGCCCCAGAAACTGACCGTTGCCGCGGGCATCGGCCCGGCTCATGTGAATCAGCGCAACATCGAGCTCGATCGCAGGCATGGCGACCAGCTCTTCACCATCCTCGTAGGGTGACTTGACCTTCTTGAGATGAGGATTGATGGAGAGCACATCCGACCCGAGGCCCGCCCGCGTCGGCAGAAAGGGCAGGCGCTGCGCCGCTGCGTAGAGTCCCCACTGAAGCATTCCCTCGTCGAGCTCCTGGGCCTCGAAACTTCCCGCCTGGCGCGCTTTGCGAAAGTGCGGTTCGAGGGGAATCGTGTCGAGCGACACGAAGCCGTAGATCAAGCGGCGGATCTTGCCGTAGGAGCAGAGCAGCCCCACATCGGGCCCGCCGTAGCTAACGATCGTGAGATCCTTCAGCGGCGAGCGGAGAATCTCGCGAACGAGCGACATCGGCTTGCGCCGCGAGCCCCAGCCACCGATGCCGATGGTCATGCCATCGCGCAGCTCGGCGACCACCTCGCGTTCTGTCATGCGCTTGTCCAAGGCGTCGACCTTCTTGCGGAAAGCGCCTCGGCGCACGGCCTGGACGCTGCGGGCAATCCACTGGGCTTCCGCGGACACTCCGCGCGCCGGGGGGAAACGCCAAAATAGTAACGAGACGTATCGTATCTGCCACGGGTCGCGGGAGGCGGGCCGGGCGCGGAATTCGACCCCATCGCGCGCTGCCATCGGGAATCCTGGCTTGGCGCAGGCCTCGGAGCGCCGATACGCTCGGCGGTCCACCTCTGCCGCGGAACCCTCGATGCCGACGATGTCCTACGGGCGCACCATGAGCTGGCACGCCGAGCGCGCCCCCGATGCGGCGGCGGTCCACTTCGGAACCGAGTCGCGCAGCCGCTCGCAGCTCGAGCGGCGCTCGAACCGCCTGGCCCGAGCGTATGCACAGCTCGGTGTCAGCGAGGGCGACCTGGTCACCATCGCGCTGCCCAATGGTCTCGAGTTCCTGGAGGCCTGTCTCGCCGCGTGGACGCTCGGGGCGACGCCTCAGCCCGTCTCCTCTCGACTTCCGGAAATCGAGCGAGAGGCGATCATCGAGCTCGCCAACCCGGCGCTGTTGGTCGGCGTTGAAAGCGGCGCCGCAGGGGATCGACCCTTCACCCCGCCGGGCTTCGAACCGGCGAACGACCTCTCGGACACGCCGCTTCCGGATCGTGTTTCCTCCTGCGCGATGGCGCTGACCTCGGGCGGCAGCACGGGGCGTCCGAAGCTGATCCTGGATACCAACTCGGCGGAGTGCGATCCCGAATTGGTGCAGAACGGCATGCGACGCGACGGAATCACGCTGGTTCCCGGGCCGCTCTACCACGCCGGACCTTTCATGACCTGCTGGCAGACCTTGCTCTCGGGTGGCCAGGTGGTCCTGCTCGCCAAGTTCGACGCCGCACTCTCGCTGGAGCTGATCGAACGGCACCGCGTAGAGTGGGTGTTGTTCGTGCCCACCATGATGCAACGCATCTGGCGGCTGCCCGAAGAAGTTCGGGAGCGCTTCGACCTGTCGTCGCTGCGCCGGGTGATGTGCACCGGCGCCCCGAGCCCGCCCTGGCTCAAACGGGCGTGGATCGAATGGCTGGGACCCGATCGGATTCACGAGGCCTACGGCGGGTCCGAGCGTATCGCGGGGACCCAGATCTCGGGCCGGGAATGGCTCGAGCGCCCGGGATCTGTCGGGCGACCCACCGGCGACAGGAAGATCGCGATCCTCGGCCCCGACGGTGCGCAACAGCCGACCGGCGAGATCGGCGAGGTGTTCATGATGCCACCCGGCGGCCAGGGCTCGACCTACCGTTACGTCGGCGCCGAAGCGGCCGCCAGCGAAGCGGGCTGGGAGTCTCTGGGTGACCTCGGTTACGTCGATGACGATGGCTACCTCTACCTCGTCGATCGCAAGACCGACATGATCGTGAGCGGCGGCGCAAACGTCTACCCCGCGGAAGTCGAAGCTGCCCTGGATGCACACCCCGCGGTGCGATCGAGCGCCGTCATCGGGTTGGCGGACGACGACCTTGGCCAAAGGATCCACGCGATCTACGAGGCCGAGCAGCCGCTGGCCGAAAGTGAGCTGAGCGAGCACCTCTCGAAGTGGCTGGTTCGCTACAAGATCCCGCGCAGCTTCGAGCACGTCACCGACCCTCTGCGAGACGATGCCGGCAAGGTCCGCCGTTCGGCCCTTCGCGAAGCGCGCTCGGCGGCGGACTGACCCATGCGCTCGAGCGGATTCGACAGGGCAGTTGTTCATCCGCACGATCGATTGACACCGTAGTATGTAGGAAGACGTGTCAGCAACCGCGAGCCCGAAGGCTCTGACGAAGCCGGCTTCAGCGGGAGCCCACAGCGCCCTGTTCTGGTGGTGTACGGGACTGGCTCTGCTCCTGCACCTGTCCCTCTACGCTCGCGCGAGCGGGTTGCAAGGAGGGGCGGATCTGCAGCCCCATCTGCGACTGATCCAGCAGCTGGGGGAGAGCCCCGTTCTGCGCAGCGTCTACCCACCGGCCTATCACGGGTTGGGTGCGCTGCTGACCCCCTGGATCGGGCTCGCCGTCTACCCGTCTGCCTTCGCGTTCTGCAGCGCGCTCGCGCTGCTGCTGGGGTTTCGCTTCTTCCAGCGCTCCGCGGCGCTGCCCGATGAGTCGGCCGCCCTGTTCGCATTGCTTCCCTACCCCCTGGCCATGTCGTGGTGCATTCCGAAGGTCGAATTTGCGGGCCTCGCACTGGTGCTGTTCGGGCTGGGATGGTTGATTCGAGGGCGTTACTGGCTCTTGACGGCCGCCGTCACCGCTACGTTTGCAGTACACACCGCTGCCGCCCTGGTCTTCGGGCTGGTCGGGCTCGTCCTGGCGGCCGGCCGTCGCGACCTGCGTGCCCTTGCTGCGCTCTTCTTCGGTGCACTCGGCGCGACACCTCTGCTCGCCGTGCACCTACTCGACGGCTGCTCGTGGGAGCAGGCCCTGCTTCTCACGCGCAGCGGCTATCTCGGTGCGGGTCACAGCCCGGTGTTCGAGGGATTCGGCGTAGTTGCTGCTCTCGCCGCGCCACTGGTCGCCGCGCTGGCCGTTGCGGGCGGACGCCACCTCTGGCGCAAGCAGCGGCCCGTGGCCTGGGCGTGTCTGGCGCTGCTCGTAGTCGGTACCAACGCACTCTGGCTCGCACCGTTCGGATTGCGCACCGGGGTCGACCTGATCCGCGGCCTCTCCCTGGTCTCGATCGCCATCGCAATGCCGGCGGGTTTCATCCTCATGCACGGGGGTCGGCTGCGGCAGGTTGTCTTGGGGCTCTGTGCGCTCTGGCTGATCGGCTGCACGATCTGGGCACTGCCGCGCGCCTGTCACACCCGACCCATCTCATTAGTTACGGTGAGCGGATTGGAAGTCGCTCGTTGTCAGTTCGCTTGGCTCCTGAGGGAGTCGCGTCAGATCCCGTCGCCGCGCCACACTCCGGCGTCGGGCAGCGCATCGAGATCGTCCGAGAGGCGCTCGGCCAGCCCCCCGCACACCAGCCCGAACAAACGGCTCACTGTGGGATCGTCGATCCGGTAGTAGGCGCGGTTTCCCTCGGCTCGCCGAGCGATGATGCCTTCTCGCCAAAGTACGATCAGGTGTCTCGAGACACTGGGCTGCTCGATGCCCGTTCGTTCGACGAGCTCGCCCACCGAGCTCTCACCCGCCATGAGTGTCGTCAGGATTCTCAGGCGGGTCGGATCGGAGAGCGCCCGGAAACGCGCAGCGAGCAGCTGCAACGCTTGTCCCGAGAGCATCGGTTGCTTCCCGCGCTTCCTGGCCATTCTTTCCAGGGTATTGACAAAAACCCATATTGACAATAGTGATGTACACGAATATTCGAATCTTGATCGCCATTCCGAGAGAGCCGTGATCTTCCGCCAGCTCATCGATCCCGAGACCTCCACCTACACCTACCTGTTGGCGGACGAACGCTCCTTCGAGGCAATCCTCATCGACAGCGTGATCGAGCAGTTCGACCGCGATCGCACCCTGCTCGACGAACTCGGCCTCACCCTCCGCTACACGCTCGAGACTCATGTACATGCGGACCACGTCACCGCATCGGGCCGTTTTCGGCGAGAGCTCGGCTCCCAGGTCGTGGTGAGCGCGAAGTCCGGCGTGGTTAACGCGGACCTCGCCATCGGAGACGACGAGACCCTGACTTTCGGGGCCCACCGGCTCACGGCCATATCCACTCCGGGCCATACCAGCGGCTGCGTCACCTACCTGTGCCGCGAGGCCGGAATGGCCTTCACCGGAGACACACTGTTGATCCGAGGCTGTGGGCGCAGCGATTTCCAGGAAGGCGATGCGGCAACGCTCTTCGAGTCCGTTCGCAACATGATCTTCTCCCTGCCCGAGCCGACACTCCTCTATCCGGGACACGACTACAAAGGCCGCACGGTGACGACGGTTAGCGAGGAGAAACGATTCAACCCGCGTCTGTGCCTCGACCGATCGCGGTCTGATTTCTTGACCCTCATGAGACAACTCGACCTCGCGTTCCCCAGGAAGATGGACGTGGCGGTACAGGCCAATCTCGAGAGCGGCCTCGTTCTGCCGCCCGAGCCAGAGATGGACACGCCCGAGAAGCGAGCGAACTCCGTGGCTGGCGTGATGGAAATTCTAGGCCGCCAGGACGCAGAGATGTCGATGGGAATGGGAATCTGAAGCATGGAGACCACCGCACCCGCCCGAACCAACCCGTACGAGCACCCGGAGCTATGGCGCTGGGCGGGCAGCATGGAGGGCGTTCCCGAGTGGGTCGACCCGGCGGAGACTTCCGCAGAGCGGATGGCGCGAGAGCCGTGGCAGGCGCGCGGCAACGAGCTCTTCGCCTTGTTCGGAGCACTGCTTCCGGGTCTGGCAATCGCGCTCGGTCTGGCGGTGGTTGGCCACGCGGCCTCGCGCGCGATCGGCGTCGAGTTGCTCGGCCTGGAGCGGAGCCCGATCTCACCGATCTTGCTCGCCATCCTGGTCGGGCTCGGAATTCGCAACAGCATCGGTGTTCCCGCGGTATACGAAGCCGGACTTCAGCTATGTCTGAAGCGGATCCTGCGAGTCGGTGTCGGCCTGCTGGGGATTCGGCTGAGCCTGGGTGCGGTGGGCGGCATTGGACTCGCAGCATTGCCGGTCGTCGTCGCATGCATCGCGGCCGCCCTCCTCCTCTTGAGCTGGGTCAGTCGCGCGCTGGGCCTCCCCCCCCGCCTGGGTACGCTGATCGCGGTGGGAACAGCGATCTGCGGCAATTCGGCCATCGTCGCCACCGGGCCCGTGATCCAGGCCGACGAGGACGAGATCAGCTATGCGGTCGGGACCATCACGGTCTTCGGGCTGATCGCACTCGTGACCTATCCGTTCATTTCGCACCAGCTCTTCGCGGGCGACGCGCAGCTGGCTGGCTTCTTTCTCGGCACCGCCATCCACGACACCGCGCAGGTCGTGGGTGCCGGGTTGCTCTACGCACAGCAATATGCCGCGCCCGAGACGCTCGATACGGCAACCGTCACCAAGCTGGTTCGCAACCTCTTCATGGTTGCGGTGATTCCGCTCATGGCGCTGCTCCATCACCGGTCGGAAACGGCTGGCTCCAGCGCAAAGCCTTCGTTCACGCAATTGGTTCCCGTGTTCGTCTTCGGCTTCATCGCAATGGCACTGCTGCGCACTCTGGGTGACCTGGGCGACGCCCCTCTGTTCGGGCTGCTGACGAGCTCGCAATGGGAGGCTGGAATCTCGATCGTCACGTCCCTCTCAGCCTGGTGCCTGACGGCCGCGATGGCCTCCGTCGGTCTGGGAACCAATCTCAAGCGGCTTCGAAGTCTGGGACTCAGGCCGCTTGGAGCGGGGCTGGCGGCCGCCGTGATCGTCGGAGGCGTGGCCGCCGGCCTGATCTCGCTGCTCGGTTCCACAATGGTGCGCTCCGGGTAGTGCTTCGAAGCAACCCACGGCTGCCACGACGAGCTCGCGGAGGAGGAGACACCATGAAGGAGGCGAGTTCCGTCCATGGGACCAGTCGTGCTCGAATCCTGATCATTGGCGGCGGGAGTGGCGGTATCTCTGTGGCGGCGCGGCTGCGGCGCCGGGGGGAAACCGACGTTGCGCTGATCGAGCCCGCGGCGGTCCACTACTACCAGCCGGCCTGGACCCTGGTCGGCGGCGGCGCGTACGCGCCCGCCGCCACGGGACGCCCGATGAAGCAAGTGATCCCACGCGGGGTTCGGTGGATCCGAGATCACGCCACGGTCATCGATGCCGAGCAGCAGACGGTCTCTACCAGGACGTCCGGCGTCTATCACTATGACTTTCTCGTCGCCGCCCCCGGGATTCAACTCGATTGGGACCGCGTCGTGGGGCTGCGCCAAGCCCTCGAGACCCCGCACGTATCGAGCAACTACAGCTATCACCTCGCCCCCAAGACCTGGGAATGTCTGCAACGATTCGACGGCGGGACCGCGCTGTTTAGCTGCCCACCCATGCCAATCAAGTGCGCCGGAGCACCGCAGAAGATCATGTACATGGCGTGCGACCAGTTCCAGAGGAGCGGGCTGCAAGACCAGACGCGGGTGATCTTCGGCACCGCCACGCCGTCGCTCTTCGCCGTTCCCGAATACGCCAAGCTTCTCGACGGAGTCGTCCAGCGCTACGGAATCGACGTGCGGTTCACCCACAACTTGGTTCAGGTCGACGGGGAGCGGCGCCAGGCGGTCTTCCAGGTGATCGAGGGTGACGACAAGCGGGAGGTGACCATTCCCTACGACTTCCTCCACGCGGTGCCCCCCCAGAGCGCGCCCGACTTCATCAAGCAGGGTCCGCTTGCGGACGCGCAGGGTTGGATCGACGTAGACCCACACACCTTGCGCCATGTGAGGTTTCAAAATGTCTTTGCGCTCGGTGATGCCACCAATACGCCCAACACCAAGACTGGGGCTGCAGTCCGAATCCAGGCCCCGGTCCTGGTCGACAACCTGATGGCAGCCATGTTCGGACGGGAGACCGCTGCCTCCTACGACGGCTACGGCGCCTGCCCGCTCGTCACTTCGTATCGCTCGGTGTTGCTGGCGGAGTTCGACTACAGCAAGAAGCCGACTCCCGCGATCCCAGTGATCGACACGAAGAAGGAGCGCTACGACAGGTGGCTGCTCAAGAAGTACGGCCTGCCCTGGCTCTACTGGAACCTCATGTTGAAGGGGCGCGCCTGAGAGGGATCTCCCTCGAAATTGCATCCGGCTCCCCCTTGTGGCAGAGAGGTGGCGAGCGGATCATTCACCTCTTGCCGCTGCTCGGAGTGCGACCCCGATGTCCAATCGAACCCTGACCGCGCTCGAGGAGGTCGCCAACCGAGACCGGCTGGTTGTGCTCGCTGGGCTCGTCGGGATATCGACCCTCGCCTGGGCGTACACGATCGTCCTCTCGGACCACTCGGTTGCCAGCGGCCTCGGCGCCAGCGTCCACGCACACACCGAAGCCTGGAACGCCGCCGATCTGGCGACGACGTTTCTGATGTGGGTGGTGATGATGGTCGCAATGATGGCTCCAACGGCCGCACCCATGCTGCTCACCCTCGCCCGCGTCAGCCGCGCTCGACCCGACGGCGGCGGGGCGGTGGCATCCACTACGGCCTTTCTGGGCGGCTACCTGCTGGTCTGGATCGGCTTCAGCCTGTTGGCGACACTGGCGCAATGGCAGCTGCATCAGCTGGCCCTGGTCTCTTCCGACGGGGTCAGCCGGCATCCCGGCTTCGGCGGACTCCTGTTGGTCGGGGCCGGCGCGTTTCAGCTCACGCCGCTCAAGGACCGCTGCCTCACCCAATGCCGCACACCGATGTTCTTCCTCATGACGGCCTGGCGCCCCGGCTCCTGGGGCGCACTACGGATGGGGCTCCATGACGGAGGATTCTGTGTCGGCTGCTGCTGGGCGTTGATGGCGCTGATGTTCGTTTCCGGCACGATGAATCTGATGTGGGCTGCCGGACTGATGCTTCTGATGCTCGGCGAGAAAGCGTTGCCGTCGGGGCGGCGGATCAGTCAAATTGCCGGCGCCGGACTGCTCACCTGGGGGCTCGGCGTTCTCGGTTCGGATTGGCTGCTCGCATGAGCGAGCGCACACGAAGGGGTTGGGAGAAGAAATGACGGCACCTTGGAGGATCCGCGGCGAGCTGGTGCTCAGCTGCAATTGCGACGTGTTTTGTCCCTGTGTCGTCTCGCTGGGCAAGAGCCAACCCACTCGCGGTTCTTGCCACACCTGGTGGAGCCTTCGCATCGAGCAGGGGCATTCCGGAGACGAAGGGCTCGACGGCCTCAATGCGGCCGTGCTGATGGATGTGCCGGGACCACTGGCCGAGGGCAAATGGTCCGTCGGTCTGTACATCGACGAGCGCGCGAACGAGCGCGCGGCAGCCGCGCTCACCGATATCCTCTCGGGCAACGCGGGCGGCCCGACGGGCTGGTTCTCGATCATGATCGCCGAGAATTTGGGCACGCGACGCGTGCCGATCCACTTCGAGAACAAGGACAAGGGCTGGCGGGTCGAGATCCCCAGGATCATCGACGCGACGGTCGAACCCGTCGAGGGCGCTGATGGCGAGGGCCCGACGACCATCACCAACAGTCGCTACTGGATGGCTCCCGACGTGGTCGTATGCCAAGGCACACGAAGCCGCTTCCGGGATTGGGGCCGAAATTGGGACCTGTCCGGGCTCAGCGGCGAGTACGCGAAGATCGATTGGAAGGGTCCCTAGATCGCCTTCCTGGATTCGACGAAGGGCGTGGGGACGACGCGCGCGGTTCGGATCTCGTCTCCGGTGTCGATGTCTAGCTCCGTGCCGATGGCGCCCAGCTCCGCCGGAACGTTCACGAAGCCGATGTTCCTTGGGTGACTTCGGCCCCTGGAGCTGGAGGGGCGAGACGTCGGGCTCCTGGAGGTCGACCCGCATGCCGCTGTGGACCGCGACAACTCGGCCCAGAGCAAGGCATCGCCATCCCCGGGTGACAGCCAGAAGTGATCCTCCGCCAGCCGGAGCAGCACCGCGTCGTTGATGATGCCACCATCCCCGGCCGTGAGCAGCACGTAGCGACACTGGCCCACCGCGCAGCGGGAGAGATTCCGCGGCGTCAGGTATTGCACGAATCTCGCCGCATCGGGGCCAGTCACTTCGATCTGGCGTTCGCAGGAAACGTCCCAGACGGTCACGTCGTTGACGAGCTTCCAATATTCGTCCACCGGATCCGTATATCCGGTGGGCATGTACACATGGTTGTAGACGGTGAAAGACTTCGCCCCGTCGCGCAGGGTGGCGTCGAAGAAGGGCGACTTGCGCACCCGCGGTCCGATCGCGATCAAGGGCGTGGATGACATCGTGCCTCCGGAAGCAGCTGGGAGGCAGAGAGTAACCCCTGCGGGCATCGAGCGAGCTATAAGAGAGTGGTTGTGAGAGGCCGGGCGGAGGCGGAACCAGGGTGAAGATCGAGCTTCGCTTCAGTCTACTCCTGCTGTGCTTCTTCCTCTCGGGCTTCGCGGCGCTGCTCTACGAAACCGCCTGGGCACGCGAGTTCGCCTTCATCTTCGGCACTTCCGAGCTGGCGGTGGTGAGTGTGCTGGCGGCCTACATGGCTGGCCTGGCGTTCGGTGCAGCTGTCGCTGCCCGTTGGGTCGGGCGCATACGGAGGCCGCTACTCGTTTACGCGGTACTGGAACTTGGCATCGCTGCCAGCGCGTTGGCGGTTCCGTGGGCAATCCGGGCGGCCATCTGGCTCCAGACCGTCGCCATGGGCGGACACAGCGCTCCGCCGGATGAGGCCAGCGTGGGCGGTGCGTTTTTCTACGTTGCCTGCTCGTTCGCGATCCTACTGGTGCCGACGAGCCTGATGGGCGCAACCCTGCCCCTGTTGGCAAGCCATGCGGTTCGTCGTGAAGACGAAATCGGTCGGCGGACGGGAACACTCTACGCGGTGAATACTGCCGGGGCGGTGCTGGGAACTGCGGCGGCGGGCTTCGTGCTGCTTCCGATGTTCGGTCTGCGCATGACGGTGTACACCGGCGTGGCAACCAACGCCCTGGTCTTCCTTGCCGCCGCGGCGCTGGCGCCACGCCGACAAGCTGCGGCCGCTGTCCCGAGCCCAGTGGGGGTGGCCCCGCGCTTTCACTGGATACTCCCGCTGACGGCGCTCTCCGGGGCGGTGTCCTTCAGCTACGAAGTGATCTGGATGCGCCTGCTGGGAATCGTGCTCGGCGGCACCATCCAGGCGTTCTCGACGATGCTGGCCAGCTTCCTGCTGGGCATCGCCCTCGGAAGCGCGATCGCCGCCCGACTGGCCAGCGACACCGCCCGCGCCGCTCGCGGCTTCGCGATCGCCCAGATTGGTACGGCCACCCTCTCGTTGGTCGCATTTTCCCTCGTCAACCAGCTTCCGGAGCTCGCTCAGAAGGTTGGAGCGGGGCGCGCCGGTTCAGCCGCTGCGAACGCCCTGATCGCGGCGCTGGTTCTGCTTCCGGCGGCGCTGTGCATCGGTGCGGTGTTCCCCTTCGCGGTACGCCTGCTCGCTCGGCACGAGAGCCACGCCGCATCGGCGGCCGCGCGGGTCTACGCCTGGAACACGTTGGGCGCCATCAGCGGAGCCTTGGCCAGCGGCTTCTTGCTGCTCCCCGCTCTCCAATTCGCCGGCAGCATGCGACTGGCCGGCTTCGTCAATCTCGCGCTGGCCGCGACCGCCGCGGTACTCGCACGCCCCCGAATGCGTGGAGTCATCGCGGTTGCTCTCTGTGGCCTCGCAGTGCTGCTGGTGCAGCGTCCTGAAACACCGTGGAGAGTGCTTCGGCACAGCCAAACCCGAACCTCGGCGGTATCGGGAGAGATCGCCTACTACGGCGTCGGTCGATCGTCGACGGTGATTCTTTTCCAACAGCCGACGGGCTGGCGATTGACCACCAACGGTCAGCCAGAGTCGCGCATCGACCGAGCCGGCCCCGCCAAGGATCAGTATCCCACCGCTCGTTGGTTGGCGATGCTTCCGGTACTGCTGCGCCCGGAGATCCGTTCGATGTTGATGATCGGCCTCGGCGGTGGACTCTCGCTCGAGGCCGTCCCATCCAGCATCGCTTCCATCGACGTCATCGAGTTGGAGCGGGAGGTGGTGCGCGCACACGAGGTTCTGGAGACGCTGCGCGGCAGCTCACCACTCTCCGATCCCAGGGCGAGGGTCGTCGTCAACGATGCTCGCGGAGCGCTGGCGCTCACCAACGCGCGCTTCGACACGATCGTCTCCCAGCCTTCTCATCCCTGGACCGCCGGCGCATCCCATCTCTATACCCGCGAGTTCTTCGAGCTGGCATCGAAGCATCTCGAGCCCGGCGGGGTATTCGTGCAATGGATCGGCCTGGCGTTCGTGGACGAGGGGTTGCTGCGAAGCCTGGTAGCGACGCTGTTGGAGGTCTTTCCGCACGTGGGACTGTATCGACCCGTTCCGGGTGCGGTGCTCTTCGCGGCCTCGGATACTGCCCTCGATCCCACGAAGACCGCAGCCCGCGCACTGGCGACCGCCCCGGCCGACTTCGCGCGATTCGGCTTGCGCACCGTGGAGGACGTCGCGGCGGGCTGGGCGCTAGAGACGTCGGGCGCGAGTCGTTTCTCCCGAGGCGCGGCGATCAACACGGACGACCGCAACGGGCTGGCAACTCGCTCTGCGAAACTCAAAGGCCGGGCAATCCGCGCCCGCGTCGCTACCCAGCTCATGCTGGACGACGACCCGCTCGGAGTCACCGAGGCAGAGCTGGACCACGTCTATCTGGTCCGACGCCTTGCCGCGAATTTCCCGCACGCCCGCGGGGTGCATCTGGCTGAGACGATATCCGATCCCGTCGCGCGGATGACGACGTTGGGCTGGGCGATGAGCCGTCAGAACCCTCGGCGTGCCGGTGTCCACTTTCGCTCGGCGCTCGAACGCGATCCGACCGATCAGTCGGCCCGCTTCGGCTTCCTGCGAACGCGGAGAGTCGCCCTGGAAGCGAACGACCCGAGCTTGACGGAATCGGCCGGACTCTTGGAAGGGTCGGCCGGGGCGGTAGTAGCCGGCTGGCGCCATCTCGCCCGACGCGATTGGACTGCCCTGCGGGCGCTGGAACCCGAACTGGCGGGAGCCCAGCTGTTGGAACCGGCCCAGCCGGATGCAGAGCGGCTGCGGGTGCTCTGGCGCGTGGAGAGCGGCGACCCCGAGCTTCGCACCGAAGCCGTCGAGATCGCGCACCAGATACTCTTGGCAAGCAGCCAGGTCGAAGATCTCATGCTCGGCGCGCGCGCGTACTCAGCTGCTGGACAGAGCCGCGAAACGCTTCGCCTGCTCGACCTCGTGAGCCAAAAAAGCCTCGACCGCGAGGCGCGACGCGCCGCCTACGAATTGCTGGAGCGCTTGCCGCCCGAGGTCGACGGCCCGATACGCGACATCGTCCGCAGACGCCTCGGCAGGCGCGCAGCCAAACCGAAGAGACGCGCGGCCCAATGAGTTGAAACTAGTACCGAGTGGGAGAGTCAGGTGCGGGTCGACGGCGCGCGCTTCTGCTCGAGCGCGCGGGAGATCTCGTCGAGCTGGAGAGACCTTCGGCGCAACCACCACACCAGCGAGCCGATCAGCAGAAGGGGGAAGGCGCTCAAGAACGCCGTAGTGGCGATGAACGCCACGCGAGTCTCATCCGAACGGCCAGAAAAACACGACGAACAGGCTGCAGCGATCCGCGGCGCGAAGAGGAGCGCCAGTCCTATCAGCTTGGTGATCGAAGGCATGATCGGCTTCATAGGTACACCATGAAGTAGAGGACCGGCCAGAGCCCTACTACGAAGTACCAGAACACCTGAGCGGCCACAAAGCTGCTGGGCGCCAGGATACCGCGAGACAGCTTCCAGGCCGCTCGCCCGAGCACCAGCAACCCCGCGACGGCATGCACCGCGTGCATGCCCACGATCAGGTAGAAGAAGCTCCCGTGAGTACTCGAGGTGAGGGTCAGGCCCTTTCCGATCAGCGATACCCACTCGTACCCCTGGAAGGTGACGAAGAAGGCTCCGAGTGCCATCGCCGTGTAGAGGGGACGCCGAGCCAGTTCCTTCGCTTGCGCGTAGGCCCGATTCGCGACGAAGAGAGCACCCGCACTCGCAAGGAGCATGGCGGTGTTCACCGCCGTCGCCTCGATCGGAAGTCTAGGCTGACCGGGCGGCGGCCAACCCAGTGCACCGGCCTTGACGATCGAGAAGGCACTCATCAGCCCCGCGAACATCATCAGCTCGGCGATCACGAAGATCAGCATTCCGAGCACCGGGCTCGGCAGCACCGGAGGCGGCCGGGGATCAGAAATGACGCGAAGTGATGCGATGGAGCGATTCGCCAAACGGGAGCTCCTTGGAACGCTCAATGGTGCGCCGGAGCCTGCGTCTCCACTTCGACCCTCGGCTTGATCCAGTTGGCCCCTTCGTGCTTCATGACGTCGGGTGCCGAACCGGCAAAGAGAAGCAGCATGAATACCAGCATCGTCACTAGCAGGTAGACGGCGTAGCGGGGCTCGATGTTCAGGTGCATGAAGTTCTTGGCGACCAGATATGCCTTCACGATCGCAATACCGAAAGCCGTGAGCAGCGTCACGACCTGAATTCCCAGGAAGGGTCCCGCGATGCTCACTGCCAACAGCGCCAGCAGGATCGCCCAGATCTTCACGTAGTTGACTTCGGGATGTTCGGCGTGTTCCGACATGTTCCTACCTTCGCCTCACTTGGCGATATAGAGCAGCGGGAAGAGAAAGATCCAGACGATGTCCACGAAGTGCCAGTAGATTCCGATCAGCTCCACCCGGTGAAGCTCGAGGTTTCGTTTGGCGGTCTGCGCGACGATCAGCATGATGAAGGCACCGGCAATGACGTGGAGCGCGTGCAGGCCCGCGGCCGTGTAGTAGAACGACCAGAAGGTGTTCGAAGTGATCGTGTAACCGGCGCTGATCTCCGAGGTCCATTCGAACCCCTTGATGATGAGAAAGGCCAGCGCCCCGCCAGACGTGAAATAGAGCAGCCGCGCTGCTTTGGGGCCGTCACCCGCTGCCGCTGCCTTGTGGGCCAGGACCGCCGACAGGCTGGATGTGAGCAGCACGAAGGTATTGGTGCCACCCAGCCAGACGTTGGTGTGGATGGCCTGGTCGGCCCATTCGGGATGGCCGATGCGGTGCATGATGTACGAAACGAGCAGTCCACCGAAGATCACGATCTCGGAGGCGAGCACCCACCACACGGCCAGACGGCCGGTGGGAATCCCTGCGGCGCTTCGAGTGTTTGCAATCGGCCTCATGGGCTTCCTGTGAACGGACTCAGCTGGGAACGTTCTGGGGGTAGTAGTCGTCTTCGCGTCCCGGGGTCGCGTATTCGTAGGGGCCGCGATAGACCTCGGGCAGCTTGGGGAAGTTGCCGTGAGGCGGAGGTGATTCGGCAACCCACTCCAACGTGTTGGAGCGCCAGGGGTTGTTGCCGGCGTCCTTCTCCTTCTTCCGCCAGCTGATCCAGCAGTTGTAGAAGAACACCAACTGGAAGACCAGCATCACGAGCATCGAGGCCGTCGCGAACACCCGCAGGTCCTGGAACGCCGTACCCGCCAGCTCCGGGAAGTGTTCGTAGTTGTAGATCCGCCGATGTTGACCCGCCGCACCGAGCACGAACAACGGAATGAAGATGCAGTTGAAGGGGATGATCGTGCCCCAGAAGTGAATCTTGCCCAGGGTTTCGTTCATCATCTTGCCGAACATCTTGGGAAACCAGAAGGTGAAGCCCGCGAAGCTTCCGATGATCGCGATCGGATAGAACGTGTAGTGGAAATGCGCCAACACGAAGTAGGTATCGTGGAAGTAGATGTCCGCGCCGCTCGCCCCCAGGAAGATGCCAGTCACACCGCCGATCAGGAACTCGGCGACGAAGGCCAGCGCCCAGAGCATCGGAGTGGTCAGCGTGATGGAGGCGCCGTAAAGGGTGGCAATGTAGATGAAGCACATCTCGGCGATGGGGATCGAGATCAGCAACGTCGTGACGGTGAAGATGTGCGCCATCCGGGGATCGATACCGGCAACGAACTGGTGGTGCGCCCAGACCGTGAAGCTGAGAATTCCCGTGGCAAAGGCGGTAAAGAGGAACATCTTGTAGGCGAACATCTTCTTGCGCGCGAATACGCAGATGATGTCGGCGGAGATCCCCATGGCCGGCAACAGCACCACGTAGACCTCGGGGTGGCCGAAGAACCAGAAGAGGTGCTGCCAGAGAATCGGATCACCGCCCTTGTCTGGATCGAAGAAGGCCGTGCCGATGTTCTGATCCATGAAGAGCATGACCGCGCCGGCGATCAGCGGGCCGACAGACGCCATGAAGAGGATGCTCGCGATGACGATCATCCATATGACGATCGGAATGTCGAAGATCTTCATCCCCGGCGCCCGCGCGTTCATGGC
>CAXMOC010000067.1:0-1744 GCA_964194865.1 uncultured Opitutales bacterium | reverse complement strand
CACGCCATGCGAACCGAGGGCGCTGCAGGCGACCAGCTACGAGCGTTGTGGGAGTACCCAACAGGGTCTAGGAACCTCCACGTAGGGCCTACCTCGCACCATGGCGGATAGCCTGCAACGGGGGCGGGAAAGGACGTCGAGAAAGTGCGCGCCCTGAGTTCGCGAGGGACGGGCACCCCAAAGCCCGCTCAGAAGTCCTGCCGCGCCAGCGCCCGCCGTCGGGTCGTTGAGTCAGGGCTTCGCTGGCTACCCGCAGCCAGGTGCCCAGTGAATCGCCCCGGGTTTCCTGGAGGCTCTGGCGTGTCCCGGCTTTGACGTAGGGAGAGAACTGGATTTCGCTGCCATCATCGCGAGAGGAGAGCGATATGGCACGCAGGGGGTACCCGCCGGAGTTCCGGCGACGCGTAATGGATCTGGTCGAAGGCGGTCGGAAGATCTCCGAGCTCGCGGCAGAACTCGAGGTGAGCGCGCAGACGATCTACACCTGGCGCCGCCAGGCACGAGTGGACGCCGGCCTCGAGGCTGGCGTCACCACATCGGAGCAGGCCGAACTCGCAGCAGCGAAGCGGCGTATCCGAGAGCTCGAGACCGAGCTGGCAATCCATCGACGAGCGACGGAGCTGCTGAAGGAGAAGGCCAGCCCAAAAGGACGTACGCGGCGATCAAGGTAATCGCCGCCGAAGGGCATCCGGTCGAGGTCGCTTGCCACGTCTTGGGCGTCTCGGTCTCAGGCTACTACGACTGGCTGAACCGCTCACCATCGGCGCGGGCGATTCGTCACGCTTGGTTGACGGACCTGATCGTCCGGGTCCATGCCGAGTCTCGCGGCACCTATGGCGTGCGGCGAGTCCACGCCGAGCTGACGCTAGGACGCGAGGTCTCCGTAGGGCGGCATGCCGTGCAGGGGCTGATGCGGCGAGCAAACCTTCAAGGGCTCTCGGGGCGACCTCGGTATCGTCGCGTGCCGAATGTCGCCACCGCGGAGGATCGCGTGCAGCGGCAGTTCGGGCGGGGCCGTCGCGATCAGCTGTGGGTGACCGATATCACGGAGCACCCGACTCGAGAGGGCAAGGTGTACTGCGCAGTCGTCCTCGATGTGTTCAGCCGACGCGTGGTGGGCTGGTCGATCGACGCTCACCCGACAGCCGCTCTCGTGACGAACGCTCTGGGAATGGCCATTGATCAACGTCGGCCAGCGGACGGTGCAACGGTCATCCACAGCGACCAGGGAACGCAGTTCACTTCCTGGGCGTTCACCCAGAGGGCTGTCGACTCGGGTCTGCTGCCCTCGATGGGATCTGTAGGCGACTGCTACGACAACGCGATGATCGAGTCGTTCTGGAGCCGCATGCAGATCGAACTCCTGGATCGCCAGCGATGGAAGACGCGCGTGGAGCTCGCGAACGCGATCTTCGAGTATCTGGAGATCTTCCACAATCGGCAGCGCCGACACTCGTCACTTGGAATGGTCTCGCCGGTCGAGTATGAAATACGGAACGCATCATGAACGGCGGCGAATCCAATTATCCGCCTCCGGAAAACCCAGGACACACCAGGGACCGTTCGCGGTGCCGTTTGGCCAGCCCGCTCTCTTGCCTGCGAGTTGCCGCCTGGAGCGGACGACCTTGCGGGGCCACGCTCAAGCCGGGCCGCGTGAGCGCAGAAGGATGAAGTTCGGTCGCCCCCCCCGGCTGTATCGTGCTGTCTGGGCGTGGTGGCGCCCATTCGGAGAATCACGATGGCA
>CAXMOC010000066.1:0-50450 GCA_964194865.1 uncultured Opitutales bacterium | reverse complement strand
TGGTCAACACCGCGTGGGCAGACCCGGGCAAGGATCTCGCCGCCTGCATACTGTCCAACGGACTGACGGCTCCGAGAGTGGGAACTCGGGCCGTCGTGGCGCTCTCCCAGTCGATTCACGACGCGCTGGAGGCCCGGGTATGAGCAAGCTGGCGCGCGCTTCCAACCCCTTGCTCCGAGAGGTTCGCCGATCGCTTCGCGCCGAGGCCGATCCATCCAAGGCCGGCCCGATGCAGGCCTACATGAAGTCGAGCATGCCGTGCCTCGGCGTGCAGACCCCGAAGCTTCGCGCCGCGACCCGATCGGTCTACGACCGACGAGAGCTCGATTTCTCCGAGTGGCGAGACACCGTGCTCACCCTCATCCGCTACGTGACAAGCACCGCAACCGGCTTTCCCCCCTCAGCAAGCGCGAGGCTTTGCGCATCTGCCTGAAGGAAGGTGTGCTCGATCGCCTGCCCTAGAACTCGGTGGTCGAGTGCGCGGCGAATTGGGTACGAGGGGGTTTGCGGCGGGTTCTAGCGAACCGCTTCGCCCAGCGCGTCGATCGCGCCCTGGAGCGCCTCTTCGAAGCCGAACTCCCAGGAATCCGCGGCGGGGTAGAGGAGGTCGCGCGCCGAGTTGACGATGCCGCCTTCGAGCCCGTTCGGCCCCCTGCAAAATCCGCTCACAGCCTGCTGGGCGCCGCCACCCTGAGCGCCGAAACCCGGCACCAGGAACAGGGCTTTCGGAAGCGCCTCGCGCACGCGAACCGCCGCTTCCGAATGGCCGGCTCCGACGACCACCCCGAGCGATGACCAGCCCGTCTTGGGGCCGACCAGGCGACCACACTCGTCGCTCAACATTCCGGCCACGGCCTCGAAGAGCGCCATCGAACCCAACGACCGATCCTGAAGGTCCGAAGAGCCGGGATTGCTGGTCTTCACGACGACGAAGACGCCGCGACCGTGAGAGTGGCAGCGCGCTAGAAAGGGGCTCAACGAGTCAGCGCCGAGGTACGGATTGAGAGTGATGGCATCCACACTGAGGGGGGCATCGGGATCCAGGTAGGCGAGCGCATAGCCCTCGGCGGTCGCGCCGATGTCACCGCGCTTCGCGTCCAACACCACCAACAGGCCGCGGCTGCGACAGCGAGCGACCAGCGCGTCGAGAATCTGGAGGCCGCGCCAACCGAGCTGCTCGAAGAGCGCGATCTGCGGTTTGACGACGGCAACCCGTTTCTCGAGCCGATCGACGACATCCTCCAGGAACGCACTCACGGCCAATGAGGTGGCGGGGTCCTTCGGGCGCATCGAGCCCCGGCGAAACGACTCGGGAATCAAATCGAGGTGGGGATCCAGGCCCACGCACAGTGGGTGTCCCAGCTTGCGAGTGCGTTCGATCAGGGTATCGGCGAAGTCCAAGGCTCGATGCAGCTCCCGAAAGAAGATGGCTCGGATGGATCAGCTGCTCAAGGCCTCGGAAGTGACCCAAGAGCGAGACCACGCCGGAGAGATCCATGGGCGAACGATTCGGAGCGTGGTCCGATCCAGCCATTCGCTCTCGAGACGACGAGGGCCGGCGCTGAGCGGGCGAGCACTCTTTTGTGCATCTTCTCGGAATGGACGCGACTCAGAATCTCAACGTCGGGCTGCTGCACCCCGGCGCGATGGGCTCGACGGTCGGAGCCGCCGCGCTGCCCTGCGTCAGGCAGGTTCTCTGGGCTTCCGAAGGGCGTAGCCCTGCCAGTCGCCGGCGCGCCGAGGAGGCGGGGCTCTCGGATGCGAAGAGCCTGGAAAACCTCGTTCGCGAAGTCGACTTGCTGGTTGCTGTCTGCCCCCCAGCTGCGGCGCTCGCGCTGGCGGAGCGTGTCGCAACGCTCCGCTATCGAGGCCTCTTCGTGGATGCGAACGCCGTTTCTCCGGACTCGGCGCGTCAGATCGCCGCGGTGGTAGCCAGGGGTGGCGCGTCCGCGGTCGACGGCGGAATCATCGGCCCGCCCGCACGGCGAGCCGGTACCACGACGCTGCACCTCTCGGGGGAACGCGCCAGCGAGGTGGCGAGCTGCTTCGCCAAGGGACCGCTCGAAGCCCGGGTTCTCGACCGCCCGATCGGCGCGGCCTCGGCACTGAAAATGACCTTCGCCGCGTACACCAAGGGTACAGCCGCCCTGCTGGCGGCCATTCACGCGCTGGCGCTGGCCGAGGGAGTAGAGGGTGAGTTGGCGCGCGAGTGGGAGCGCTTGTTGCCTGAACTTCCGGGTCGACTGCGCGGGCTGCCCACCACGGCACCCAAGGCCTGGCGCTTCGTGGCGGAGATGCGGGAGATCGCAGCCAGCCTGGAATCCGCCGGGCTTCCTGGCGGATTCCACGACGCGGCCGCCCAGATCTACGAGCGCCTCGAAGGTTTCAAGGACGCGCCCGAGCTCCCGAGCCTGGCAGCAATGGCTGCGGCTCTCCGCCAACGCTCCAGCTGAAGCGCCCCCTCGCGACCGCTAGCGACCCTTCGTCAGCCGACCCACGTCGATGAAACGGCGGATCTTGCCCTTGCTCTTGAAGGCCGTGCCGTAGCGATCCCAGAACTCGATGCGGTTACCCGTTCCCGTCTGGACGTTGACGATGATGTCGCTGACGATGAGGCTGTCCATCGGCTTCGGAACACCCTCCCAGCCCTGGTACCATTCCCCGGTCAACGAGTGATCCTCGCTCCAGCGCTTGTTGTGCCAGATGATCTTCCAGAGCTCTTCCTTCTGGTCGTAGGCGAACGAGTAGAGAGCCGTAAGGGTCTGCTTGTCGATATAGATGTCTTTGTGGTGATAGGGATGATCCGCGTTCTTCGGAATCATTCGAATCACGATGGTGTCGCGCAGCTCCCAGCGATCGTCGGCGAAAGAGAGCCCGTACGGACCGAAGTTGTGCTCCTTCTCGTAGGGGTACGCCTTCTGCATCGTGTTCATCGGCCCGATCATCTTGCGCTCACCCAGACACTCCCACTCGTACTGGGGCACGATCCCGGCAAAGCTGAACAGATCGTCGAACGTGAAGTCGGTTCCCGCCACGGCATCGGTGCGCTGAGCGGTGGAAATCCTGCGCACCCGCCGCAGCGTGGGCACGTATACCCAGGTGTCGTCGTTCTTGGCCTGATCGCGCGGCTTGTCGGAAGACTTGTAGCGATAGGACAGCAACATGATGCCACGGGCGTCGAAGGGCGCCTCGACGACGGGTCCACCGGCCTCCTTGCGCTTCTCGCCGCGGAAGACGTCGCCGCCGTTCTTCTCCAGGTACTGGGGCTCGACCCGATGGGAGAGTCTCACCCCCTTCGCCCAGCCTTCATAGTAGAGCGGGAGCTGCTCACCGCGGTCCCAGTACGAGTAGAAGAACTTCGCGCCGCCGGCCGCGCCTCTCCACTGGTAGTTGTGATTCCAGATGAGCTTCACCCCAGCCTGGGGGTCGCCGAGGCAGTCGATCTCGTCCATCGGAAAGGGCTGTCCGGCCGTGTAGTTCTCGAGGCTGTTGTCGGGCCCGATCCGCGCCTGGCCCTTGAACTGAGCAGTGGCCGCGTCGTAGATGGGTGCGTTCGCGTAGTCGTACTGGGTCGGGCCGATGACCAGCTTCATCCCCTCGAAGAAGAAGAAGTCGCGGTTGTCCCAGAACTCTTCGGGGAGAAATGGCTTGAGCTTCTTGATGCCGTCGAACTCGATGATGTCGCCCTCGGCGAACGACGGTGTCAGGCTGGTCGCATCCTCGGTCTGTGCCTGAGCGCCAGCGGCCACCAGCCCAAAGGCCAGCCATAACAGGATGATCGATCGGCGATACATACCTTCTCCTCACTCTCGCGCTACAGCGCGAGGTCATCGGTCCCAAGGATCGGATCGGGAATGGCGGACGCGCCTGCCCCTTGTCGAGCTACCCGGCGTGGACGGCACCGCCCCACTACATCCCAACGGGCAGCAGGCATTCTCACCGATATGACAGTGGATTGTCCACCAGTACCCGCACCAAGCCTCCATCGCGCACCAAACCTCCGTCAGGTTGGACTCCGCTGGGCCCGTCGGCGTTTCGCCCCCCGGGGCGGATCAGCGGACTTTCGGGTCGCAGTGATCCCGCTCCGGGCGCGTCTGTACTCCGGTACGCCCCCAGCGCTCCGTCGAGGCCGCCGACCGGAGAAGCTCGGCGGGTTACAATCACGGTCCGCCGCATGGAGAGCATCGATGTCCCTTCCCTTTGATCACTTCAACCTGGTCCATCCGGGGCACTACGCCCGCTACGGCTACCCGCACGAGATCTGGACCTGGCTGCGCGAGCACGACCCGGTCTACCGCTGGGAGCAAGAGGACGGGATTCCCTATTGGGTGATCAGCAAGCACGCGGACATCCAGGCGATCTCGACCCGGCCCAGGCAATGGCTGAGCGCGCCACGGCTCACGATCAGCCACGAGCCCGAACAACGGATGGATGAGTTCCCGCCCACGCTGATCCAGCTGGACCCCCCCAAGCACCGCGTCTTCCGCAAGCTCGTCAACGACCGATTCAAGCCCCAGGCGTTGGCGCGCTTTCACGAGGACATCGAGCAGATCGGCAAGGAAATCGTCGACAAGCTGGTCGAGGAAACCGACTCGGGAGAATGCGATTTCGTCAAAGAGGTGGCCGCGCCCCTCCCCATCGCGGTCATCGGCTGGCTGCTCGGCCTTCCCAAGGAGGATTGGCAGCTGCTGTTCGATTGGACCAATCGGATCATCGGCGCTCTCGATCCGGAATTCGGCCAGGAGGGAGTAGACCCGCGGGAGAGCAGCCGCGCCACCATGATCGAGCTGTTCACCTACTTCACGAAGCTGGTGGAAGAAAAGCGCCGGAACCCCGCAGACGACCTGGTCACACTCTTCACCCAGCTGGAGGTGGACGGCAAGCCGCTGGAGCCCATGGACGTTCTGGCCTGGTGTCTGATCATCGTGATCGCTGGCAACGAGACCACCCGGAACGGGACGAGCGGCGGCATGCTCGCCTTCGTCGAGAATCCCGAGCAGATCTGGAAGCTCCAGCGCGACCCGGCACTACTGACGAGCGCGGTCGAGGAGGTGGTGCGCTGGTCGAGCCCCATCATCCACTTCGCGCGCACCGCAGCGGAGGATGTCGAGCTTCGCGGCAAGAAGATCCGCGCCGGCGATGCGGTGGCGCTCTTCTATCCGTCCGCCAACCGTGACGAAGAGATCTTCGACGACCCCTTCGCGTTCCGGATCGACCGGCATCCCAACAGACACCTGGGTTTCGGGATCGGGGAGCACTTCTGTCTCGGAGTCCACCTGGCTCGCCTCGAGCTCACGGTGGCGTACAAGCATCTGCTGCCGCGAATCGAGCACGTGGAGCTGGCCGGCCCGGTCTCGCGTCTGCGCTCCAGCTTGGTCGGCGGCGTCAAGCACCTTCCAATCCGCTACAAGCTCAAGCCTTCGGCCTGAAGCTCCGGGGGGGGTGGGTGGACGTTCGAAGCGGCTAGACGTTCGAAGCGGCTAGACGCTTGAAACGGCGGGACATTCGAAACCAGGAGGAACCCGCGTGAGCGAGCAGGAAGAGCAAGTTCGGACGTTCTGCCGGGTCTGTGAGCCGGCCTGCGGATTGATCGCGCAGGTCTCCGATGGAGAATTGGTGGGGCTGCGCCCGGACCGCGAGCACCCGATCACGCGGGGGTTCGCCTGTCACAAGGGCCTCGCGGGGACCGAGATCCACCGAGATCCGGATCGACTCGATTACCCGCTGCGCCGCAGCACGACCGGGGCTTTCGAGCGCATCGATTGGGATGCGGCGATCGATGGAGTCGCCGAAAGGCTGCGAGAGATCGTCGACGCCCACGGACCTGACGCTGTGGCGTGTTACATCGGCAACCCGACGGCGTTCAACACACTGGTCGGACCGGCAACTGGCGCGTTCCTCGCTCAACTCGGGACTCGCCGAACCTTCAGCTCCGGCACCCAGGACTGCGCGAACAAGTTCGCGGGTAGCGAGGCCGTATTTGGGTCGGCCACCATCAATCCGATTCCGGACATCGAGCGCACGGATCTGCTGCTGATCTTTGGAGCCAACCCTCGGATCAGTCATTGGAGCTTTCTCGCCATCGCCGATCCGATGAGAGTCCTCCGAGAGAACAGCAAGCGCGGTGCCCGGATCATCTTCGTGAACCCCAGGCAAATCGAATCCGCACCCGGTGTGGGCGAGGTGCTTCAGATCCGCCCAGACACCGATGTCTACCTACTAGCCGCTTTGCTCTGCGAGCTCGATCGTCTCGATGGCTTCGACGAAGAGGTCCTGCGCAACCACGGCAAGCGCGTCCAGGAGCTGCGCGAATTCGTGGTTCGTTATCCGGCCAGCCGGGTCTCCGGCGTCACAGGGATTTCTGCCGAGGCCATTCGAGAGCTCGCGGCGGCGATCTCCCGCGCTCCGAGCGCATCGTTTCACATGTCGACGGGCGTCAACATGGGGCGTCAGGGAACGATCGCCTACTGGCTGCTCCACATGATGAGCTTCGTCACCGGAAACCTCGACCGGCCGGGTGGGAACCTGCTCTCGGTGGGCTTCTACCCGAACGCCAAAGCGGGCCGGCGCGAGTACGAACGGGGCTTTACGGACAGCCCCTTCGGCCGCTTCCGAAGAGGATCGCTACCCGGAAACCTGCTCGCCCACTACATCCGCGACGTCGACAACCCGGTGCGCGCACTTCTGGTGTTGGCGGGGAACCCGCTGCTCTCGATCGGCGGTGGCGAGCTCCTCAGGAAGGCGATCGGATCACTCGACCTGCTGGTCGGCATCGATCTCTACCGCAACGCGACCCTCGAGCTGGCCGACTACCTACTGCCCTCCACCGACATGTTCGAGCGAGCAGACATCAACATCACGGGGCTCGGCCTGCAACACCAGCCCTACGTTCAATTCACCGAGCGCGTGGTTCCGCCACGCTTCGAACGCCGCGAGGAGTGGTGGATTTTCGCGCGCTTGTGTCAGGCAATGGGGTTCAAGTCGCCGCTCGACTCGAGCGAGTCACCGGATCTCTGGGGGCGCATCGAACACATGCTGCACGGCCAGGGGCACTCGCTCGACGCGGTTCGCGCCCAACCGCACGGACTGATCCTCGATGATCTCGCCCCGAGCAATTTCTATCAGGATCACTTGCAGACACCGGACAAGCGGGTCGACTGTTGCCCTCCAGGCTTCGTCGAAGGCCTCGAACTCGTCGAGAGCCAACTGACCCAACTCGAGGCCGAGGGACCGAAGCGGCTGAAGCTGATCACGCTGCGCGACGACTACATGCACAACTCCTGGTACCAGAACCTCGCCGGCCTCAAGCGCGGAGCTCGCAATCGCAACTACCTCTACGTCAACCCTCTGGATGCCCGCGAGCGCGATCTTCCGGACGGCGCGAAGGTGCGGCTCCACAACGAATATGGAAGCGTCGAAGTTGAAATTCGCTTCGACGACGGCTTGATGCGGGGGGTGGTGGCGCTCACCCACGGCTGGGGAAACGCCAAGACGCCGGGGATGCAGGTTGCGAGTCGAATGCCTGGGGTGAACGCGAATGCGCTGCTACCGACCGGACCCGACAGCTTCGATCGACTCTCGAACCAGGCCTTCATGACCGGCGTGCCGGTAGAGATGGACGCGATCGGGCACAGTGATTCGTGATCAAGCTGATCTGCTTCGTCAAGCGCAGGCCCGATCTCAGCCGCGAGGAGTTTCGACAGCACTGGCGGCACCACCACGGTCCCCTCATCGAGAGCCTGCCGGAGTTTCGTCGACACATCCGACGCTACGAGCAGAACTGCCGGCTGGATGAGGACTATCAACGAGAAAACGGAGGCGGAGGACGGGCGGATCCAAGATCGCGGGGCGGCTTCGACGGGGTGACCGTCCAGTGGTTCGACGCCCCGCGCGACTTCTTCGCCTTTGCTACCGAGCCCGCATACCGCGAGACCATCTACACCGACGAGGAGAAGTTTCTCGATCGAGGTGCGCTTTCGTTTCTGCTCTGCGAAGAACCTACGACCGTGATCGGAGAGGAGTCGAATCGCGTAGAGGCGGGCGTCAAGCTGATCGCCATGCTCCAGCGACGAGAGGGCATCGATCGGGAAGGCTTTCGCCAACATTGGAGTCAACGGCACGCGTCCATCTTCAGAGACACACCGGAGCTGGCCCGCCACATCGTGGGCTACGACCAGCAGTGCCGCCTCGACCGAGATTACGATCGCGACGAAGGCTCGGGGTACGACGGCGTCACCGAGCAGTGGTACGCCTCGCTCGACGATTTTCGCGCCTTCGTCGCCGAGGAGGCGTTCTCGGAAAAGGTGTTTCCAGACGAACGGATCTTCTTGGCACCCGAGCGCACTCAGTGGATCCTGACGCGCCCACCGGACGTGATCATCGATTAGAGTCGGCTTCCCGAGAGCCCGTTCCTTCGACGCGGAGGTCGCTCCACGTCAGGCGCAGCCGGCGGTGAATCGACCGCCGGGTGGGCTCGGGTTCCCCGGCATCCAGGCGTAGGACCAGCCAAGCCCCCTCGCCCGCCAGATCAGCGAGATCGTGGTTGATCGCGAAGCCCACAGCATCTCCTGGCACGTTGAACGGAAGCTCGAGAATCGACAGGACTTCGCCTGCGTCCAGAAATAGAGACACACTCACTTCCCCGAGGATGGGAAAGTGGGATGCCCTTCGATCGTGACTCTGGAAGAGCCGCCCCGAGCCCCGCAGCATCGCGTCTTCGGGAAGCACCAACCGCAGGGAGAGCTGGGAGCCCCTAAATTGCTCGAAGCTCGCGTCTCCCGTTGGCTTGAAGGGCGGACCCGTCTGCTCCCAGCCCTCGAGCCATTCGGCTTCGGCGCCGCCCAGCGATCCGGTGAGATGGACGGTCGCACTCGGCTGCGACTCTCCGGGCCCGCAGCCGCATAGAAGGGGGAACACCATCAGGGCGGAGCCGATCGCTCGGATCAGCGGATGCGTCATGGGACTCCGTTCCGGAACCGAATTCACCCGGCGGATCGAGCCGCGCTCTGACTCGGCAACCCGCTAGGCCCCTCGTCGATCAGGCGCTGGATTCTCGCGATGTGGGCGGGGCTGGTGGAGCAACAGCCACCCACCAGCGTGGCCCCGTCTTCGATCCACTGCGCGGCCGCCGTCGCGTAGCGGTCGACGTCGAGGGGCTCGTTCGGCAGCTGCTCGGGCGCGATGCCCGACGCCGTGCCGTCCGCCGGGACGACGTTGACCGAGTTTGCGTAGCCCCCAACCGGAAGCTCCGTGAGCCTTCGCAGGATCGGGACCGCTCGGGTTACGAAGTTGGCCGCGCAGCAATTCACCAGGAATGCGGCGATGCCGAGCCCGTCTGCCGCCGTGAAGGCCTCCTCCAACGTCTCGCCGCTCGGCAGCCGATCGGGCCGATCGCCCTGGAGTGTCCAACTGAGCCAAGCCTCCCGACCCGTCTCGCTGGCGGCGGTAGCGGCGGCGGCACCCTCGCGCGCACTCGACATCGTCTCGCACAGCAGCAGGTCGACGCGAGGAGCGAGAATCTCGGCGAGTCTTCGGTAATCAGCGAGAATCTCCGCGTCATCGCCCACCATCTCCGCGCGATAGCTGGTGGAAAGCGGTGGGAGTGAAGCCGCGATTCGTACCGGACGCCCCGCCGCATCGCGAGCCCGTTCCGCCAACTCGACCGAGCGGACCGCGAGCTCCTCGAGTCGATCTTCCAAACCCGCCCGCGCCAGCAAGGGTGGCGTAACCATGTAGTTGTTGGCGGTAATGACGCGCGCGCCTGCATCGATGTAGTCGCGATGAATCGCCACTACGACCTCCGGCGCATCCAGCAATGATTTCGCCGACCAGATCGACGTGATGTGATCCGGCACCTCCACACCTCGCACGCGCAACTCGGTACCCATCGCCCCATCGAGTAGCGTGACAGCTTCTCCCGTCATTTCCACTCACCGAGGTTCGGTTGCGAGCGCCACACCGGATTGGCCTTTTCGAAAGCGTGAGCCAATTGCAAAACTCCCCAGTCGTCTTGATGACGTCCGATGATCTGGACGCCAACGGGTAGCCCCTCCGTTGTGAACCCGCAGGGAACGGAGATGGCCGGATGGCCCGTGACGGAAACGTAGTAGCAGGATTTCATCCAGTCGATGTAGCTCTCCATGGATTGCCCAGCCACCTCTCGCACCCACGGCTCGCGAATGTCGAAGGGCGGAACCTGGCTCACCGGAGCCACCAGGAACTCGTAGTCGAGCATGAAGCGTCGCAGTCGGTGGTAGAGGCTCGTTCGCTTCTGCTCTGCCTGGCCGATCTGATCCGCGCTCAGCTTTCGCCCCTGTTCGATGTTCCAGACGATCGTCTCCTTCAACTCTGCCAGCTGCGCGGGCTTCAAGCTGGAAAATTCCACTGCGAATTGCCAGGCGCGCAGAACCTTGAAGATCTCGTCGGCGTCAGTGAAATCCGGCTCGGCTTCTTCGACCCGACAGCCGAGACCTTCAAAAGTAGAACGATGCGCCTCCAGAACCTTCTTCACCCGCCGATCGACGGGCAGGCCGCCGAAGTCTCGCACCCAGGCAATTCGCAACCCGGCGAAATCCCGATCGAGCGGCGCGGCGAAGCGGTGCCCGGCTTCGGGAAGAGAAATGGGCGAGCGGGGATCGGGCCCTGCCATCGCAGATAACAGGAGTGCGGCGTCGCCGACGGTTCGAGCCATCGGCCCGAGCACCGAGAGTCCGGACCACGCGAGCTCTGCCGGATATGACGGAACACGCCCCGGCGAGGGCCGCAACCCGACGACGTTGCAAAAGCTCGCTGGATTTCGCAGGGAACCGCCCATGTCACTGCCGTCGGCGATGGGAAGCATCCCAGCCGCGAGAGCCGCCGCCGCGCCACCACTGCTCCCTCCGCAGGTCGTGTGAAGATCGTAGGGGTTCGCGGTCGGCCCGAAGACCTCGTTGTAGGTCTGCGAGCCAGCACCAAACTCGGGCGTGTTGGTCTTTCCGATGGCAATGGCGCCAGCCGCGCGCAAGCGCTCGACGATCAAATCGTCGCGGGTGGGGAGATGATTCGCGAAGAGCCGAGAGCCGTGTGTCGTGCGGATGCCCGCGGTGCTGACGAGGTCCTTGTGGGCGATGGGCAGGCCGTGGAGCGGACCCACCGATTCTCCCCGAGCGAGGGCATCGTCGGCAGCGCGCGCGCCCTCCAGGGCGCGCTCCGGAAGCAGCGTGACGATGGCGTTGATCGCAGGATTGACGCGGGCGATGTGCTCGAGCTGCGCGCTCATGAGCTCAACGGCGGAGATCTGCCGGCCGCGGATCTGGGCAGCCAACTCGACGGCCGGGGTAAAGCAGAACGCGTCGCTCTCTACGCTCACTGGATCGCACCCGAGCTCGTGGGGCTGGGTAATCTGGACGGGGTCGGTCGAATGGGCATGCTCGGCTCGAGCGCTGAGTGAACTCGCCGATGACCTATACCACTGCGGCAGAGCCAGCGTCCAGGACAGCGAACCGGAATTCAGCTCGACTGGATGCATTCGAGCTGGGCCTGGGGTTAGAATGACCGGGGCATTGGGGGCGAGAAAGGAGAGAGCTTGGCGGGCATCGTACGCTACGGAAGCTACGTACCGTTCTTTCGACTCCAACGTTCCGCTATCGGGGGCGGGCGAGGTCAGAGGGCGACGGCGAGCTACGACGAAGATTCGGTTTCGATGGCCGTCGAGGCGGCCCGCGACGCGCTCGAGGGCGCGCCCGCCATCGACACGCTGCTCTTCGCCACCACGAGCCCGCCCTACGCGGAAAAGCTGAACGCCGCGCTGATTCAGGCGGCCCTCGATCTACCCGAAACAGTCCGCTCGCTGGAGCTCGGGGCCTCTTCTCGAATGGGCTTGGCGGCCCTGCTGCTGGGAGCCGACATCGCTGCGGCGGGTCGAACCGGGCTGGTCTGCGCTGGCGACGTCATGGTCGGTGCGCCGGGTGGAGTCCGAGAGAGCCAGAGCGGCGATGCCGCCGTCGCGTTCGTCACGGGCGCTGATGATCAGTCGATTGCGCGCTTCGTAGGGCGTGCCTCGGCAACCACCGAGGTGCTCGACGTCTGGCGACTGCCCGAAGACAGATTTGCGAAGCAATGGGAGGAGCGCTTCGGTGCCGAAGTTCTAGCTCCGGTGATCGTCGATACCGCGACCCGCGCGCTGGCGGACGCGGGCGTCGAGCCCACCGATCTCAAGACCGTGATCCTCGACGGCACCAACATGCGGGCGGCCCGGAGCCTGCCCACCGCTCTGAGACTGAAACCGGACCAGCTTGCCGACACACTCGACACCAGCGTCGGCCGAGCGGGCGCTGCCCACGCGGGGCTGCTGCTCGCGCGTGCGCTCGACACTGCCTCGGCGGGCGATCGAATTCTCGTCACCTCTCTCGGAGACGGCTGCGACGCGCTCGTTCTCGAAGTCACAGAGGCCATCGAATCAGCCCTGCCCCGACACCCCGTGGACGGGTGGATCGCATCGAAGCAAGACGATCTGGCCTACAACAGCTACTTGAAGTGGCGCGGCGTGCTTCCCTTCGAACCCCCCCGCCGACCGGACCCCGAGCGTCCTGCGGCCCCGCCGATGCGACGCCATGAGCGCTGGAAGATGGCGTTCGTCGGCTCGCGGTGTAGCGCCTGCGGGGCCGGGCACCTCCCCCCACAGCGGGTCTGTGTCAAATGCGAAGCCGTCGACCAGATGCAGCCTGAGTCCTTCGCAAATCAGGGCTGCCGCGTCGCGACCTACACCCTCGATCACCTCGCCTACAGCCTTCAGCCACCAGTCGTGGCGGCGATCGTCGACTACGAAAACGGCGGCCGGCTCTCCTGCGAGCTCACCGACGTCGAACCCAGCGAGGTCACGATCGGCGACGAGCTCGAGATGACCTTTCGCCGGCTCTACACCGGCCAGGGGGTCCACAACTACTTCTGGAAGGCGCGCCCTCGGCGCTGAGAGGAGACATCATGGCATCGAACGGTATCAAGGACCAGGTGGCCATCGTCGGCATGGGCTGCACGCCCTTCGGAGAACACTGGGACAAAGGCGCCGACGACCTGCTCGTCGACGCAGCCACCGACGCCTACGCGTCGGCCGGCGTCGACGCCGACGCGGTCGACGCCTATTGGCTGGGAACGATGGGGAGCGGTGTGTCGGGCCTGATGCTCTCCGAGGCCCTCAAGATTCCCTACAAGCCGGTCACGCGCCTCGAGAACATGTGCGCCACGGGATCAGAAGCCATGCGCAACGCAGCCTACGCCGTGGCGTGTGGCGCCTACGACCTGGTGATGGCGATCGGTGTCGAGAAGCTGAAGGACTCGGGTTACTCGGGCCTCACGGGCAGCCGACCGCCGGACGACGGCACCGGGTCGAGCATGACGGCGCCAGCGACGTTCTCGTTGCTGGCACCGGCCTACGCCAAGAAGTACGGCGTGGACGAGGATCAGCTCAAGGACGTGCTGTCTCGCATCGCCTGGAAGAACCACAAGAACGGCGCCAACAATCCCAAGGCCCAGTTTCGCAAGGAAGTTTCGATCGAGAAGATCAAGAGCTCGCCTCGGGTGGCGGGTATGTTCGGCATCTTCGACTGCTCCGGAGTTTCGGACGGCTCCGCGGCGGCGATCTTGTGCCGAGCCGAGGACGCCCACAAGTACACGGACGATCCGATCTTCATCAAGGCACTCGCCTTCGCGGCCGGACCTGCGGAGGGTTATTACAGCCAGGACTACGACTTCACGACGTTCCCGGAAGTCTCGGCGAGCGCCGGCGACGCCTATCGGCAGGCGGGAGTCACGAACCCGCGGGACGAGATCAGCATGGCAGAGGTCCACGACTGCTTCACCGCGACGGAGCTCGTACTGATGGAAGACATGGGGTTCTCGGATCGCGGCCAGGCGTGGAAGGATGTGCTCGACGGGCGCTTCGACGGCGCCGGTCCGCAGCCGATCAACCCCGACGGTGGGCTCAAGAGCTTCGGTCATCCCATCGGTGCAAGCGGCCTGCGGATGATGTACGAGATGTGGCTGCAGCTTCGCGGCGAGGCCGGCCCCCGGCAGATCGACGATCCGAAGCTGGGTGTGACGCACAATCTCGGCGGCGCCCCGGGGCGCTGCGTGAGCTTCGTCTCGATCGTCGGCAAGTAGGAATGCCCGCTCGACGACGGCTAACTCGGGCTCGACCCAAGGCCGGCCGACGCGTCGGCGCGCGTTCGCGCGCGCCGATCGAGCTCGGTCCGGATCTTCCGATGCTCGCCCTCGTCGAGGGAGAACCGCATCAGGAGGATCGCCCCTGCGGAGTAACAAAGCAGCGGGTAGAGGGCGTAGAGAGTCTTGAGAGCGAGCTTGACGGTTTCAGTCTGCTCCACCTTCGGCACGAAGCCAGCGAGCTGCAACACGTAGCCAGTGAGCATAAGCGTGATTCCAAACGACGTCTTGAAGACGAAGTTCCAGGCGGAGAAGTAGGCGCCTTCCTTGCGTTCACCGCTGACGAACTCGTCGTAGTCGATCACGTCCGCCTGGATCGAGGGGCTCACGGTGCCACCCGCCCCCGCCGCCACCCCGGCCGATGCCGCCAAGCCTGAGATCAGCCAGACAGACCCTTCCTCGAGAAAGAACATCCCCCCGAACGAAGCCGCTGTGAGAAATTGGGCGAAGGTCCACAGCTGACGTTTGCCGAAACGGCGCGAGAGCGGGATCCAGAGTGGAACCGAGGCGATAGACGGCACCATGTAACAGAGGATGAATAGCGGCGCGAGCTGCGGTGTGCCGACGATGTACTCCGCGATGTAGAGCGTGAGAATGCCGATGGTGGCGCCACCCAGGTTCTCGATCAGCGTGACGATCAACAGCAAGCGGGCATGGGGGTTCTTCCAGACATCTGCGAACGCGGCGAACGGGCGCTCGGCTCCCCTGCCCTGGAACTCCGAGCGCTCGCGCAGTCTGAAGGCGGCGAAGGCCAGCATCAGCGCGGTAGCCAGGGCCGCAATCCAGCTGAGCTCGATCGCGGTGCGCCGAGAAGCCTCCGCCGACACCCCCTCGGCTTGGATGAGTAGCGCCATGGCCGCGAGAGACAGAGTGGAGCCCAGCGTCCAGCTGATGTGCCGGATTCCAAAAATCCGGTTGCGATCGTGGTAGTCGGGCGTGAGCTCCGCACCGAGCGAGAGGTGGGGAACGATGAAGATGGTCATCGCCGAGTAGAAACCGAAGACCCCCACCGCCATCCAGATGACCAGTCCATCGCCCGACAACGAAGCCGGCGGACTCCAAGCCATCAGGTAGAAAACGGCGATCGGGACGAGCGAGATCGCAATCCACGGACGGCGCCGGCCCAACCGATGGCGTGTGCGATCGCTCCAATAGCCGGCGATCGGGTCCGACACCGCATCCCAGATTCGCGAGAGGCCGAAGATCGTTCCCATCGTGGCGGGCGCGATCAACAGGACGTCGGTGGAGAACTTCATCAGGTACAGACCGACGAGAAGGAACATGAATCCGGATCCGATCGTCGGCAGGCAGTAGGTGAAGATCGTCGAGAGGGGCAGCCTCTCCGGATTCGTGACGACCCGGTTTGCGGGGTGGGGGGACGTGGGGGGCGTCACGGCGGGAGAATCGCACAGCCCCCCGCGGCTGGCGAAGCAATCCGACCCCGCTGGGTTGAATAGAGAGAACCCCGCCCATCGGCGTTCTCCGCTCGTGATTCTCACGCGAGCTGGGGAGAGTCTGATTCAGAAGCTGAAGCGCAAGGAGCGCCGTGCGTTTTCCGCCATGCCCATCGATGCCTCGGATGCACAGTTGAAGTCCGCCGCTCGAACACTTCGGGCCTTGCGCCTTTCGCTGCCGGAAGTTCTGTGACGGCAGCGGAAAGGTCGTGGGCATCGACCACTCCGAAGTGATGTGGCGACTGGCGTCGAAACGAAATCGCGCAGCAATCGAACTCGGGAAGGTCGAGCTTCTTCGACAGTCCGCGCGGGATCTAGCCGAACTGGGGATGTCGTTCGACAAGGCCTTCACGGTCAACTGCCTGATGTTCTGGCCCGACCCACTCGAGACCCTTCGCGATCTGCGCCAGATCTTGGAGCCCGGCGCCACCCTGGCCGTGACCCACCAATCCCGCAAGTCGGGGGCCGCCGCATCCGATGTCGCCGCGGCGGAAGATGAGATCCGCGAGCTCCTCGTAGCGGCGGGCTTCGATCGAGTCCGCGTAGAGAGGCTCCCGCTCGAGCCCATCCCCGCCAGCTGCGTGCTCGCCCGGCGGCCGACTTCGAGCTGATGCGCGAGGCGCCCAGTGGGCCGCGCAAGCCGAAGGAATCGATCAGGAACCGAGCTCTTGCCGTCGGAAGACCGCGAGCAAGACGCCAACGCTTGCGATGACCCAGGCCGCGAGCTTCAGCCCCAGCTGGAGCGGATCCTCGCTGAGTTCGACCGGAGCGATCCAGGCTCCCAGGGCCACGACCACTGACGTGCAGAGGGGCGGCGCAAGTTCCTGCACCACGTAGCCCAGCCCTTCCAGATCGGCGCCGAACAGTCTCAGAGAGTTCAAGATCACGACGGCGCCCACCAATGCCAGAACGGTCAACACCGTCGCCAAGCGTGGAAGCAACAACGACAGCGACATGGCGAGGGCCGCAACCACGAGGGCGCCCGCCGCACACGCCACCCCGGCCCAGGCGGCTGCCCCCAGAGAAACCCCATGACGCAGGTGGAGCAAGTAGGCGGTGCCCGTCAGTATCAGGGCGCCCATCGCGTAACTGACGCCCAACGACCCGGCGAGCCGAGCGAGCGCGAACTCGCTGCGGCGGACGGGGCGCGCCAGAACCAGATTGGCAGACCCGTCGCTGATGGTCTCCGCAAGGTGATCGGAACCGAGCAGACCAGCGAGCAGCATCGTCCAGAGCGAGAGCAGGGTGTAGATCACCATCCCGCTCCAACCGGCGACTTCGTTCAGTGCGAGCGCCTCGCCATTCTGGACGATGTCGGTCGAGCCGGCACAGGATGTGCAGCTATCCACCGCGAGCAGCGAGAGCAGCGATACGAAGACGACCGCCGGGACGATTCGCCGGCGCATCGAGTCCCGAAAAGCCTCGGCCGCCAGCACCCGGAAGACCGTGAACGCTCCCGGCCTCATGATCGGACGAGCCGGACGAAAGCATCTTCGAGGCTCTCACCTTCGCGCAGCAACTCGTCGAGACTACCGCTGGCTGCAACGCGGCCTTCGTCGATGATGGCGATCTGATCGCAGGTACGTTCGACCTCGGAGAGCAAGTGGGAGCTCACCAGCACCGCGCAGCCCCTCGAGCGCGCGGCCAGGATCCAATCCCGGGCGTCGCGTACGCCGATTGGGTCCAGACCGGAGGTGGGCTCGTCGAGCAGCAGCAGCCTGGGACGGGCCAGGAACGCTTGGGCGAAGCCCACCCGCTGGGTCAACCCCTTCGACAGCGCTCCGATCCGATCCGCGGCGCGGCCGGAGAGCTGGGTCGTCTCCAACACGGCCGCCACGTCTTCGTCGCGTTCGGATCCCCGCAAGCCAGCCAGGGCGGCGTGGTGCTCCAGAAACGAACGAACCGTCATCCGGCTCGGTAGGGTCAGGCGTTCCGGCAGGTAGGCGACGCCAATTCGGGAAGCCGGATCAGCTGGCGCCAACCCCTGGAGTCGAACCGACCCTTCGCTGGGTTGGCTGAAGCCCAGGAGCAGGCGTAGTGCAGTCGTCTTGCCCGCCCCGTTGGGCCCCAGCAAGCCGAGCGCCGAGCCGGGCTCCAAGGCGAGGTCGACTCCGCGCAGAGCCCAGCGTTGGTCGTAGCGTTTGGAGGCACCCGCTAGCTCCAGGACGAACATCCCGGGCGCGATGACTAGGAGGATTCGCGAGGGCTGGCGCGACGGCGAACCGATTTCACGCCGCCGAGCGCCTTGAACTGGACGACCCGCCTCAGGGCGGAGTTCGCCACCGCCGAGCTACCCGTTCCGAGGGTCCGCTTCAATGCATCGAAGTCTCCACTCTGCTGGAAGGCCTCGACCGCGTCGATCTGGACTCGACTGGGGCGTTTGGGCGTTCGGGGTCCGCGCGAGGTATCTGCTTCATAGTCCCGCTGAAAAGCTTCGGGGCTGAACCCGCGCCTCTCGAGAATGCGCTTGACCTTGGGCGCCGCAAGCACTTTGGACCAGAATTCCTCGGCAGATTTCTTGCTGGATGTCCGTCGCGAGGCAGCCATGATCGTCCTTTCGGATAAGTCCCAATGCGGGGTGGGGTCCAGCAACGGACCTACCTGTCAGGTATCAGGATGTTATCAGGATGTGGTCTATCAGACTATCGAAGAACTCGATTGATTGCCCTTCGAAACTGCGCTTGAGAGACGCTGCTGATTCGCCCTTACCCTATCGAACTATTACATAGAACTTCTCTTCGGTAAACAGCGACGCTCGAGGTGGTGGTCTCGCAACGCTTCGATAGCCTGTAAAGTCCCACCAGGTACCTCAGCTAGAGCCCCCTCCATCCAGCCGCGAGCAGAGGACGGATGACCAACACCGGTCGGAAGCGCTGGAAGCACGTTGTTCCCTGGGTCGTGTCCGCAGGCTTGCTCGTCTTCGTCTTCAACTACGCGACCGATTGGGACCGGCTGAGCGCCGCCACCGCAGAGGCCGACCTCCCCTTGTTCCTGGCCTTCGCCACCGCCGATCGGATCGCCTTCTTCATCGTCTGGGCGCTACTCCAAGCGGCCGCTCTGCGTCGCTTCGTCGCCCACGTGCCGGTGCGCTCCATCGTCGCGATTCGGGGTGGGTCCGAGCTGCTGCGGGCCGTCAGCAACCCCCTGTCCGATGCGGCCTTCTTCCTCGGGTTGGGACGCCTCACCGGGGGTCGCCTCGAGGCGGTGCTAGCCGCCGCGCTGGTCCCAGGGATCTGTCACTTCCTGGTGCTGACGCTGCAAATGACCCTCGCCCTGCCGTTTCTCTCCGGAGGATTCGAAGGAAATCGGGATGTGATCATCACTGCTGGGATCACCTGGACCATCGTATTGATGCTGGCACTCGGCGTTCGCGCCTCGGCGACACGCTCGACCCGAATCCCGGGTGCACGCCGCGTTCGAGACTGGTTGGAGCGCTTCCCGCTCTCCGAAATCCGGCCCTTCTTCTACGGCTTCGTCGGTTTGACGGTCTTCGACGTCGTGATTCAGGGTCTCGCCTCGCGGGCGTTCGGCGTCGACATCCCGTGGACTGCGCTCGCAGCGAGGATCCCGCTTCTCTACATGGCCATGGTCATCCCCAGCCTCGGCAACTTCGGAACCCGCGAGCTTGCTTGGGCGGGGCTGTTCGCAGAATTCGGCTCGCGCGATGCGCTGATCGCCTATGCGTTTGCGGTCAATTCGGTCTTCCTGGTACTCAACGTCCTGATCGGTGTGTTCTTCCTCAAGCGAACGATGGAGCTCGTGGCCGACGTCCGACATGCCCGAAAGGCCGGCGAGCCGACACCAGCCCGCTTGTTGAGAGACCCGACAGACGTATGAATCGGCCCACCACGCAGGAGCGCGTTGGCTCTGGAACGCGGGTGCCCCAGCGTGCAAGGCCGTGTACGATACGGCCGAACCGGGGGGCCTCCTGGAGGCACCCACGGGTGCGGATGAGGCGATTCCGCGGGCCGCGCTCTGTTTCGGGGCGATTCCAGCTGCGGGCGCTTCCTCCTTCTGCGGGCGCTTCTTCCCACTAAGGGGGGCGCCACCAACAGCGCCGCTCCCCCCAAGCGGACAAAGCGGGAAGTTCCTATGGCGAGAAAGCGAAGCCGAACGGCTGTACTGAAACGACAGCGCGAAGTGAAGAAAACCGAAAAACAGGCCATGAAGCGCGAAAAGCGCGAGCTGCGGAAGGAAGCACCCGGGCACGAAGGAGTCGCCACGAGTGACGACCTCGCGGGCTACGGCTTCCCGGTCGATGAGCCAGACGAGCCGGACTCGGAATCCGCGGAAGATTGACGCAATGGCCGACGAGCGGCTGATCGCCGTTTTCATCGACTACGAGAACCTCGCCATCGGCGTCCGCCAGATGCGCAAAGGGAACTTCAAGATCGACCTGGTGCTCCGCCGCCTGCTCGAGAAGGGCCGCATCGTCTACAAGCGCGCGTATTGCGACTGGAGCAACTATCGAACGGCGCTTCAGGAGCTGCACAGCCATGGAGTGGAGTTGGTCGACATTCCGCAGACCAAGGCCAGCGGAAAGAACAGCGCCGATATCCACATGGTCGTCGACGCGCTGGATCTCTGTTACCAGAAGCCGCACATCGATACCTTCGCGCTGATCTCCGGAGACAGCGACTTCTCCCCGCTGGCCGCCAAGCTCAAAGAGAACGACCGGCGAGTCCTCGGTTGTGGGGTGAAGAGTTCTACGTCGGACCTGCTGATCGGAAGCAGCGACGAGTTCGTCTACTACGACGATCTGATCCGCGAACGAGAGAAGGCTTCCAAGCCCAAGAAGACCGCGGGAAAGTCCACACCCGCCGCGAAGCGGCGAGAGGAGGCGGGCGAGAAGATCGTGGAAATCGTCCGGTCGCTCGAACGAGAATACGACACGGTCTGGGGTTCGATGGTAAAGCAGACCATCCGAAGGGTCTTTCCGAGCTTCAACGAAGAGTATTTTGGCTATCGATCATTCGCGGAAGTGCTCGAGTCGGCGGAGAAGGCGGGGGGCATCGAGCTCGAATACGACGAGGCCCGCGGAAATTACGTAGTCCGCTCACGTCGCTCCTGACCCGCGGGCCCTTTCGCCAGAAGCCGCTTCCAGCGTTCGAGCTCGACCAGCATCTGCTTCGAACGACTCCGTGTGGTCCGCTGCTCGGGCCAGGCCGACTGCGCGACGCGCTCGAAGAATCGCTCCAGAGCGGCATCCGAACACACCTTCTCATGCCACAACCAATGGGCGATTCGCGCGACATCGCGAACGAAACCCGCCTCGTCGAATCCGGAGTTCAGGCGGGAATAGGCGAAGTCGATCGTGTAGAAGACGGGCTCCTCACCACTGGATTCGACGAGAATGTTGTCCGAGCTGTGGCGACCGTGGATCAGCCCAAGCCGCGCGGCGGCCACGAGCGACTCACCGATGCGATCGAACATCTCATCTGGGGGCTCCTCGGAGTGTCTTCGCAGATAATCCGTTAGCGTCTCCACACCGTCTAGCCAGCGGATGAAGACAATGACGCGTCGCAGGGCCAGGAGGTCGCAATCGAGTGCGGCCCCGAAAAACTCGGGGGCTCGACCGCCGCGAGCCGCAAAGCCGGATCCGACCCGAAACTCGCGCAGCGCGTGGCGGGATCGAACGGTGCGAAACCAGAATCGCCGCATCGCATTCTCATGCCGCACTTCCTTGATCGCCACCCGGCCCAGAATCTCGTCTTCGGCGAGGTAGATGGAACGATGCTTGGCGGAATAAATCGGATCCGAGAGGGGCTTCGACACCAGCCCTGCGAGTCTCCCCCGAACGTTCGGGAATTCATCCTCGCGCGTCCCAGGCGGAGCGAGCCAGGTGAAGTCTGATGTCGGGTGGGTGTGCGGCGCGTGTCCGCTCTTCGTCATCTTCGACCCAGCTGGTCGCGTCGAGGATTGCAGTCTAACGCTGGGGGCGGGAAGCCGCACACAGCCACAGGTCGTTCAGATTGCTGCTGCTATCGTCGATTGCACACGACTTGGAGTTGCGCCTTGAACGCTACCCCGAGCCAGCGACTTTGCGATGGCGTGGCCCTCGCGTTCGCTGTCTGGACTCTCTGCTGTCACGCTCTGGTGGCCTCGGGCGGCGACCTCCATCAGCTGATCGGGTTGTACTCGGCGGCGCTCGTGTTGGTCGGGTTTGCGTGGATCCGTAGAAGCCGCCCGGCTTCGAGCGCCGGGCTCTCCGATTCGACGGGCCAGAAGCTGCATGATCGCTGGTTCGTCATCGTGCGCATTGTGGGCTTCGTGACCGGACTCGGCGTCGCCCTCTCGATCGATTCCGACGCACACCCGGGAATTCTCTGGGGGGCTGGCGTCGCTTTGCTGGGCGCGGCGGGCGCGACCGCGTACCTCACGCAATCCGCGACATCCGAGCTCCCGAAACGGAGTCGCGCGCTCGAGCTGGCACTCTGGGGAATCGCCATCGCCTGCGCGTGCATCGCGCTCGTGATTCACAGGCCCGACATCGACGACGCGTTCTACATAAACGTGGCCGTCGCAGTGGCCGATGAACCCGGCAAGCCCTTGCTCGGCGAGGACACGATGCTGGGGGTCGTTGGTCTACCTCTGCATATGCCGGCGCACCGTGTCCACAGCTATGAGCTGTGGAACGGCGCTCTGTCTTACGTGACCGGAATTCCGGCCATCTATTGTTTCCATCTGATTTCGGCGGGCCTCGTCGCGC
This sequence comes from uncultured Opitutales bacterium, assembly GCA_964194865.1. Classification (GTDB taxonomy): domain Bacteria; phylum Myxococcota_A; class UBA9160; order UBA9160; family SMWR01; genus CAXMOC01. The sequence goes on along the minus strand of CAXMOC010000066.1, from coordinate 28,088 downwards.
TGTTGCTTCCACTCGCCCACGCGAGGCTCTTTCGCCTGCTGACTCCCCGCCGTTGGCTCGAGGCAACGGCGGTCCTGACAGTGGTACTGCTGGCCACCGGCGAAACCCACCGATCCTACGGAAACTTTTCGTTCGTACGCATCTGGCAAGGCAAAGCCGTCTTTCTCTACTTCTTCATGCCGCTCGTCTATGCCTACGCGATCGGCTTCGCGCGACAACCCACTGGGCGACGCTGGTTGCTGCTCTGCGCCGCTCAGATCGGCGCTCTGGGCTGTAGTGCTGCGGCGGTCTGGGTGGCACCCGCTGGGGCATGGATGGCGCTCGTCTGCGCGCTGAATCCGTCACGCCGAGGTCTCGTAACCTTCACCTGGGGGGCGCTGTCGTCACTCTACGTGCTGATGATCGGTTGGCTGTTGAAGGGAGAGCTGCAACCGCTACTGGAGGCGGAGATTGCCGAGGTTGCCTTCGGTGGGCGCTTCTCGACTGCCCTCGGCCAGGTATTCGGAGACTCGTGGCTGCTCATCGTAGGCATCGCGGCAATGCTTGTGACGTGGGCCTGTTGCAACCAGGACCTGACCCGCCGCTTCGCGATCGTCTTTCCCCTCGCGATCTTGTTGGTTCCGCTCAATCCCTATTGGGACCAATGGATCTCTGGGAACCTGACGGGGCCGGCCTATTGGAGAGCGCTCTGGTGCCTTCCAGCACCCATCCTGATCACCCTGCTGCTGGTCTCGCCCCTTCAGCTTTCGGGCGATCGCTGGTTGAAGTGGGCAGGCGGCGGAGTTTCGCTGGCGCTCGTCGCGACCTACGCGATCTCGATCCCGGCGCACAGCACCCTCGGCTCGCACAACCCCGGTATGGCCGGAGTGGGAATCTGGGCAGGGGTCCCTGGCGTGAAAGCGCCGCCAACGAGCTACCGGTGGGCGGCGCTACTGAGCGATAGCGTTCCACCCGGGTCGATCGTACTCGCGCCTCCGGCGATCAGCGTGTGGATCCCGACCTTTCACGATCGCGCGCACCCACTTCAGGCCCGCCGGATGTATCTCGATCGGCAGATCGCTCCACTCGGAGCCGAGAACGTAAAGCAACGCAAGAACATGACACTGTTCGTAGCGGGCGAGAACCCGTGGCCCGCCCCCCGTCGAGCCTTCGGCCACGGTCTCGCCAACTTCAATGTGGCTGGTGTCTGCCTGCGAAATTCTGCCGTCGCACCCACTGCCCGCGCGGTGCTCGCCGGCGTGGGATTTCGACTCGAACACCACGACGAGGCCTACGAGATCTGGGTTCGAAGTGAGAGGCCGGACGCCTGAAGAACTGCCCGGCTGCCGCTAGCCGGGCTTAGGGGGCCCGCTGCGGCGGCGTCTGCGCGGCTTGCGCTTGCTCTTGGTCTTGCTCGCGGTCTTGCTCTTGGTCTTGCTCCCGCTGGCCTTACGCCCGCCGCGCGGCTTGCGGCCTCGCCGCTTTGGCTTGCTCGGAGGATTGATGGGCGCGAAGAAACTTTCCGGCCGGCTGGGGCTGCCGCGACAGATGTCGCAGAGACCGCACGCGCCCTCTACTTCTTCCCCAAAATACTCACAGAGGAACGCGGCTCGGCACTCGTTCGATGCCGCATAGCTGCCGAGAGCGTCCAGGCGGCGGCCATCCTGGGTGCGCAGGGTCTCGAACTGCCCGGCGAGGTTGCGGGCCCCCTCCTCGATATCGCTCGCGGGGTCGGTAAAGCGAACCTCGGAGCCCTCCCAGTAGACGAGCCCCGCTTCCTCGATCTTGGCAACCAGGGCCGCCGCCACCCGCGGTCCCACCTCCGCGGACAGAGCGAGCGCTTCGAGCGAGGGGCTCTTGTCTTCATCCGACCATGCCGCCAGCGCCTTACCCATTCGGTACAGCTGCTCGGGGCGGAGGCGGCTTCGAGCGAGCAGAGCCTCATGAATCGCTCGATCCGCCGGATCGGGAAGAAGGATGCAATTCGCCTTGGCGCCGTCACGCCCCCCCCGGCCCGCCTCTTGAACGTACTGCTCGAGACTGGCCGGCATCTGATAATGGAGGATGTAACGGATGTCGGGCTTGTCGATACCGAGACCGAAGGCGTTGGTTGCGACCATCACCGTTCGATGTCGGCCTCCCATGAAGCGTTCCTGCTCGGCGTTGCGCTCGGTCGCGGTCATACCGCCGTGATAGCGATGAGAAGGGATGCCGAAACGACGCAGGAGCGTGTAAACCAGATCGACTTCACGACGCGTCGAGCAATAGACGATTCCTGGACGCCTCAGCCTTCGGGCCAGACGCAACAAGACCCGCGCCCGCACGCCTCCCTCGCAAGGCAGCACCTCGAACGCCAGATTCGATCGATGCGGTGAGCTCGCGACCACCTCCGGCTCGCGCATACGCAAGGAGTTGACGATTCCCGAACGAACCCGAGGCGTCGCCGTAGCGGTAAGCGCCAGGATTGGCGGCGACCCGAGCGCCTGCAGACGCGAGCCCAAACGCAGATAGGCCGGGCGAAAATCGTGCCCCCACTCCGAGAGGCAATGAGCTTCGTCGATCGCCACCAGCGACACCCCGCTCTTCTGCAGGGCCTCGGCAGTATCTCGCGTGGCGAGGGTCTCCGGCGTGGTCATCACGAGCAACGGACCGCCCGCATCGATGCGCTCAAACGCCTTGGCTCGATTTCGTCCGCGCATGTCACCGTCGAGACGCACCACCGGGAGATCGCGCTCGACGAACTTCTTCTCTTGATCTCGGAGTAGGGCGCGCAGGGGAGAGACCACGACGACGGGTTTCTCCAAGATGAGCGACGGTATTTGGTAGCAGGCAGACTTGCCGAACCCTGTGGGGAGGACCATCAGGACGTCTCGACCCGCGAGCGCGTCGTCGATCACCCGCTCCTGTTCGGGGCGGAGCTGACGGATCCCGATCTGACGGGCGGCCGCCTGGATCGGAGTCGTCGGGGCCGAATCCCGCGAGTTGCGAGATCGCCCTCCCCGCCTCCGGCGCCGCGGGCGCCGACGACGGGGTTCAGAGGCCTCCGCTTGGCCTTTTTCTTCCAATCCACTTCCCCTGTAGTGCCATTCTTCTCGCTTCGCGATTGCGGCGACACCGAGCGCGGAACATCGAGAAACGAACCGCTGATTGCTCCTTCACGAGCCAGCCGACGGGCGCCGCTTGAGCCCCGCTGTCTCTCGCACGAGCGACAGCGAGCCACACGGCTCGCCCCGACCGGTCGACGGCATGCGACTCACCACGGTGGCGCGACGCGCCAATCCACCGCGACGTCGAGCCAGCGCTCCCGCAACGCCCGGATCGAACTGCGCCCAGCGAGCGCCCAAGACTCGGAGAGCCGTTGCCCCGACCGCTGCTTCGCGGTGGCGAAGACCCTCCGGAATGACAATCTCCGGGCGGGCGCCGAGTCGCCAAGACCATGGTAATCGACGGCCGCTGGAATGGCGAACACTCATTTTGGAGGCCTCCGGCCTGGATTTTCGGGGCATCCTGGCTCGGCAATCGCACCCGATCGAGGGCCGAAGCGCGGATTCGTTGCGGCCGCATGCTGGCCGCCCGATTCGCAAGGGCTTCGTTCTCGCCATGGGGAAGGCGGCGTCTTCCGAGCCCCCCGCGCCGTAGCGTGCTCCGCCTACAAACCCAGTCGACGGGCGATGATGACCTTCATGATCTCGTTGGATCCGGCGTAGATCGATTGGACGGCAGCATCCGCATAGTCGACCGAGATCGGAAACTCGCTCATGAATCCGTAGCCACCGTGGAGTTGAAGGCACTCCCCAGTCAGCCGCTTTTGAAGATCCGTGCACCAGTACTTGGCCATGCTGACCTCGGAGACGATGTCCTCTCCCCGAACGTGCGCCACGAGCAGCTTGTCGACGAAGGCCTGCCCGATCTCGACCTCCGTGGCGAGCTCGGCCAACTTGAACTGGGTATTCTGAAACGCACCGATGGGCTTTCCGAAAGCCTTGCGTTCCTTCACATACGCGAGGGTGTCCTCCAGCGACTTTCGGCACGACGCGACAGAAGCAACCGCAATGCACAAACGCTCCTGTTGCAGCTGTGCCATGAGCATTTTGAAGCCCTGCCCCTCAGCACCCAGGAGATTGCCGACCGGAACCCGACAATCGTGAAAGGAGAGCTCGCTGGTGTCCTGACCCTTGAGTCCGAGCTTGTCCAGGTTTTGACCGCGCACGAAGCCCGGCGTGTCCGCGTCCACGAGCAAGAGGCTCATGCCGCGGTGGGGCGGATCACAGTCAGGATCGGTCTTGGCGACGACGATGAGAAGATCGGCCAGCTGCCCGTTCGAGATGAAAGTCTTCGACCCGTTCACCACGTAGTGGTCGCCGTCTCGGATGGCTCGGGTCTGGACGTTCGCCAGGTCTGATCCGGCACCCGGCTCTGTCATTGCGATTGCAAGAATGATCTCACCGGAGATGCAACCGGGTAGGTATCGGGACTTCTGTTCGTCGTTGGCGAAAATCTTCAGGTAGGGCATGCAGATGTCGGAGTGAAGAGAGACCATCAACGCGTGCGCGCGGACCCGAGCGAGCTCTTCCATGATGATTGCGTCGTAGAGAAAATCGGCGCCAGAGCCACCGTATTCCTCGGGAGCGTTGGCGCCCAGATATCCGCATTCTCCGACCCGGCGCCAGGTTTCTCGGTCGGTGCAACCGTTGGCGTTCCAGTCCTCGACCTTGGGCCCGATCTCAGCCTCGACAAAACGGCGGAACTCGGAGCGGAACAGCTCTTGCTCCTGGCTGAAAATGTCTCGACGCATCACTCTCCCGAACGCCAACCCAGCCAGATTCGCACCCGTTGGGGCTCGACGCAAAGCTGGGCGAGGGAACTCCTGCGATCCGGAGAATTCATCCGTGATGGACTCTAGAGCCGTCGCCAGAGGCGCATGCCGAAGAATCCTGCGAGGGAGACAAAGAGGAGGACGGGCCCCCAGCCCCCGATGAGCGCGGGGACGGCGCCCCCATAGCCCAACGATCGAGACACTCCGGAAGCCAGGATGTAGCTGATCCCGACGATCGCGCTCACCAACAAGGTCTGTGCCGGCCCTGGAAACGGAGGGCCGCCGACGGCGAAGAACAAAACGACGGCCGGGAGAACGATGCAGGCCAGGGGTTGGGCCAGCTTGGCGTGGTAATCGACGCGAAGTGGTGTCACATTGACGTTGTCCTCTTCGGCCTCGACGATCAGAGCCGCGATCTCTGGGACGCTGAGATGCATCGTATCAACCTCGGCGGGAAGCGCTTCGCCGAGATTCGCGAAGCGAGGCGCCGGGACCTCCTGAACCCGGTCATCGGAGACCTCGATCCGAACGGGATCGCTGAGCAGCCACCAGCCGTTTCCGACGTGCCTCGCCTGGGAGGCGTCGATTCTACCAGCGGGCAGCCGGTCCTCTCCCAGCTCGTAGATCGACAGATCGCTCGCAACGCCGCGGTCGGGGTCGAAGCGCGACGCCTCGAGCACCCGGTTCCCGAAGCGGTACCAGACTGCTGCCTTGCGTCGTTCCTCCCGCTGTCGATAGACCGTGTTCTTGATCTCCGTTCGCTTGAGCTCGTCGGCCAGGGCATTGGCCCTCGGGACTACCACGTTGTTGAGAAGAGCGTCAGCGGGAACCACCATCGACGCCATGAAGAGGACGGGCACAAGCGCCTTCGGAACCGGAATCCCGCAGGAACGCATTCCAATCAGCTCGCCCTCTACACCCAGCAGACTTACCGTCAACGCGGTCGCGACCAGCAGTGCCATCGGCACGATCCGAGACGACAGAAGCACGATACGAGCGCTGTAAAATCGCAAGATCTCGGTTCCGGTGGCTTGATAGCGGCTGAACCACTCGAGCCTCTCCATGACGTCGATGAGCAAATAGCCGACCAGCAGGATCGCGAAGGAGAGCGCCGCGAGACGCACGAAGCGGCCTGCGATGTAGCGTTGGAGGGGGTAACGGCGCGGGCGCCGATTCCGGGGCTTCTCGGTGGAGGAAAAGAGAGCGCGCTGCTGCGGGCGATCGAAGGCGTGTCCGAGAACACCCTCGCGACGAGCGCGCACGATCAGCGCTGCAGCCAGTAGGGCCAGGATCGCGTTGGGCAGCCATGCGGCGACCGGGACGCCGATGCGTCCACTCTGCGCCATTCCCTCACCCAGCTGCACGAGCGCGTAATACGAGATGGTGCACAGCAGCCCGAGTACACCTCCTCCGGATCTCGAGAAGTTGGTCCGAACCAGGAAGAGTGGCACCGCGAGGACACCGAATACCAATGTCGCCACGGGCATCGCAAACCGCCGATGGATTTCGATCTCGGCGCGGGAGAGTCGATCCTCGGAACTTGGCACGAAGGAACGCGCGCGCTCGCCGAGTTCGCGCAGGCTCAGTGCGCCGAATAGGTCATCGGCCTTGCGCAGCAGCTGGTCGTTCTCGGGCAGGCGCGTCGAGAGCTCGTTGAATCGAAGTGTCCGGGCGCCTCCGCGCGGCGAGAGCACGATGCGACCCGCCGTGAGCGAGATCTCGATGACGCCGTCATCCCCCGTCTCGATCCGACCGCTCTTCGCAAAGACCGTCTGACCGACGTCGGGCATCCAGAGCAGGATCCCCTTCAATCGGTCGCCGCGGGCGTTCACTTCCCGGGCCTCGAGCTGCCAATCGCCGAATCGACTCACGGTTCCCTGACGCACCTGCGCCCAGGGTCGCTCACGCGAGATGCGCTCGAAGGCGTCGTCGAGCGACCGGTTGGTCCACGGCGAAGCCACTAGCGAAAGCATTACCGCCACGAGAGTCATGGCCCCGGCGAAAGCGACGAACGGCCATACGAGGCGGGCCGCCGTAACACCGGAAGCCTCCAGCGCGAGTATCTCGCGGTCGGCCCCCATGCGACCGAGCCCCACGAGACAGCCCAGCAAGACCGCGAAGGGAAACATCAGTGCCGCGATCGGGACCGCCTTGTAGAAGGCGATCACGCCAACGATGCCGGCGTTCAGTCCGCGGTTCACGACGAGATCGGAAAAGCCCAGCAGATCCTGGGTAAGCACAACCGTTGTCAGCCCCAGTAGAGCGAACAAGGTCGGCCTCACCGCCTCCCAGGCCACGTAACGGTAGAGCGTCAGGCCGGGGCGGCGATGAATAGGGGGAGCTAGTTCCATGCTCCAGCCTCGCGACTGCGCTTCGACTGCGCCTGTTCCGACGAGACGAGCTGGACTACAGTCTCGATTCCCCCCATCGAAGAAATCCTAGGTCGCCTCGGCGACCGGAGGCAACGGCCTGCGTCCGAGGGCCGAAGGATTCCATGAGAGCGATCGTACTCAGTGCCGGACAGGGTAAGCGCCTGCTTCCGCTCACCGCGACGAGCCCGAAGTGCCTCTTGGAGATCGATGGAAGCCGGACGATTCTCGACCTCCAGCTGAGCGCCCTGGCTCGTTGTGGAGTCGAGCACGCGACCGTGTTGGTCGGCTTCGGAGCCGACCGGGTGGAACGCCTCGTCGCGGGCTCCCGCTTCGACGGCATGCGGGTTCAAACCCTCTTCAACCCGTTCTACTCGGTCACCGACAACCTCGCGACATGCTGGATGGCACGGTCCGCAATGCTCGACGACTTCATCCTCCTCAACGGAGACACTCTCTTCGAAGACCAGCTCCTGACTCACGTCATGGCTGCCCCCCAGGCGCCCATCAGCGTCACGATCGACCACAAGAACGAGTACGACGCCGACGACATGAAGGTCACCCTCGACACGGACGGGCGTCTGCAGGCGATTGGCAAAACCCTCCCCATGCACACGGTAGACGCTGAGTCGATCGGAATCCTCGTGTTTCGCGGCGCGGGCGTTGGGGCGTACCGGGATGCGCTGGACCGGGCAATGCGCCAGCCTGAATCGCTGCGCAGATGGTATCTATCCGTCGTCAACGAGCTGGCACAGAAGATGGCGGTGCAAACGGTCTCGATCGAAGGCTGTTGGTGGACCGAGATCGACTCACCGGAAGATCTCGCCAGCGCCCGAGGCCACTACCCACAGCGCACCCAGCCGCAGGACTCCACCCGCTGAAACCCAGGCCGTCCACGGATCTCCGACGCGGCCTACGAACGGTGCGGCGAGATCGAAGCCCGGATCGCACAGACCTCGCCAACCAGCCGATCGAGATCCTCGACGCGGATCTGACAATCGGCGTCGCAGCGCGCTCGACTCGGATCGGAGTGGATTTCCACGAAGAGCGCGTCGATTCCCACGGCTGCTGCGGCCCGAGCGAGCGGTGCGACGAAGCGACTATCGCCGCTGCTCGAATCAATACCACCGCCCGGATACTGCACCGAATGGGTTGCGTCGAAGCAGACGGGCGCGAACTCGGACATGATCATCAGCCCACGCATGTCGACGACGAGATCGTTGTAACCGAAAGCGCTACCGCGCTCGGTCACCATCACGCCCCCGTCGCCGAAGGTCCTGGCCTTCTCGACCGCCAGGGCCAGATCAGCAGGAGCAATGGATTGCCCCCGCTTGATGTTCAGTGGGCGACCGGTGGCCGCACAGGCTGCGATCAACTCGGTCTGCCGGCAGAGGAAAGCGGGGATCTGCAGGCAGTCGGCCACCTCGGCAACCATCTTGGCCTGTCCCGGCTCGTGAACGTCCGTAGTGATGGGAAGTCCCGTCTCGGCCTTGACCCGGGCCAGCATCCGAAGCCCTTCGTCGATTCCGGGGCCGCGGAAGGAGTGGCGGCTCGAGCGATTGGCTTTGTCGAACGAGGCCTTGAAGACCACGGGAAGGCCGTGACGCTCCGCAACCCCCTGAACCCCCTCGGCGGCTTCAAGGGCGGCATCGAACGTCTCGAGCACGTTGAGTCCCGACATGAGGAGCAGAGGCGAGCCGGCTCCGACGCTGATCTCACCGATTTTCATCGAATTCCCCCCACCCATCGCCGGGGTTGATAGCGACATCGGAGATTGATGACTACCCCAGTCTTCCCCGCGGGATTCCCCACGGGGGGGGCCGCCGTGCCAGCCGCTCGATCGGCCGGCGAGTAGACTTGCCGGATCCATGGCCGAAACCGTTGATGACCTCCGCGCCGGCATCGACACCATCTCTCTGCCGCCCGTGAAGGGGTGGGCGCCTTCATCGAAACCCCCGGTCCGGATCTTCATCGGAACCGAGCCCGCTCAGCAGCGGGCGGAGCGGGTTCTGCTCTGGTCCATCCAGCGCCACCGCGACCCCACGCGCAGCTACGGGATCCACCTGATGCGAGAGCTGCCTGGCTTCGAGCGCTCCGGCTGGACGACGGGGTTTACCAACTATCGCTACGCGATCCCCGAGCTCGCCGGGAAGCGCGGTCGCGCCATCTACAACGACGTCGACCAGGTCTACCTCGCCGACCCATCCCTGCTCTTCGATACGGATCTGCAGTCCCACGGCTTCCTTTCGGTGGCCCCGGGCGATCCCTCCGTGATGCTGATCGAGTGCGAGCGCATGTCGGATGTGTGGAGCGTCGCCGCCGCTCGGCGAGAGAGCAAGAGTACGCTCCTGGCTCGAAGTGTGGAGCAGCCCGAGCTGTGGGGACGCCTCGCCCCGGAATGGAACGCTCGCGATCTCGAATTCGAGGAAGAACGATCGAAGCTGCTCCACTTCACCGCTTTGCATCTGCAGCCCTGGCGTCCGTTTCCCGAGCGTTTCGTGTATCAGGCCCACCCTCACGCCGAGGTCTGGCTCGAGCTGGAGCGGGAAGCGGAGCAGGCCAACTACCAGGCCTTCGACCGGGCGAGCCCGAGCATCCGCTTCCGTCGGCGACTGGCCGAAGTGACCCCCTCGGGAGAGGATGATCGCGCGACCGGGCTCGCGGAGTTGCTCGACCTGGACGACTCCGCCGCCAAGCACGGGGCTCTCCCTCCACCCCTGGTGGCACACGACGTCGCGCTGCGGGAATCCCTTCGGGCTACGGCGGGGCGGAGCGTGGCGATTCACACCTGTGGCGGGGGCCGGCCCTGGAGGCGCTATGTCGAGGCCCCCAGCGGAAACGACCCCAAGCTGGAGCAGCGCTGGGGCGCCAGCCGGATCGATGTATTCGACATCGCCGTGTCACCGGCGGCAGACGCGGGGCGTGCTGCTGCGGTGGTTTGCTGCGGGATGCTCGAGAGGATGCCCGTCGAGGATCTGCCGTGGATTCTCCAACGTCTTTTCGCGAGCGCCGACTCCCTGGTCCACGCGGGAATTCGACCCGACCCGGACCTCGGCTTCGGACTGCAACGCGCCCCGGCATTGCTGCGCCGCACCCAAGACTGGTGGTTCGAACAGTTCGAATGCGCGGCGCGGCAGCGCCCAGCAGTGCACTGGCAGCTGATCTTCCAAACGGACGGCGGAGGGTTCCGGCTGCGCGAAGGCGGCCGACACCTCGGGACCGGTCCTCCGAGAGTCTGGGTTCTCGAGGACGACCGCCCTGGCAACACGTCCCAGTCCAGAGGCCTCGCCGAAGCTCTGGGCTGGCCCTACAGCGTCAAGAGGCTGGAGTTCTCCCAGGGATCTCGCCTGCACAACCGCCTTCTCGGCGCATCACTTCTGGGTATCCACCGCGCTCGCAGCTCGCCGCTGACGCCACCTTGGCCCCACCTCGTCATCGCGGCCGGACGCAGATCGGCCCCCGTGGCCCAGTGGATCCAACTTCGCAACTTTGGCCGCACCCGACTGGTCCACCTTGGGCGCAAGGGAGGGGACGTGGCGGCCCGCTTCGATCTGGCGGTCGCGCCGACCTACTGCCGGCTCGATCCGCATCCTCGACGCCTCTCGCTGGGCGTGCCCCTGCACAACGTGACCCAGGATCGACTGAACGAAGCCGGCGCACACTGGGAAGAGGAGCTGGTCGATGCGAAGCGACCCCGCATCGCTGTGCTGGTGGGGGGTTGGTCGGGCCAGTATCGGCTCGATGCAAAGGTGGCGAGGAGGCTGGGCGAGGACGTCATGCGCGTCGCCAGGGAAACCGGCGGTTCGATTCTGGCGACGACGAGCCGACGAACCAGCGCCGCCGCGACCGAGGCGTTCTGTAGCGCCGTGAAGGGCGCGGTCCAGGTCCACCGCTGGTCGGCCGACGCCGTGGAAGAGGAGAATCCCTACCTGGGCTTCCTGGCCATCGCCGACGCATTCATCGTCACCGGAGACAGTGAATCCATGCTGGCCGAGGCGACCTCTCGCGGTGTTCCCGTCCATATCTACTCGATCCCCGAACGGGCATCGTTTCGCTGGATGCGAGTTGGCCGGGACTGGGTCTATGCTCGCGCCCACGCGTGGCCCAAGGGCAACCGCGGTACCTTCCGGCCGCAACGCGGACTCGAATACCTCTGCTCACGTCTGATCGATCTCGGATTCGTCAGGCCAGCCCGAGACCTCACACGACTGTACGAGGGTCTGATGAACAGCGGCATCGCGAAACCCATGGGAGAACCCTTCGAATTCGCCAGCTGGGTTCCTCCGACGAGTCGGGAGGCAGTTGCCGAGCGGGTTCGAGACCTGATGGGTTATCGAGACCAATCGTGAAAGTGTTCCGCTACTTCGCCCACAAATATCCCGCACAGGGCCTCCTGGTTCTACTGTGTCTGGTCGCTGCCGGCGCGATGGAGGGGCTCGGACTCTCCGCGGTCCTGCCCATCCTGACCCTGTTGATGGACTCCCCCGGAAGCGAGGCTGAATCCTCCCGGCTCGCGATCTGGGTGACCGACACACTCGATCGTATTGGACTGCAAGCGTCGCTCGGAACCCTAGTGCCAGGCGTGATAGCGATCTTCTGGTTGAAGGCGGGCGTCGTCCTGATTGCGAAGAGCCGGGTCGGCTTCATGGTAGCGACGGTCGCGACGGATCTTCGGCTCGAGCTGCTGCGCGTGCTGATGGCAGCGCGCTGGAGCTACTACACAAGGCTGCGCCCGGGTTCCGCGGCCAATGCCCTCGCCACCGAAGCGGAGCGCGCCTCGCTCGCTTTTCACCATCTGTCCCAGATCTGTGGCTATGTGGTGGAAGCGATTCTCTACCTGGGCCTTGCGCTCGCCATCTCCTGGGTGGTCACCGCCGGGGCGCTGGCCACTAGCGTGTTCACCTTCGGAGCCCTGGCGGCGCTCGTGCGCATGTCGGGCAAGGCGGGGCGCAAACAGACGAAGTTCTTGAAGTCCCTCCTCAGCCAGGTAACCGACAGCCTGCAGGCCGTCAAACTGCTGAAGGCCACCGGCCGAGAACCCCTGATCGAGCCGATGCTCGAGCACGACACCCGCCGGCTGAATCTTGCGCTGCGGCGTCGCGTCTTCAGCAAGGAGGCCCTGCGTGCGCTGCAGGAGCCAATCACGGTGAGCTGCGGTTGCGCCGGGCTGTTCGTCGGCTTCGTCTGGCTCGAGATACCGATGGCGGAAGTGTTGCTGCTCATCGCTCTCTTCGCGCGGACGATTGGAGTTTCGAACAACCTGCAGCGCAAGTACCAAGTGTTGACGATCGATGCGAGCGCTCTCTGGTCGATGCGAGACATGATCGACCAGGCCTACGCCGAGGTCGAGCCATCATTGGGTGACGCTGAACCGACGCTGAATCAGGGTATCGAGCTTCGCGGAATCACGGTTCGCTTGGGCGACGCAACGGTGCTCGAGGATTTCGACTTGTCGATGCCGAAGGGAATGATCACGGCGCTCGTGGGAGAATCCGGAGCCGGCAAGACGACCGCCGCCGATCTCGTGGCGGGTCTGATACGGCCCGATCAAGGTGAAGTCCTGGTGGATGGTGTGCCTCTCGAGACCCTGGACCTGCAGCGTTGGAGGCACATGATCGGATACGTACCCCAGGAGGTTCTCATGTTGCACGATTCTGTCGAGATGAACGTGAGTCTCGGCGATTCCAGCATAACGCCCGAGCAGGTGGAACGTGCACTTCGCGATGTGGGCGCCTGGGGTTTCGTCTCCGAGCTCCCTGACGGTTTGGCGTCTTCGGTTGGCGAACGCGGCAGCCTGCTCTCGGGTGGGCAACGACAGCGGATCGCAATCGCGCGGGCGCTCGTCTACGGCGCGGAGCTATTGATCATGGACGAGGCGACTGCGGCCCTCGATTCGGAGAGCGAGGCTGAAATCTGGTCAACGGTTCGGCAGCTGCGTGGCCGGGCAACGGTGATTGCAATTTCTCATCAGCCCGCGTTGACGGGTATTGCCGACCGGGTCTACCGAATTTCCGATGGAAAAGCGGTTGCGATCGGGTCCGCGGTGGCGCGCGCGGCGTCGTGAAGCCGCCGGGGTCAACGGTATGGGTCGAAGAGTTCGGGAGAGATCAATTTCGCGGTGCCCTTCAAGAAGACCTGTTTGGTCCAGCTGGCCAGGAAGTGCAACTCGATGAACGGCATGGCGGGCCTCAGATCGAGGCCCGTACGCGCAGCGAGGCCGTCGAGGAGTCGTTCACGTTGGTTCGTGGCCATGCGGACCACCGCCTTGGTCATTCCGCCGCCGATGAGTTGATCCGCTAGGAGATCCTCCACGTCGATGGCCACGAACTGGCCGTCGTTGGTGAGAACGAAATTCTTTCGAAGCGCGTCCATGAAGTCGTAGCCGATCCAGACTTCGTTCGGGGCGATTCGGTCGACGGCCGCGTGTAGGTCCGCCCGCGCTGGATGGCTCAGCACCGAGACATTGGCCAGGAAATCGAGGTCATCGCGCAGCTCTCGTTCGAACGCGGTTTCGGCGAGCTTGACGGCCCGGCGGTCCTCGTCGTAGAGGATCGAGAAGAACCGAACCAGCTGGTCGACGATCGGGGGTGTGATCGGCTCGGGCAACGGGGTGCCTTCGACGAACTCCAATACCAGCTCCTGATCCATCACAGTGATCACGCGGGGAAAGATCCGATGCTCCCGAAACCGGTCGAGGTTGGCGGCAACGGCCTGTGCGATGTAGGAGTCGGGCAGCGTCAAGCGCTTGTAGCGCTGCCCGTTGAGTCGGATGAGCCGGACTCGCTTTCCCCGTATGAATCGATTCAAGCCGAAGCGGCGCAGCAGCAGACCGGCGCGTCTGGACAGGGTGTAGAGCGATCGCTCGCTAAAACGCGGGATTCGCTGCATCGCCGGGCGGGCTCCTCGTAGGCCGTGGCCGCGACCTCGCGGGTGGGTGGCACCATGATACGACCGGACTCCGGAGGGCGCTCGACGCGCCCCGTGCCGTCGATCACGGACCTGGCCAGACCGAGCTGAATTCGAACCTCCTGGCGACCCGGACTCGAACTCTGGACAGCTCGACGAGAGGTATTAACCTGCGCACGCAAGAGGCGAGAGATGGCGCTCCAGATCTCTACTTTCAGCAGCGATTCGGGCGGCAAGAGCCTGTTCAAGGCGTTGGGCCATCCCAGAGTCACACCCAGCGCGAGGCTGCTGGTAGATGATCTAGCCAAGCGCGGTCGAATCGCCATCTACGACCCCGACCAGACGATCGGCGACTTCGGGCAGCTCTACGATCCCACTTCGTGGCAGGTTTCAGAGAGCTACGTACAGCGGCTGGAGGAAGTCGGCCGCACGATTCTCGGGTGTGGGTCGCGGCCAGTCAGCGAGCTCTGCGACACCCAGGCCGACGTGCTCTTCGTCGCCAGCTTCGAGAGCGAGCGATTCGAAGCGATCCGCCACCTGATACCGGCCTCCCTGCCGATCGTCGGTCTCGACAGCGTGCGTCTGCCCGACACAATGTTGAGCCACCCCAACCGCTACCTCGACGCGTTGAACTTCGCCACCAACTTCGCCTTCTTTCGCGATGCGGACGGGCACCACACGCAGCTGCGGACCGCCAACTACTGGCATCGATACGGAGCGCGCGGAGTCGAGCTGTGGTTGTGCTTGATGGGTGAAGACGGAGAAGAGCTGGCCCATTGGACCCAACCACTCCCAGATTCGCAGTCCAGCGTCGTCATCGACAGCGCAGAGGTGCGGCGGCGATTCGAGCTCGACGCGTTTACGGGATCACTGTTCCTCCACGCCCTCCACGCCGCCGGGCACGAAGTGGTCAAGTACTCGCTCAACACCTACGACGACTCGGGGCAGACACTCTCGTGCACCCACGACGCGAACGCATGGCCCGCAGATCGTTACGCCGGCCTACCCGCTCCCCGCGAAAACGAGCGAGTGCTGCTGTGGGTGCAGAACAGCCACCCCGCTCCGATCCGAGCCGGCGTCGTGGCCATCGGCGAAATGGGGAGTGATTCCATCGCACGCTTCGATGAGGAGATCCCGGCCTTCGGCACCCGCGCGATCGATGTCGCAGCGCTCCTCCCCAAGAGCAGATGGCCGGCACAGCTCGAGATCAGCGCCGGCCGCCACTTCGTGCGCCCCCGCTATGAGGTGGTTGGGGACAGCGGTGTGCGGCGAATCGCGCACGCCAACGTCGAGCGTACGGACCTTCGCCCCGACCCGCAGATCCGCGAGCTCGGGTCGATGCTGGGAAAGGGCTTCATCCTACCGGCTCCCATTCTCCCGGTCGCTGATTGGCATACGATCGCATTGCCCACACCCATGGCGACTGGCCAGCACGAGCTCCCGGTTCGGATCACGCTCTACGATGCGACCGGAGCCGAGACCTTTCAACGGCGCCTGGGTGCACTTCCGCGCCGACACGCCACTGCACTGGACGTGAGCGCCTTGCTCGAACAAGGATGTGCCACGCTCGATTCCGGCTATGGGCACCTCGAGCTGAGCTACGACTTCTCCGACGGCGTCGATGTCGACGGCTGGCTTCACGGGCTGTTCCGCTACGAGAGGCGCCAGACCGGGTACGGTGCCGACACGAGCTTTGGCGCACACCTCTACAATCTGCCGGTGACGCTCGGTAGCGAGCCGCAATCCTACAGTGGCGTGCCGCCGGGCCTCAGCACGCGTTTGTTCCTGGGGCTCGGCTTCGAGGGGCGCCAAACCTTCTGCCACCTCATCTACCCCGCATCGGGGATCTGGCACGAGGCGTCCGACACGCGTCTTCTTCTCTATGGAGCGGCGGGAGACAAGATCGCGGAGCGAGTCGTGCACATCCCCCGCAACGGCTCGCTCCTCTGGCGCTACGAGGAGACCTTCGATGCAGACGAGCGCGCCCGCGCGAGCGAGACCGGCTACCTGATCGTTCGCGATGCGACCTGCCGCCTCTTCGGCTTCCACGGCCTGATCGGATCGAAGGGCAGCTTCAGCCTCGATCATATGTTCGGCTTCTGAACGAGGCTGGCCGGTCGGCATGAACGAGTTCAGCGCGCTGGTACTCGCCGGACGCCGCGGCTTCGAGGACCCGCTCGCGGAAGCGTATGGGAGCTCTCATCGAGCGCTGCTCGATGTCGCGGGCACTCCCATGCTGGTGCGGGTCGTGCGCAGTTTGCGCGGGGCGAAGAGCGTGGGGGCCATCGTCGTCAGTATCGACGAACCCAGTGTGCTCGACGGCGTGCCGGAGCTGAGTGCCATGATTGCCGGCGGCGAGCTGTTGATTCACGAAAGTCTCGCCTCTCCGAGCCGGAGCGTGGTGGATGCGCTGGCTGGAATGAAGGGCGAACGGGTGCTCATCGCCACGGCGGACCACGCGTTGCTGACTCCAGAGCTGGTCGATCACTTCACATCGAGCGCCGCGCAAACCGCCGCTGACGTGGTCGTCGGCGTGGTGGAGGAAGCGCTGATCACGGCCGCCTTCCCCTCGACCTCGCGGACCTACCTACGGTTCCGAGGCAAAGGCTACTCGGGTGCGAACCTGTTTGCGTTTCAGGCGCCGAGCGCGCACCGGGCTGCAGAGTTCTGGGTGAAGGCCGAGCGATTCCGCAAGCAGCCCTGGCGCCTGGTCCGGGTCTTCGGCCCGATGGCGCTGTTCTGGTTCGCGCTGCGTCGGCTCAGCCTCGATTCCGCCCTGGAGCGCGCATCCGAAGCCATCGGGTGCAGCATTCGCGCCGTGCGACTTCCCTTTGCGGAGGCCGCCGTGGACGTCGATCGCCCGGCGGATCTCGCGCTGGTCACGGAAGTTCTGGAAGCGCGGGAACCGGCCTTCGGGAAGCTCGACTGAACGTCCGCGCTACAGCCCCCTCCAATCTGCACTCTGCTCGAAGGCGTGTGCGGCGCGGTACAGGGTGGCTTCCTCCCAGGCGCGCCCCACGAGCATCAACCCAACCGGCAGGCCCTCACTTCGCCCGCATGGAATCGAGAGGGCGGGGTGGTGGGTATGATCGAAGACCAGGGTGTTGGCGACGGGGGCCATGGCGTTGGCAAAAACTACTTCACGCGAGGCGTCGGCCGGCGGGAGCGGCGGGGCCTTCATGGGAGTGGTCGGAAGCAGCAGCAGGTCGACTTCCTGGAACGCCGCGTCGAATGCGGCCCGAACCCGGCGTACCCAGTTGATCGCTTTGGCGTAGTAGCGCCAGCCGTAGCGGCGCCGGGTGATTTCCATGCCGAAGAGAAGGGTCTTGACGGTTTCGGGCAGCTGGTCGGCCCGCTGGCGCCAGCCTCGCAGGTGTTCGGCCAGGCTCGGGATGCAGAGGTCTTCGCGACCGACACCCATCCCGTCCGTGTAGAACATCTGCACGATCGCAGCCTGGAAGATCGGCCCGAAGAGCGCGCCCGCGAGACGGTGTTCGGGAATCGAGACGTCGCCGACCTTGGCGCCCAGCTGGGCGAATCGCTCGGCAGAGGCGCGAACCTTCCGCTCCACCTCGGGCTCCGCGCCAGGCTGTCCGAAGCCCTCCTGAAGTACACCGATGCGAAGTCCCTCGACGCCAACGCCGAGAGCATCGGTGTAGGTGTCGACGCGCGGAGCGTTCTGGCGGCCATCCAGCCCGTCTGCCCCGGCGATCACCTCCAACAACAGCGCATTGTCAGCCACATTGGCTGTCATCGGACCCACGTGATCGATCGTGGCCTCCATCGAGAGAATGCCGGTGTACGGAACCAGCCCGTGGGTCCCCTTCATGCCAACGATTCCGCAAAAGGACGACGGCATTCGGATCGAGCCCCCTTGATCCCCACCGATGGCGAGATCCACTTCACCGGCGGCGACGAGTGCGGCGCTACCCGAGGACGAGCCGCCGGCGTGGCGACTCGGGTCGATCGGGTTTCGAACCGGGCCGGTTTCGCTGGTGTGACTTCCGCCGGAGAGGCAGAACGCTTCACACACCGCCTTGCCGACGATGGTTCCACCGGCATCCAGGATCCTGGTGACGATGGTCGCGTCGACGGGAGGGATATAGCCTTCCAGCAGTGTCGTGCCGTTCATCATAGGCACGCCGGCGAGCATGATGTTGTCCTTGAGGACGACGCTTCGGCCGTTCAGCTTGCCCTGGCCCGACCCCTCCACCCGCGTCTTCACGTACCAAGCGCCCAAGGGATTCTCATCGGGCGAAGGATGCCGACCTGGCGTTCGGGGGTAACGAACCGACGGGAGATCGTCGGGCATCGAGTCGAGTAGCGCGGTGCTCAGCACGAAGGGAGCGGCGAGGCTCCTGTAGGATTCGACATCGTCAGGATCCAGCGCAATACCAAGGTCCTCGGCGATCCGCTGGATCTCGCTTGCGGTGGGGGGATGGATGGCCATGATCGAGTCCTCCGTGAAGCGGAGGCTCGATTGTATCGGGACCGCGCGCGCAATTGGGAGGATCTGGGCGCTAGGCCAAACCCGAGCAGGGGTCCGGACCCCTCGATCAGTCGCTCCCGGGAAGCTCCGTCTCACCCTCGTCGATGAAGCCTCCGGTTGCTGGGTCGTAACCGCGGGTTCGCATTACGATGCGAAAGCGAGGCCCGCTGGAATCGCTCAGACGCTCGAACTCATAGAGATGGTATTGGGCGCGCTTGTGCGGTTTGTGGCCGAAGTCCGAGGCCGATCGCACGCCGACCACCGGAATTGGGGACTGCGGGCCCGGAATCTGGGCGCTGAGCGTGCGGTGATTATGGCCGTGCACGACGAGCTCGGCACCGGTGCGACCCAGGAGTTCGCGCAGCTCGAGGGCATCGGTCAGCATTCGGCGAGCGATCGTGGCGCCCTCGGTGATCGGGTGATGGATCGACACGACGCGACATAGATCGGTTGTGGCCAACTCGGCGAGCATGCCCTCGAGGCGGTTCAGCTGGGCGAAACCGAGGGTGCCGCTGGCATCGAAAGCCCCGGTGGGGAGCGCGGAGCAGAGGCCGACCACCGCCAGTGGGCCGCGGATCCGCAGAGTGGGGAATTGTTCGCGAGGGTCTGAGCCAGGCGCCAGGGTGGAGCCATCGTCAGAGACGATGAATTCAGACCACAAGCTCCAGGACGATGCGTGGGAAACCGCGACGTAGGCGTCGTGGTTGCCGGGCACCAGGGAAACGCCGTGGGGCTCCCCGAGACGATCCAACCACACTCGCGCGGCGGCGAATTCGGGCTCGAGGGAGATGTTCGTCAGGTCTCCCGTCACCAAGAGATGGTCCGGCGCAGCTTCGGCGAGGTCCTCGATCAAGGCCTCGAGGACCGCGGGCCTGTGGATCTTGCGACGCCGGAGCCGCCACGACAGCCAACCCAAAAAGCGCTTATTCAACAGCTGGATAGGGTTACCAACCGCGACCGGCGTCGAGTGCAGATCGGAAACGTGGCCTACCGAAAACAAGGGCATCCCCCCTCACCCAGGGAGCCGGCAACCTAACCCAGCTTCCCTCGCTGTGATACTCTCCACGCCGCCTCTTTGAGCTCCCATCCCCCAGAGCTCCGACGGGAATCCCTTGATGCATTCGCCCGCGAACAGCGCGCCCTCGGCGTGGATCGTCGAGACACAGCACGCACCTGAGGTCCGGATCTGGGGCCTGACGCCCTCCGATCGCCAGCGACGTCTGCTTGCCCGCGCCGGCTGCGAGACCATTCGATCGCTGAACGCCGACGACGACCCAGGCGATGCCAACGGCCGATCCGTGATGCTGGTCCGGTCCGACGCCATTCTGGATGAGCGCCTGGTTCAGGGCTTGTTCGCAGCGCAGAACACCGTGCTGGTCGCCGAAGTCGAGCGCGGAGGCTGGGGGGGGCCAGTGGCTGCCCACGTGGAAGCGCCGCGGGCGGCGGAAGCCCTAGCGACCTTGCGACGCGCCGCCACCGGAGAGCAGCCGTCGCTGCCGGCGAGGCTTCGCGCGGCCGCGCCGAACGACATCTCCCCCGCCTACTCGGTCAAACTACGCAAGTTCGATCCTCCGTGCGTCTATCCGGCGCGGCTAGAGAACGCCCGCGAGATCGAAGATCGCCTCTACGCGGCCTCCTACAAGGGTGTCACCGACCTGATTACCAAGTGGCTCTGGCCGCGACCCGCGGCCGAGGTGGTGCGGCTGCTCGCACGATCCGGAGTCAAGCCCAACACCGTGACGGCGGTCAGCTGGGTGCTCACCGTGGCCGCGGGCGTGTTGTTCTGGGAGGGCGCCTTCGGCCTGGGCCTCGTCTGCGGCTGGCTGATGACCTTCCTGGATACGGTCGACGGCAAGCTGGCTCGAGTGACGTTGACGTCGAGCCGAATCGGCCACGTTCTCGATCACGGCCTCGACAACGTGCACCCGCCATTTTGGTATCTGGCTTGGGGGGTGGGGCTGCACGGGGGAGTCGGCGCCACCACCGCGATCGTCGTGATCGGTTACCTGATCGGGCGAGGGCTCGAGGCGGTCTTCATTCTGACCTTCAAGATCGAGACGCATTGCTGGCGGCCAATTGACTCGCTGTTTCGAACCATCACCGCTCGCCGCAACCCAAACTTGATCCTGCTCACGGTCGGGGCGCTGGGCGGCCGGCCGGATCTTGGGCTGGTCATGGTGGCGATCTGGACGGTCGTGAGCATTGGATTCCACATCGAACGCGTCGCGCAGGCCTACATCGAACGAAGCCGGGGCATTCCGATCGAGCGCTGGGACGAGATGCCTGGCGCCGACCCGGGTCACGAGGCGCCAGCCGGCTCGGGTACCTCCGCTTGAGCGCTCGAGCTCGCTGCCGGCGAGGCCCGAGCCGCCTCGCCCGCTGGATCGGCGCAGCGATCGTGCTGTCGTGCGTCCTGACGCCGGCGATGGCCGCGTCGCTGGCGCGCGGCGAGCGTGGATCCCGCATCTCTGATGCCGAGTCGGCGTCGGAGTACTGGGACATCGTCGCGCGCTTCGAGCCGAACTACAGCTTGTTTGTTCGCTTCCTGATCACCAACGAAGGACCCGGCGAACTCACTGCCGTCGCCACCTGGCATCTCGTCGATCCTTCGGGAAAGCTGACCTCCTTCCGCAACGGCCGTCGGCAGGGGCGCTGGACGTTGAGCCCGGACGGCGACCGGATTCGGATCGGATCGAGCATCTTCGATCAAGGTGGGGTGGCTCACCACCTCGAGTACGACAGCAAGAAGCGCGGAATCAGCGTCCAATTCGAATACGCCGGCAGCAAGCCCACGGCGTGGATCGACGCGCCGATATCCGGAAATTACTCGATCGATCTGCTCGACGTGGGCACCCCGGTGACCGGCTCAATCTGGCTCGAGGGCATGTCCGAGACGGTGGCCGTGAGCGGCACGATCGTCGTCACCCACACCTGGATGCAGCAAAGCGAGGCGGACATCGCCCTGCGGCGAATCGAGTTCACATCGGTGGGCGAGGGTCCCGCGATCTACCTGTCGGATCTGACCACGCCCGCGGGGAAACGACACCGCTGGCTGGTTGTCGTGCGCGACGGTGCACCGATTTATCGAAGCACGGACTTCCAGCTCGAGCTGGCGGGAGAGCAACCGTCGGACCTGGGCTATCCGGCACCCAGCGTGCTGCGGGTGAGAACCCCCGAACTCGAGGCGACGATTGACAGCGGGCCGCCCCTGGTCGAAAGCGACCCCTTGGAGGACATTCCCCAACCGTTTCGATTCCTGTTATCCTTCAAGATGCGTCCACACAGGGTGTGGAAGCACGCGTCGTTCGAGCTGACGCTGAAGGACGATCCGAGCCGGCCGCCCACGGCACTGCGGGGCTCGGGCGTCACCACGGTCACGTTTCTCAATCCCCTCCCCCCAAGCGTATCGAGAGTCGACGCCAGTACCGGAGGAGTCTAAGCCCGTGCGAATTGGCATTCTGAACAATCTACGCGCCGGCAACAGCATCCCCGAGGTTCAGCGGATTCTCAACCTCCTGAGGGATTATCCCCACGTTCATCACGTCGAGACCGACAGCGTCCGGGCGGTGCCCGAAGCGTTGGCGAGCCTGGCTCGCAAGAATGTGGAGATTTTGGTGGTCAACGGCGGCGACGGAACCCTCCAGTACGCCTTGACCCAGATCCTGACGGGCGATGACTTCGCCAGGATTCCGCTGGTTGCACCACTGCGCGGTGGGCGGACGAACATGAGCGCCCTGGATTTGGGGGCGAAGCGAAATCCAGTGAGCGGACTCCGCGGACTGCTCGAGGACGAGAAGGCGGGCAGGATCGAGAGCCGCTTGGTCGAGCGGCCAGTTCTACGAGTCGAAACCCTGCGCGAGCCGGGAGTCAATTACGGCTTCTTTTTCGGCGCCGGAATGATTCACCGTGCGATCGCGCTGACCCACCAACTCTTCCCGACTGGCAAGAGCCAGGGCGCCCTCGGTGCCGGATTGGTGACGGCCGGGTTGATCGCAAGGGCCAGCCTCAATCGACTCAATAGCGTGTTGACTCCCGACAAGGCGCAGATCTCCCTGGATGGAGATTGGGTCGACGGCGGTGAGTTCAGGTTGATCATCGCCTCGAGCCTCGAGCGTCTGTTTCTCCGGATCAATCCCTTCTGGGGCCGCGCACCGAGCGCCGTTCGCTTCACCGCGATCGCGAGCGGGAGCCACCGCATGATCGCGGCGGCTCCCGGGATTCTTCGCGGCAAGCCCCGGCCGTTCGTCGGCCCCGAAACCGGCTACACGAGTCAGAACGTGGAGACCGCCGAGCTCAGGCTGGACGCCGGGTTCACCGTCGATGGCGAGGTCGTGCCGCCGCGGAGCGACGAGGTCGTCCGCATCACGGGCGATCGGCGCGTCACCTTCGTTCGCGCCTGATTCGCTGATGGGCGATCCGGACCCCGATCTCGAGGGTTTGGTCCGCGCCGAGCTATTCCGCAAGCCACCCCCGCCCGCCGAGCAGCTCGCGTGTGAGATCCTCCGGCGCCACGGCAGCACCGTTGTGGCCGTTCTGTTCTACGGCTCCTGCCTGCGCGGCGGAACCAGCGAAGGGGTCCTCGACTTCTACGTGCTGGTAGACAGCTATCGGGCGGCGTATCGATCGCGAGCCCTCGCGTGGGCGAACGCAGTGCTTCCGCCCAACGTCTTCTACTTGGAGATCGCGACCGATCTCGGGACGTTGCGCTCCAAGTACGCCGTGATCTCGGCCCGTGATTTCGAGAGGGGCAGCTTGGCGAAGGGGTTGCGGCCCAGCATCTGGGCGCGGTTCTGTCAGCCCTCCCTGGCCGTCTGGACGCGGGACGGTGCGGCCCGCGATGCACTCGCGGGCTGGGTGGCCACAGCCACCTTGACCGCCGTCACGCATACGCTTCGGCTGCTGCCCCTCTCCGATGGCCGCTACCGATTCACCCCGGAAGAGTTCTGGCAGCGTCTGCTCCACGAGACCTACGCGTGGGAGCTTCGGACCGAGGCCCCTGAGACGATCCAAAGCCTCTACGAAGCAGATCCGACCCGCTACGAGCGGGCCTGTCGGGCAGCCTTGGGGCGCCTCGGGGCCGATGGGCGGCTTCGTTGGACCGAGGGAGACGGCTCCATCGACGTGCATCCAGTGGCTGGCCGCGGCGTCGAACCGCAGCGGCGCTCGAGCCTGCGGAGGCCCCTGGCAAAGCTCGTCTATCTGGCCCAGCTGCTGAAGAGCGTCGCCACATTCGGCGACTGGCTGCCCTACGCGCTCTGGAAGCTGGAACGGCACACGGGGACCCGGATCGTCCCGAACGAACGCCAGCGCCGCCATCCCTTGCTCTGGGGTTGGCCTCTGCTGTTTCAGGTGCTCTGGCGGCGCGATTTGCGCTGAGGCGGCTGACGGATTGCCAGGGAGCCGAAGAAGCCCCGCGCCCTCAAACCGGCTTCGGCTGAGCCTCTAGCCTGGCGCGTTTCGCCACAACCCTTGCAGCGTCCCGACGCCGTCGCGCACGGTCGCTCGGTAGGGCGCACTCTGCGGCAGCTCTGACAGAAGGCGACGATGCACGTGCCCAAGGCGGTGATAAGGGATGTGGGGGAGATAGTGGTGGAGCGCGTGGAAGCGAAGCCCAACCGGTGCAATCAAGACAGAGAGGATGGGCCAGCCCCGCAGATTGATGGAGTCGAGAAGCTGTGCCTCCGCATCCATCGGCTCGCCTTGGTTCTCGTACCCATGAGCGGCGAGGGTCCGAACCTGGTTGACCGCCAGGATTCCACCACCCACCAGACACCACTGAACGATCCAGGCCAGCGGAATCCAGCCCGCGAAGAACGCCCCAGCGACCGCCCAGACGAATATGGCAGCGGCAGCTTCCTCGACGTCCCAGCGCCGGGCTTGCTCGCCTCGGGGCATTGGCCGGACGTAGGCGGCGTTGATCACCAGGGTGGACAGCTTGCCCACGACAAGGCGTCGGAAAGCCGGGTTCAGTCTGGACAGGGGCCCGATCACGCCCCAGCGCAGTGGTAGGACCAAAGGCAGCAGAGCGACGGTCAGCACGAATGCGATGATGCGCAGCCTGCTCCAGCGGGCGATCTGCGCGTATTCGGGATCGTCGTTGGTGCCGAAACCCATCCGCTTGTGGTGATCCATGTGCGAGCCGACGTACATCAGGCTGGGAATCAGCAGCGGGATCCCGACGATGGCGTTCCAGACGACTTCGAAACCCGGAAGCTGGCCCGGCTTCAGATGCGACAGTTCGTGGATGAACAGCGCGGCGCGCAGCAGACCGAAGATGGCCCCCAACGTCGCCACCAAATGGAGGGGGGTGCCAATCGGCGCCCGTGCGGCGACGGCGAACAGCGCCCAGCCGATGGCGGTAGAGACGAGCAAGTCGCCCCAGTACACGATCGGGTTCGGCGAAAAGGTGGGCCCGATGCTCTTCACGACCTCACTCACGTTCAACGTGGAGTGCACCGGTCGTGACGACGCAAGCGATACGTCACTCATCAGATTCTCGAGACTCCTGGATTGATCCGCTGGATAGATCCGCCCCCTAGCGGCCCCCCACCCGTCCCCCGGGTCCAGCGGCGGAAAACGATACCGCAATCGCCGATCACTACCAGCAAAATTAAGCAGGTATGGGGTGATTAACCCTCACTGCCCCATTCGAATCGCTAGCCTTGTCGGCCGGCGGCCTGTGAACCTCAAGGCCTTACACCGACTGGGATGCCAGCTCGATTCGATCAGCCGGCGACGACGGCCAGCCCACCCATGCGGTCGAGGGCCGCGCCCAGCGCGCTGACCACCGGCTCCACGTGACTCGCCATCTCCTGATCGACGAGCTGACGCAGCTGCTTGGTCAACACCTCTTCGGCGCGCTTGATCGCCAGCAGGCCCGCCTCGGTGGGCTCCAGCTGGATGCCGCGCCGATCGCTGGGCACGGGAACCCGGCGCAACAGATTCTGCTGCTCCAGGCCATCGACCAGCGAGGTCAGAGTCGGCCGGCTCACACCCACCTGGAGAGCGAGCTCGCTTGCCCGCTGAGACTCGCCCGAGATCGAAATCAGCAGGCGATACTGCGGAAGACTGATTCCCGACTCCCGACACGCACACTCCGCCACCCGGGCCAACCGGGCCAGAAGACGAATCCCCGCTACGAACTCAGGTTCGGGGTTGGAGGCCGGCGGCGAGTCAACATGAGGCAGCATTCGATGAGGTCTCCTGGGCCGCGGCGATCTGGGGGCCAGTCGATTATAGATCGAAGTTCGACGATCTGACTACCAATCAATTTCGGCTGATCCGAAGCTGGCGCAACGAGGGACCCAGCGCCGCTCCTGACAGAGGACTCTGTCAGGGAGTTGGCGCAGGTTGCTGGCCTACCGCGGCGAAAGTCCAGCCCTCGGCCAGATCCGGCAGGGCGCGGGCCTCGAGCGCCAGGCCCTCGGACATGGAATAGAACATGTTCTCGACCGTGCTCTCGCCCGACGGACGGTGCTGAATCAGCAGATCGATCGCCCCGTCGCCATCGCAATCTCCCAGAGGCAGATTGATCCATCGCGTCAGCTTGACTCCGATCAGGGCCGGTCTCGAAAGCGCCTCGCCGTCGATCGCAGAGATGGCCAGCTTGCCGCCGCTCATGAGCAGCGCGTCGGAGTCGCCATCTCCGTCGTAGTCGCCCGTCGCCGCGATCTCCCAGCGTTCATCGTGTTGTGTCAGCGCGACGATCTCGAAGTCCATCGAGGCGCCGGCCAGCCAGAGTTCGAGTCCGGAAGCGGTGTTCCACAGGATGTCGGCCCGCCCGTCTCCGTTGTAGTCGCCCGAACCGAGCACTTCGCTTCTAGCGTCGATACCTGAATACATCCCAATCACCCCGGACGCCGCGACTCCGTCCACGAAGACGATCTGCAGACTCCCGAGCTCCCGATTCCGCAGGAGCACGTCGGCGCGCCCGTCGCCAGTGTGATCGCCCGACCCCACGACCTTCCAACCGGCCCCGAGAGCCTCGACGATCGTGCCGCCCGCAACGACCTCCGCGTTGCGGATCAGCTGTACGTCGAGTCGTCCGCTGGCGTCTTCCCTCGATAGGATGTCGGCGACCCCATCGCCATCGTAATCACCATTGCCCACGATGGACGCATGGAGTGGCACGGCGAGCGGCGGCGTCTCTGCTACGACGCTGCCGCTCTTGACCAGCCAGATCCGCGTCTCGCCCGTAGCGTCGTTTCGGAGCAGCAGGTCCGAGAACCCGTCGCCATCGAAGTCGAGCGGAGCGCCTGGCGCGGGCGGAGCGGGGTCGTCCGTCGGAGTGGCAGCGCCGGCCGGATTCTCGGCCCCGGGGTCATCTGCCGGGACGGAAGCGCCCCCCGAATCGGACGCTGCCACGAAGCGGATTTCGTCCGAGTAGTCCGAGACCGGCCCCTCCTGCCAGTGCGCGTCGATAGCGCTCACTCGAACCCGAAGGCTGTCGCCGACCCCTCCCGCGATGATCGCGTGGTTCACGTTCCAAACAGTCGCGTAGGCGAATGGCGCTTCGCCGTTGAACGACGTGTAGACGACGTACCCTACGACTGGGCCCCCGGCCGGCTCCCAGCCCAGCGCGATCTTGGTCCATCCCGCAGCCTCGATCTCCGCTGACTGCGTCGAAGTCGTCCAGGCGAGCGGCATCAGCAGAACACAGCTACCCACCAGGCGAAGAATTCGCCTCCACAACGGCCAAGCCCCCCAATGCTCGAACTACCGCGCTCGACCGATGCCGAGCCCGATTGACATCCAACCCGTTCGCCACCGCGCTCGGTCTGCCACGGCATCATCGCGAGGCTCACAGCGGGGGGACTTTCGCGAAGAGCACTGACCGAGCGGATGCGATCTCCACTCATCTCCTCAGCCGACGACAAATTGGCAGAGGATCGAGCGGATGGATGTGACAGCGCTCACAGAGTACGACACTATTTTGAGTAATATGGCTGGAGTACGCGCGAAATCGCGATCAGACAGCGAAGTCGTGGTAGATCGGGAGCAAGTCGGTAGCTGCGAGGAACCAAATTCTTCGAAGCCCGGGACTGGGGGTGGCTAACCGCCCTCGGGTCGTGCCCGACGCAACAGGGCTGCAAGGTCGAACACCACGAGGTCTCCGACCCCAAGGCCGAGCTCCCGCAACCTTCCGCCGGCGGTCTCGATCGCAAACCCCGTGGGGGCACCACTTTCGTAGAGCGTCAACCTCGCCTCGTAGTCCGCGGCACTCTCGTCTGATCGGCGCGGGGGTTCTGGCTGCATCTCGTGGATCGAGATCACCCGACCCGCGGGGTCCAGAAACACGAGATCGATTGGAATCGGACAGTCGCGCATCACCATCGCCTGAGAGCGCGGAGTTTCGTTCACGAACAGCATGCCTCCGCGGCGCGCAATCGACAGCCTCCCGCTGAGGCCGCGATAACGCGCCTGAGGATCCAACGCGAGCTCGAGTTCGAACGGCTCACCGGCGATCTCGACCCAGACCGTCTGCTGCTGCCCGGTTGCCTCGGTGGTCGCATCGGGCTCCGCACAGGCG
>CAXMOC010000065.1:0-2489 GCA_964194865.1 uncultured Opitutales bacterium | reverse complement strand
GCGCCACTCCATTTGGTTTCGACCTCCAGGCTCGGGCTCGATGCGATGAAACCGCCGGATTGGACCATCAGCTGGTCCCCGGCCAATTCCATCACCCGCATGTCTCCCGGAAGCGCCGGAGCCAACCGGACGGTGCCACCGTTCGCGGGCGCCTTGAAGGTGTTCATGAAGAAGCTCTCGCCGCCCAGGGTCGCTCTAGCGATCGATTTCAGGAACCCACCCCGAGCCTTGGTTTCCAGCTCGAAGCCCTCGGTCATGGCCACCATGGCCCCACCTTCGGCAACGATTTCCTCACCGGGGTCGAGCGTCACTTTCGCAATCGCGTAGGACGGACGGTCATCGATCTGCACCTGCACGGGAACTCCCTCGTCGCGTAACGGCGGTGGTTCTTGCCGCCACCGCACACCATAGAAAGGGCGGCCAACGGCTAAACCGGACGACGACCCATCGCGGTCAACGCGAACGATCCCGCGTATGCGATTGCCCCCGCGGCCACGATCCAGTAGGCAAGGGTTCGCGCGGGCTCAAGCACCCACGAAACCAGCGCGGCAATATCTGCAGGCGCCACCGGGACATCAGCCGGGATCGAGCCTGCGACCTCGCCGCCGACCCATCCTGGCCCAAACCATCCGATCAGCAGCACCAGGGAACCGACGGCGACCAGCACACCGCCGGTGAAGCGCATCCGCCCGTGGCGACGGGCGAGGAGTGCAAGGAGTGTCAGCTCGCCGAGAAGGATCAGCGGCGCAAGGCCGCTCATCCTTCGTCCGCTCTGGAGCAGACCCCGCGCTCGAATCAAGCCTTCTGCTTGAGAAGAGCCGGCGCCGGCGGTCAACAGTGCAGCCTGGTCTGGCATCCCCACGAGCGCCACTTCGACCGTTTGGCCTTCTGGGGCACACTCGATGCCTTCACAGCCGACGAAGCTGGTTACCAGCGCCATCGCGTCGGGATCCGATGCGAGCGCCGTCTTGACCGGGACGAGATCGATCACCAGATCGGGCAGCCGGCTGCTCGTCCCCAACAGCCACCGATCGAGCTCGCCAGTGATGTTGAGCACCTGCTCATCGAACCATTCCTGGGTGAGGCTGCGATCGAACACCTCTCGCATCGTGGCTTCGGTCAGCGGTGCGTCGCGACGCTCGGCGAGCTGGGATGCAAACTCGTCGATCAGGGCTGTTCGGGCCGAGCGGGTCAGGCCGATCTCGACGGCCTCCTCCGCAACCATCACGGGGCTCGTAATCCGGGGCATTGCCGTCCACGTGATCAACGCGATCGGCGCGATCAAGACGAACGGCACCACAAGAAACCAGCGCGTGGCCGCACGCCCGGCGCGGAGAGAAGGGGGTTGATGCTCATAGCCGGAGCGAGCGACTTCGGCCGAACTTGGCGCGAGTGTGGCGGTCCCGGACCCTCGATCCGTATCCATGTGGTTTGAATCGGCGTTCCGAGACCCGGGATTGATCGAAGCTTCCTCGAAGAGGATTGCGGACGGGCGCGCCGCGATCTTCAGTCCCCGGCCGGGGTCCCTGTGATCTCGAGGGCGGCCCGGAGAAAGTTCCGCTCGGTCCTGGCGATGACCCAGCGTGCCCATGTCGGCCAAACCGCCGCCAGCGCCGCGGAAAGATACAGGCTCCACACCAGGTTCGGGCCCTTCCAGGGTGAGCGTCCGATCGCGGCCATCGCAGAGCGGTAGTACCGATCCGTAAACAGCAGCATCATCACGGCGGCGCCCCGCGCCTCGCTGATTGGACGAAATCGGGCGATCGCGACGAGTCGTCGAAAGGCCGGGGCGCGAGCAAGCGCGAGCAGAACCATCCGCTCCCGAGCCGCCCGAACGACCGTTGTCCTGTGCTCGTCACCCGATCCGGCGAGGTAGGGACGCAGTGAGACGTCGTACGCGATGCCTCGTTCGAGATCTCGCTCGATGTCCCGCGTGATGTTCGCCAGCTGGATCATCTCGGCGACCTCCATGGCATCTCGCTCGATCTGCTCGCCGACTGGAACGTCGACGAGCAATCTCATGGTGAACAGCACCGGCTCACCGATGACCGCATCGCAGTAGGCCATCAATTGCTCGTCCGAGATCAGCACTCCATCCTGCTCGGCGAATTGGCGGCCGGACCGGGCCATCCCTTCTGCCATTTCCGATACCAGGGTGCGGACGTTTTCCCGATCCGGACGTGAGAGCGTTGCGAAGACCTCGTCGACCACGCCACACCGTGCCACGAGGAGTAGGTGAGCGCGATCCCGGTCGTCGTGGGCCAGCTCATCGGAGATCGCTGCTGCCGGAGCGGGCGGTTCGTGCGCCAGCCTGGCCCCGAACTCGGCCAGCACTGCCGGTCGTGAATGAGGGTCGGGATACAGATCCTCGAAAGTGTCGAGCATCCGGCAGTACAGGTAGGCCACTGCGGCGACCTTCGCCTTGTCGGGAGGCAGCGCCAGAATGGTGGCGGCGAAGCTCCTCGCGGCGTGAGGCAGGATGGCCCACA
>CAXMOC010000064.1:0-40085 GCA_964194865.1 uncultured Opitutales bacterium | reverse complement strand
TCGATTCGGGGCGACCTCACGGGCAACGAAGACATGGTCATCGAAGGCAAGGTGGAGGGGAAGGTCGATCTCCCCAACAACCAGCTGACGATTGGCGCCGACGGCAGCCTCAAGGCCGAGATTCACGCCAAGTCCGTGGTGATCGTCGGTCACGTCGTTGGCAACGTGGTCGGCATCGAGCGGGTCGAAATCCAGGGCACGGGTATGGTCGAGGGGGACGTGACCGCACCCAAACTGATCGTAGCCGAGGGAGCGCGCCTGAACGGCGCAATCCAGATGAGCCAGGCATCGGGAGCATCGAAGACCGGAGCCCAGCCGGCACCCGCCCCCGGCTCCGAGGTTCGCAAGGCCGGCTGACCGCCGAAAGTTCTAGCCGCGCTTCTTCCGCTTCTTGGAGCGCGACTTCTTCTTGCCGGAGCCCTGCCCCGGTGCGCGGCTGGGGGCCTCGTGCCGGACCGCGTAACCCGTCTCGGCGCCCCCGGTCGTGGCGCCCCCGGTCGTGGCGCCCCCGGTCGTGGTGCCCCCGGTCGTGGTGCCCCTCCCTTCGCGACCGCCGAATCGATTCTCCAGGAACAGCAGCGTCGGGGGAGCGATGAATACCGAGGAGTAGGTTCCAACCACGATGCCGATCGCCATGGCGATGGCGAACGGTCGGATCACCTCGCCTCCCAGGAGCCAAAGCGAGAGCACGGCCGCCATCGTGGTGCTCGAGGTGAGCACGGTGCGGGCGAGGGTCTGGTTGACGCTCTGGTTCAGCACGTCTGCCAGGTCGAACTTGGTTCGCAGCTCCATGTTCTCGCGAATGCGGTCGTAGATGATGATGGTGTCATTCAGGCTGTAGCCCAGGATCGCGAGCAGGGCGGCCAACACGCGTAGATCGAACTCGATCCCGACGATGACGAAGATTCCCGCCGTGATGCCCACGTCGTGAACCAGGGCGACGATTGCCCCCGGGGCGAAGCGCGCGCTGAATCGAAAAGCGATGTAGATCAAGATCAGCAGACAAGCCACGAGCAGCGACCGAATGCCCGCGGAGCGCAGCTCACCGCCGACCCGCGGGCCTACGAATTCGACGCGCTGCACCAGCAGTGGACCGATCGAATTGCCGAGCGCGTAGGCCAGCTTGTCGATGGTCTCGCCCTTCTCACCCGCATCGCCCCCGCCGCCCCCCGCGAGCTTCGCCCGCTCGAGCGCCGCGACCTGCTCGGGGTTCAAGCGGCACTCTTCCCCGCCGGCGGCCGCCTGGGCGCCCACCTGGAAACGGATCAGGAACTCATTGGCGTCGGTATCGCCGTAGCGGACCACGCTGGCATCCTCGACCCCGCAGGCGCCAACCACGAGCCGGATCGGGCCCTCGGCCGCCTCCTCGCCCGACTCGAAGAGCACCTGCATCTCGGTGCCGCCGGTGAAGTCGATTCCCAGCTTGACGCCGTTCAGCGCGATCGCCGCACAGCCCAACCCGAGCAGCGCGAGCGAAAAGACCCCCGCCAATCGGCGCTTGCCGATGAAGTCGATCTGGGTACCCGGGCGTACGATCTCGAACGGCACGGAGTGGGGCTCCTAGATGGATAGAGTCTCGACCTGTCGATTACCCGGGTAGAGGGCAAACATCAGCCGTGTAATCACGAGCGCCGCAAACACGCTGGTCACCACGCCGATGGAGAGCGTGACGGCGAATCCCTTGATGGGGCCGGTTCCGTAGTTGTAGAGCACGAGCGCAGTCCCGAGGGTGGTGATGTTGGCGTCCATGATCGTCCAGAACGCCTTGCTGAAACCCGTGCCGACGGCGGCCCGGGGAGTCTTGTTGGCTCGGAGCTCCTCGCGAATCCGCTCGAAGATGATCACGTTGGCGTCGACCGCCATACCGACGGTGAGCACGACACCCGCCAATCCGGGAAGCGTCAGGGTCGCCTCGAACATCGTCATGACCCCGACCAACAACAGCAGATTCGCGAGCAGGGCGACGCACGCGTAGAGGCCCGACAGCCGGTAGTAGGCCGCAGTGAACACCAGTATGGCCGACAGCCCGACGATCATTGCGCGGACGCCGCGGCGAATCGAATCGGCGCCCAGCGCCGGCCCCACGGTGCGCTCCTCTTCGATCACCACCGGAACAGAGAGCGAACCCGCTCGCAGAATCACGGACAGATCCGAAGCCTGGTCGACCGTGAAGCGCCCAGTGATCTGCCCTCGCGCGCCGATGCGGCCGCGGATCACGGGTGCGCTGTAGACCTGACGATCCAAGATGATCGCGAGCATCTCCCCGAGGTTTTCGGACGTAACCGCCTGGAATAGCTCCCCGCCAGCGGTGTTGAACGTGAAGTCGACCTGCGGCCGCCCCTGATTGTCGAAGCCGACCCGCGCGTCGGTCAGGTAGTCGCCGGTCAGGTCCGCTTCCTCGCCGACCAGGTAGGCGGTCAAGATCCGCTCGGTCTCCCGGTCACGCTCGAAGGCCACCGTCGTATCTGCTGGCAGCTGGCCGTCGGGATATTTCGCAACCAGAAGCTCCTCCGTCTGGGCAGTGTCCTGGACGATCTTGAACTCGAGGAAGCCGGTCACGCGCAGCATCTCGCGGGCGCGGGTGCGATCGATCGACCCACCGGGGATCTGCACCAGCACGCGATCATCGCCTTGTCGCGTCACCACCGAATCGGGAATTCCCTTGATCGGGTCTTCGATGCGGCGGCGGAGTACCTCGAGCACTTGCGACATGGCCTGTTCGCGCACCTGCTGGCGTCGCAGGTCGGAGAGCCCAAATACCAACCGCTCGGGACCCGACTCGATCTCCTGCAGCTGGTCGGCACCGCTCGCCCACTCCGACACCGCCGCCCGGGAAGCGTCGGTGAAGACTTCCACCTCGAGCCGATCGCCCTCGGCGTCGATCTCTCCAACCACGACGTCGTCGCGCTCGACCCGGTCTTTGAGTACGCCCGCGAGGAACTCGAGCTCGTGCTCCTCCGCCGTACCGAGCTTGACCCCGATCACCCAATGGATCCCACCGCGCAGGTCGAGACCCAGCCGAAGCGAGCTGTCCGGAATCAGGGGGCTCTCGATCCGGGACTCCTCCGACGCGAAGTTCGCCGCCGCGTAGTAGCCGAACAGCGCCACGGTGGCCGCGACCCAGAGCGACCGCCAGCGCAGATTCACGACGCTTCATCCTTCTTGCCGGTCGATTCGACCCGCTCGATTCGACTCCGAGCCACCCGGACCTTGATGCGCTCACCTTTGACGCCACCGATGTCCAGGGTCAGCACATCGTCGGTGACGCCGACCACCTTGCCGTGGAGACCCCCGGACGTGACGACGCCGTCTCCCTTGTCGATGCCCTTGAGCATCGACTCGAGGCCGCGCTGCTTCTTCTGCTGGGGTCGAATCAGCAGGAAGTAGAAAATGAAGAAGATCGCCGCCATTGGGAAGAGCATCGAAAAGGGCGAAGACTCCGGGGCCGCTTGGAGCCAGAGGAGACCGGGCAGCGCGTTCATTGCGAACCGCCGCGAACCAGGGCTGTGCCCGGGTAGAAGGTGTCGAGGATCTGGCGATAGTCGGTGCCGCGCAGGGCCATCGCCTGGGCTCCCCACTGGCTCATGCCCACGCCATGGCCGTGGCCCGAGCCCACGAAGACGAAGGCGTCCGGCTCCGGCCTGATTTCGAACAGCGTACTGCGAATCACGGATTCCCCGATCGCGTCGCGAAGCGCGCGCGCTTCGACAATGTGGTTGGCCCGCGCGCCGCGGAATCCAACCCGCAGTGCCCGTCCGCTACCCGAACGCTCCACGACGCGCGCGTCCCGAAGGGGTCCTACCTGGACCCCCAGGGTTGCCAGAGCGCGCCCCAGTTTGGTCCGTGAGATCGTCGCGCGCCAGTAGGTGTCGGGGGAATCCTCCTCGCCCCTCACCTCGATGCTGACCAGGTAAGGTAGCGCCTGGCCCCAGACCTCCTCAGCGCTCGCCGTCTGGCCGCCCGAGGCCGAGTGAAAGACCGCCAGCGCCGGCTCTCGTTCGTAGGCCAGATACTCGCCCTGGGTGGCCCTGACCGCCGACCAGATCTCTGGCGATTCGGCATCGGCGCCGCCGTAGACCTGGCTGCCGGTCCCAGATCCAACGTGGTAGGGCTCCGCTCGGTTGCGGGCACGCTGGTGCATCGCGTAGCTGCGGGTCACAACGGCCTGGGCCTTCAGAGCCTCGGGATCCCAGTCCGAGTAGATTTCCTGGCCCAAGGTTCCGGCGACGTAGTCCTCGATCTTCACTTCGTTGACGATTCGCAGGCCCGTCGGAATCCGTTGAACCTCCAAGCCACCGCGTACCCGCAGCGGGCCCGCACTGACGAGCCTTCCAGAGAACCGCCACAGCTCGCCCACGGGGCGAAGATCCGCCCGCAGCCCCCCGCTCACCGGCTCTAGCAGGATTCCCTTGCCAGGAGCGTCCCAATCGCGAACCCGAACAGGACCACGGGTTTCGCTCAGCAACACCCGAATGACGGACTCGGTCGGGGCAGAGCTAGCCGTGGCCACGGCCCAGAAGGCCGCGGCCAGAACGCCGCAGAACCCGAACATCCCCCACCTTCGCCCCATCGGCCCGGATATAGCCCGGACGGCGCCGCAGCGCTCTCGCTCAGGGCGCAGTGCCCGCCGCCAAGGCCCGATCGACCCACCTCGCGTGAAGCTTGGCGGACCCCCCAGGCGCCGGTTAGCGCGTGTCGCGTTCGATGGCCTCGGCCCGGTCGGTCTCCTCCCAGGGGAAGCCCTCATCCTCCCGGCCGAAGTGGCCGTGATAGGAGGTCGCCCGGTAGATCGGACGCTGCAGATCGAGTGATTCGCCAATCCCCTTCGGCGTGAGATCGAAATGCTTCCGGACCAGCCTCTCGAGCTTGCCGAGATCCGCCTCACCGGTGCCGAAGGTCTCGACGCGAATCGAAACCGGCTCCGCGACTCCAATCGCATAAGCCAGCTGCACTTCGCAGCGTCTCGCCACCTTGGCGGCCACGAGATTTTTCGCCACCCAGCGGGCCGCGTAGGCTGCGCTGCGATCCACCTTCGAAGGGTCCTTGCCGGAGAAGGCGCCGCCCCCGTGGCGACCCATGCCGCCATAGGTGTCCACGATGATCTTCCGGCCGGTGAGCCCGGCATCACCCATGGGTCCACCCACCACGAAACGACCCGTCGGGTTGATGTGGTAGACGGTGTCCTCGTCCAGCAGCTCGGCGGGCAGCGCGGGCCGGATCAGCTTGGAGATCACATCCGCGCGAAGCGTTTCCCAGGAGACATCCGGGGAGTGCTGGGTCGACAGAACGACCGCGGGAATTCGAGCCGGGCGATCACCCTGATACTCGACCGTGACCTGAGACTTGGCGTCCGGGCGCAGATATTCGATCTCTCCGGACTCGAAGTGGTTGCGGTGGCTCTCGATCAGTCGGTGGGCGAGCCGAATCGGTGCGGGCATGAGTTCGGCCGTTTCATCGCACGCGAAGCCAAACATCATCCCCTGGTCGCCAGCGCCCTGCTCCTTGTGCAGCCCTTCCCCTTCCGAAACTCCCTGAGCGATGTCAGTCGACTGACGACCGAGCGCGATCGTCACCGCGCAGGTAGCGGCGTCGAAGCCCATCTCCGAATCCGTGTAGCCGATGTCCGCCACGACCTGACGCACGAGGGGCGTAATCTCGACCTGGGCTCGGGTCGTGACCTCTCCCGCCACCATCACGAGGCCGGTCGTCGTCAGGGTTTCGCAAGCGACGCGGGAGTCCGGATCCTGAGCCAGCATGGCATCGAGTACCGAGTCCGAGATCTGGTCGCACATCTTGTCCGGGTGGCCCATCGAGACCGACTCGGACGTAAACAATGCTCCTCGCGCCATGGAATCGGCTCCTTTGGGTCGAGCGGCGGTGCCGCAATCTAGATGACGCCCATTTTGAATTCAATCTGAATTGAATTTGAATTCAATCTGAATTGAATTTGAATTGAATCGATCCAGCCGCCCAGAGTTCCCGTGTCCCGAGGGCGCAGGAGCGCTGGGCCAGCTGGGCTCAGTGCACTTCAGCCCGTCGCGGTGCCGTCCGCTCGAGGGCGTTCGAGCAGGATCCCCAGCGCCTCGACCGCCGCGGCCGCGTCGGGGCCCGCGGCCCGAATCCGCAATTCGGTTCCTCTCCCCGCTGCCAGAGACAGCAGGGAGAGCACGCTTCGGCCATCTACCCATTCGTCCGCACTGCCAACCGAGATCTCAGACTCGAAGCGCGCCGCCAGCGCCACGAACTTTCCTGCTGGACGGGCGTGGAGGCCGAGCTCGTTCTCCACCCGAAACACGCCTTCGACGGTGTCGCTCACCGGTCCTTTTCCGGCAGGATCTCGCTCGCCACCGAGATGTTTCGCTGGCCGTAGCTCTTGATGAAGGTCGCGAGCTCCTTCAGGCCCTTCTCCTCTGTGAGAGTCGCCAGCTTGATCAGCATCGGCAGGTTCAAACCCGTCACCACTTCGACACCAGACCCTTCGACGAAGGACAGGCTCATATTGGACGGAGTGCCTCCGAACATATCCGTCAGGACCAGGACGCCGTTTCCGCTATCCGCCGTCGCAAGGGCGTCCGCGATCGAGCGCCGCATTTCGTCGACGGATTGATTCGGGTCGATCGACACGGCGAGAAAGCCCGGAGCGTCCGGAACGATCAAACGAAGGGCGTGGAGAAACTCCGTTCCGAGCTGATAGTGGGTCACGATGACCACACCAATGTTCATGCGTTCCTCTCCGCATCGCGATGTTGAACGTTCACTTCGCGGCCCGCGCCGCGAATCGAGCCGGCCAGGCTCTCGACCACAGCGACCGACCGATGCCGCCCGCCGGTGCAACCCACCCCGATCGTCACGTAAGCCTTGCCCTCTCCATCATAGAGGGGGAGCAGAAAGTCGCACAGATCGCTCAGCCGTTCGAACAGAGAGCTTCCGAGTGGATTCTCGAGGACATACTTCGAGACTTCCTCGTCTGTTCCCGTCCGCTCGCGAAGCCTCTCGTCGAAGTAGGGATTGCGAAGGCAGCGAACGTCAAATAGCAGCTCGAGCGTCTGGGGCGCTCCATAGCGAAATCCGAAGGAAACCAGGTTCACCACGGTGGGGCGGGCTTCTCCCGCGACGTGCCGGACCACCACTTCCTTGAGCTGATGCACGTTGAGCGACGAGGTGTCGATGCGATGATCGGCCAGCCCAGACACGTCGACCAACAAGCGACGCTCGCTCTCGATGCCTGCTTCGACGCTCCCGCCCGGCGAGAGTGGGTGAACCCGGCGCGTCTCTCGATACCGATTGATCAGGGCCTCATCGGAACAGTCGAGAAAGATCACGTCCACCGAAGCTCCACCTCGGCGAAGCTCGTCGACGACGGCTGGAACCTCGCGCAGAAAGGACGCCTCCCGAGCATCGATGGCGACAGCCACCTTCTCGATCGGGGGTGTGGCCTGGTGGCAGAGGCGTAGGAACTGGCCCGTCAGCTGTACCGG
The DNA here is from genome assembly GCA_964194865.1 of uncultured Opitutales bacterium. Classification (GTDB taxonomy): domain Bacteria; phylum Myxococcota_A; class UBA9160; order UBA9160; family SMWR01; genus CAXMOC01. The sequence goes on along the minus strand of CAXMOC010000064.1, from coordinate 32,607 downwards.
AAGATTGTCGACGCAATAGAAGCGGAGGTCTTCGAGCGCGGCCATGGCGGTGCTCTTGCCGCTGCCCGAAAGGCCGCTGACCACCACGACCTGAGCACCCGAATACCTCACTGCCGCCCCATCTCGTCGCGCAGCTGCTGATCCAGCCGTGTCACCGCGTTCACGCCCACGCTGCGCTGTAGATGCTCTCGAGCGGCCACCTCGACTACGGTGGCCATCGAGCCCCCGGGCCTCGCAGGCAGGGTCAACGTGGGAATCTTCACTCCGGAAAGCTCCTCGGTCGGCCGCTCTAGCCCGACCCGCTCGTAGACCACCTCCTCGCGCCATCTCTCCAGCCGGCAGATGAGGTCGATCTCCATCTCGTCCCGGACCGAATCGGCCCCGAACAGATCCGGCACGAAGAAGATTCCAAGACCCCGGATCTCCATGTAATGGCGGATCCGGTCCGGCGCGCGCCCGCTGAGCTTTCGCGCTTTGGTGATGGACAGCTCGATGACGTCGTCGGCGACGAGTCGGTGCGCCCGATGGATCAACTCCAGCGCACATTCGCTCTTGCCGACGCCACTTCGGCCCAGCAACACGACGCCGACCCCGTGAACGTCGAGGAGTGCCCCATGGACCGCAGTTGTCATGGGCGTCTCCCGGCCATGGGCGCTTCGAGGACTAGAGCTTGGTGTCCTCTTCGGCGATCGCCCGGATGATGTCACTCTGCGATTCAGCATCCGTGAGCTGCTGCCGGAAGGCCGCATCGCGGAGGAAGCGCGAGATTCGCGCCAAGGCCTTCAGATACTGACCGCCCGAGTGTTCCGGAACCACCAGCAAGAACAGGTGGTGGGTGGGCTGACCATCGATGGACTCGAAATCGACCCCTTCCGGACTGCGCGCGAAGGAGGCGACAAGCCGGTCGAGTCCGGCCATCTTGCCGTGGGGAATCGCCACGCCTTCGCCGATTCCGGTGCTCTGCAGCGCCTCGCGCTCGAGCAGGACCTCGAGCAGGCGGTCTGCCTCGATCTGGGGCTCGACCTTGGCGAGCGCACCCGCCATTTCCGAGAGCACGTCGCGCTTCGCGCGGACCCCCAGATCCAGGACCACGGCCTCATTCACCAAGATGTCCATGATCTTCATGGGGGTTCCCTCGGATCGCGGGGCGGGAGGCTAGCCGACTTCCCGCCGTTTCGTCGACGAGAGAATATTGAGCGATTCTCGATATTTGGTGACCGTGCGCCGCGCGATGTCGATATTGGCGACCTTCAGCATCTCGGCGATCCGCTGGTCCGAAAGCGGCCTGCAGGGGTCCTCGGCCGTGATGAGCTTGCGAATGCGCTCCTTCACGCTCTCGCTCGCAACCGCTTCGCCCACCACACGATTGATGCTGGAGTTGAAGAAGTACTTCAACTCGAAGATCCCCTGGGGCGTGTTGACATACTTGGCCGTGGTCACCCGACTGACCGTCGACTCGTGCATCTCGATGTCATCGGCGACGTCACGCAGGTTGAGGGGTCTGAGGTAGTTGATGCCGCGTTCGAAGAACTCGCGCTGATACTTGATGATGCTCTCCATCACCCGGTAAATCGTGCGTTGTCGCTGGTGGATCGACTTGATCAGCCAGAGTGCGGAGCGGACCTTCTCCTGCACGTATTCCCTTGTGTCACTGGGAACAACGCTGCCGCGGGCCAGCACGTCGCGATACAGGCCGTTGATCCGAAGTCGAGGCATGCCATCGTCATTCAGGACGATGTGAAACTTTTCCGCGACCTTGTAGACGTAGATGTCCGGGATGATATAGACCGGATCATCACCACCGAAGGCCCTGCCTGGTCTCGGCTCGAGCCGACCGATGACCTCCGACGCTGCGACGATCTCCTGGATCGTGACTCCGAGCGTCTTCGCAACGCCCCGAAAATCCCGTTTGATCAGCCGGTCCAGGCACTCGTCGAGAACCCGCAGGACCAGGGGATCCGCCACCTCGAGCAGCCGGGCTTGGATCAGCAGGCACTCGCGTAGATCCCGAGCGCCCACGCCCGCCGGATCGAATTCCTGGACCCGGCCCAGCGCAGATTCGACCACCTCCTCCTTGACACCCGACTGCCTCGAGAGCTCGTTGATCGTGGCTTGCAGAAAGCCGCGGTCGTCGAGGTTGCCGATGATGAAGCGGGCCGCAACCTCCTCCTCGATCGGAAAGGCCGTGAGCTGCAGCTGCCACTCCAGGTGCTCGCTCAACGTGGTGCGACGGGTGAGCGTGGCATCGATGGAGGGCCTGTCGTCCTCACCTCCGGAAACCTGCGAAGTCTGCGGGTTCGAATTGAGGTAGTCCTGCCACTCTAGATCCGCGAATTTCTCGGCATCCGACGGATCTTCCGTACTGTTCGAGGTGTCCTCGCTGGCCTCCGATGTCTCCTCGTTCGGGGCAGACTGGGTCTCGGCGCCGTCGGGCCCTTGAGCTTCGACCTCGGCGCTTCCTTCATCGTCGTCTACCTCGGTGGCCTCCTCGAGAACCGGGTTCTCCTCCAGCTCCTGCTGGACCAGGCCGACCAGCTCCAGCCGATTCAACTGCAGCAGCTTGATTGCCTGCTGCAGCTGCGGGGTCATCACCAGCTGCTGCGTGAGGCGTAACTGCTGTTTTAGCTCGATGGCCATCTGCTGAGTCCGTGCCTACCTGCCCTATCGAAGTTGGAAGTTCTCGCCGAGATAGATCTGGCGGACCTGGGCGTCGCTCGCGATCTCCTCGGGTGTGCCCTTTCGAATGATCTCTCCGTCCTTGATGATGTAGGCGCGATCACAAATCGAAAGCGTCTCGCGCACGTTGTGATCGGTGATGATCACACCGATTCCCTTGGCCTTGAGCTGCTCGATGATCTTCTGGATGTCGATCACGGCGATCGGGTCGATCCCCGCAAACGGCTCGTCGAGCAGCATGAACTTGGGATCGAGCACCAGGGCCCGGGTGATCTCCACACGTCGTCGCTCTCCTCCCGACAGGGTGTCAGCCCTACGACTCGCCTTTTCGGCAAGACCGAGCTCTGCCAATAGCTCTCGGAGGCGCTCCCTTCTGACGGTCCGATTCGACTCGACCGTCTCCAGAATTGCGTTGACGTTGTCAGCGACCGAAAGCTTTCTGAAAATCGAGGGTTCCTGCGGAAGGTACGTAATGCCGAGGCGCGCCCGGCGATACATCGGCAGTTCGGTGATCTCCGCCTCACCGAGAAAGACCGAACCCCCGGAGGGCCTGATGCCTCCAGCAACCATGTTGAAGGTGGTGGTCTTGCCCGCGCCGTTCGGACCGAGCAGACCGACGACTTCGGCCGGGTTCACCTCCAGATCGATCGAATGCACTACTTCTTTCTGCCCGTAGCGCTTCGTCAGTGAGTCGCCCCGGAGCGTCGTCATCCGCCGTCTCCTACCGACGCCGGAGAGTCCCCGTTCGTCGCTTCGGGCACGATGTTCACGGTGGCATCTTCGACGCGAACGGTCTCGCCGTTCAAGTCGAACTCGATGCACTTGCCCCGGACCCGATTGGTGCCGTCGCGGAGCTCCGCGTGGCCACAACACACGACGAGTTCTTCGGCACGCTTGTAGGTGCCGTTGTCACAGCGTGCCTCCTGGCTCCCCTGAATGACTCGAACCGCGCCGGTGGCGACCAGCCGGCTCGGCTGGCTCGAACCCTGGGGGTAGTCAGCCGTCAGCCGGTTCGACGTCATGGTGACGTCTGCCTGAACGACCCGGACGTTGCCCTCGAACACCAGCCGCCGGCGCCCACCGACCTCGGTGGCCTCGAGGGTTTCCGACTTGATGGAGAGCGGTGCGTCACTGTCGAACGCCTGGAATGGCGTGCTGGATCCGGCGTTGCCCTTTTCGGCCTGGGTCTGCGGTTGGAGACCGGAGGCTCCTTCGATCACCTGCTCTGCCAACGAATCCACCGCAGCTGTGGTCTGGCCCGAACCCCTCGCTTCGGCAATGTAGGTCCCGATCACCTCTCCGGACTCGCCTGAGAGCAGGCGAACGTCGACGCTGAGGTGGGTTCCGATCTGGGTCGTGCGTCCCAGCACGACACCATCGACCTCTGCCTTGCGCGCCAGGGCCTGGACGCTGCTCGGTTCGACCGCTGCCTTGGCGGGTGCTCCCAGCTGGTCGGGGCCGACGACGCGCGCGACACCCATCGTCGCGATCCGATCGGCGAGCAGCGTGCCCACATCCGGAAGGTCTGTCCCGGGAGGCGCCGAGAGCTCAAAGGCCGCCACGCCGAGGCGGATCCCACTTGGGTCGGCTTCGGCTGCTTCCACCGGACGGGTCCAGGCAGCCGCGAGCAACCACGGCAGCGCCACGATCAGCTGCCGGCTTCGATACCTCACGGCGATTGATCCACGGTCACGTTTCCGAGCAGCTCGAAGCGGCGCTCTTCGATGTAGTACCGAAACCCTTCACCCCGATACGTGCCCGAATCATCGATCATGACGACCGGCGCCTCGGTCGACAGCAATGAGTTTTCGTGGTCGTAGCGCACCCAGGGTGTGTTGTATTGCCGTCCATCGCCCGTGACGCCTTCGACGTTTCCCCGGGCCGTAAAGTCACTGGTGTCCACATTGAGTTCCGCGCGATCGCACTTCATCGTGAAGCTCTCGCCATCCTCGGCATCCGAAACGGCGGCCCGCACGTTCTCGAGGTCGGCCATACCCGAATCCGGGTGAAACAGCGCCTCGCTAGCGCGAACGATGAGTTCACTTTCATTCCCTCGGCTTCCGACGAACGTCATGCCCGAGACCAGCAGCCCGGGAGACGATGCGAAGGCGAGATCAGCCAGCAGCAAGGCGCCGCAGACCGCGGCGGCCGAAGCCTGCGTCCATCGGAAGCCGAAGTTGCGCATCAGCTGCAGATCCGCTCCCGCGGGGTGGGGAGGTTGCGTCGAGAGAGCGGAGCGGCGCGCACCATGCAACAATCATACCAATACTACGATAAGCCTACAAGCAAAATCTGGTGCGTGCGCTCGAACGGGCGCCGATTTTCAGTGGTGCTGGCCGACCAACGTCCTGATCGGTTCGTGACTGGCGATCCAGTGCGCCGGACGGAAGATCAAAAAGTCGAGGATGACGCCGATGGGATGCACCACGTAAGCCAGGATGCGGACCGGGTGGCCGGTGTAGCTCGACTGGTACTCCTCGGCGGCGCTGGGTGTCGCACCGACCAGGACGAGCAGGAGTGCGCAGGTCGCGATGCCACGACCCGCCGTTGATCGAGAGCGCTTCGAAGCTCTTCTGGCCATCAGCTGTCTCCGACTTTCTCGGTTCGGTCCGTTCGCCCAGCCGCGCACGCTGGGCCGCGCAGCGCAACAACGGGCCGGCAAGAGCTGCTGGACTCCCCGGAGTGTTGCTGCAAAGCCTATTCTCGGCTGTTCGTCGGCTAAGATCAAGCACCTGGAGCCGAGAACGCCCGTACCATCGGCCGGCGGGGTTCTGTAATCTGCTGATATCACGTCGGTTGTGACGTCGCCGGGGGCCAGCCCATTCAGTTTCGCCCGTCCTAGCGCAACCACCACCCCAGCGGCCGAGTTGCGCCCGGAAGAAAGGTTTGCGGGAGATGGCGGTCGCACTCACCGGATCGGTTTCCAGAGGGGCCGTGCGCAGCCCCTGGGTCGTCTCGGCCCTCACCGACGGCCTGGTCATAATCGGCGGGCCGTTGCTCATCGTTCCAATCTTGTTGCTGCTGAGCCAATTCCTCGAGCCCATCGTGCTGGCGGGCTTCGTGCTGGGCGCCATGTCCACCGGCCACCACCTGCCGGGCTTCGTGCGAGCCTATGGCGATCCGGTGCTCTTCGCCCGCTACCGCCTGCGGTTTCTCGTCGCACCGCCGCTGCTGTTCGCGTGCATCTTCTGGTTCACCTGGAACGGCCTGCAGGGCGCGGTCTGGGTCGTCGCGGTCTGGGGCATCTGGCACGGCTTGATGCAAATCTACGGATTCATGCGCATCTACGACGCGAAGCGCGGCGAGAACTCACCCCTGACCGCGCGGCTCGACTGGCTGATGTGCGTGACGGGATGGGTCGCGGTCCTGTTGTGGAGCCCGGGCGCGTCGCTTCGCATCATCGATGCGGCCGAGGCTTCGGGGCTGTTCTTCTTCGCGCTGCTGTTCGGAGACACGGCCCAGCAGCTGGCCACTGCAGTGGCGGGCGCGATGGCGCTCGTCTACGTCGGCTACACGGGCTGGAAAATCTGGAGCGGCCAGCCTGTAGCGCCCCTCAAACTGATTCTGCTCGCGAGCAGCACGCTGTTTCTCTATCTCAGCTGGGTAATGGCCGGCAGCGCAGTGTTGTTGGGACTCGCCGCCTGGGAGGCGTTTCACGACGCCCAGTATTTGGCCATCGCGTGGGCGTCGAACCGCCGGCTGGGCGAAAAGAAGGCAGCCGGTTCGCTCATCGCTCGGCTCTACCAGCCACGCTTGGGACTCCTCGCGATCTACATCGCGACCTGCATCGCCTACGGGCTCTTCGCGAACGCCCAGGGTTTCGGTGCGGGCCGGATCGTCGCGGCCCTGCTCGTCACCCTGGTGCTGACCTCGGCCCTGCTGCACTTCTACTACGACGGCTTCATTTGGAAGGTCCGGCAGGCCAGGACCCGCGACGACCTCGGCCTTCCTTCGATTGCGGGGAACGGCGTCACCGGCGCCACCGGCTCGCGAGACGCGGGCCACCTGGCGCTACTCCTCGGCTTGCTCGGGGTGCTCGCGGCCTGCGGAATCTACCGCGATGAGTTCGAGATCCCGATGCGCTCGGAGATCGTTCGCTGGATGCCCGACGCGAGCCACCAGCAACTCAAATTGGCGGCGGCCTACTTCGAGCGCGAGCGTTTCGAAGAAGCGGAAGTGACCTACCGGGAGCTGCTTCGGAGCGATGACTCGTTGGCGATCGCTCACCACAACCTGGGCATGGTGCTGGTTCGGCGCGGCCGCGACGACGAGGCCATCGAATCCTATCGTCGGGCGCTGATCCGCGACCCCGAACTTCGCGACAGCTCGCTGGCGTTGACCCCGCTGCTCGTCTTCTACGGGCACGAGGTCGAAGCCCAGACGGTCGCGCGAGCGGCCCTCGAGCACGATCCCGACTCCCCAAAAATCCAGAGCGCACTCGCGAGCGCGCTGCTGGCCGGATCGCCGAGCCCTTCCCAGATCGATGAGGCCGTGGCACTCGCGCGCCGCGCGGCGGAGCAGACCGGCTTCGGCGTCGCAAATCCACTGATCGCTCTCGCGGAGGGGCGGGCCGCCGAGCAGCGCTTCGACCTCGCCGTGCGCCTGCTCGAACGAGCAAAGGTCCTGGACGCCGTGCGTCGGAACCCCAAGCTCGCAGGTCGGATCGATCGCGATCTGGAGCGCTACCGCGCACTCCTTCCGGCCGGTGGCTGAGGGTGGGCGGCGGATCCGCGCTCGATGCCCGGCTCGCTGACGCGATAGCAGAGGTTTCGACTCTTCATCCAGCGCACCGCGAACACGTCGCGAAGACCGACCGACAAGCGCTCGAGAATGCCGTACTTCGAACGACCGAAGCGGCGGGACCGGTGTGACACGGGAATCTCGACCACCCGTGCACCTTCCAGTGCCAGCAGCGTCGGGAGGAACCGGTGCATTCCCCGAAACAGCTTCACCTCCTTCAGCAACGCGCTGCGCATGACTCGCAACGAGCAGCCGACGTCCGTCACCTGCTCTCGGGTCACTGCGTTGCGAAACGCATTCGCTGCCCGAGCGGCCCAGCGGCGTGAGCGCGTATCCTGGCGTTGGCTGCGGACGCCGCATACGACATCCGCACCGTCGAGATGGGCGAGCAGTGCGGGCAGATCGGCCGGGTCGTTCTGCAAGTCCGCGTCCAACGTAGCCGTCAGCTCGCCCCGTGCGGCTCGAAAGCCGGCGTCCAGGGCGGCGCTTTGGCCGTAGCGCCCATCGAGGTGGAGAACCCGGACGCGGTCGTCCTTGGCTGCAATCTCCAGCAACCGGCCCGCGCTTCCATCGGTACTTCCATCGTCCACCCAGAGGATCTCGATCGCCTGTCCCAGCGAAGCCAGTGCCGCGTCGATTTCGCGGTGGAGCGGCACCAGGCTCTCGACCTCGTTGTAGACCGGAATCACGATCGAGAGGTACGGGTCCTGAGTCATGTTCCCCCGCAGGCGCGCCAGCCCCGGAGGGTACTCCTAGGCCGCGCACCCGGGCCATCGCCTCGAAACGTGGCGAGGCTCGCGTCGCGGTGAAGCGGATGAGCGTGACAGAAGCCTTGACGCCTGCGAGCGCTCGCCTCGTCGCGGCCGCTGCGGCAGCCGCGCTGCTGCTCACGGGCCTCGGCGCAACAGACTTCTGGGCGCCGGACGAACCGCGCTACGGCGCCATCGCCGAGGAGCTGCGCCAGCAGCGCAACGGCGCCGTAGACTGGATCGTGCTCCGCCTCAACGGGAAAACCTACAGCCAGAAGCCACCGCTCTACTTCTGGCTGGCGGCTCTCGCGGGCGCGCCGGCCCATCGCGTCTCCGAGGTCGCGGCGCGGCTTCCCTCGGCGCTGGCAGGCGTTGCGGTCGTGTGGTTGGCGATCGGATTCGGTTCCCGGCGACTCGGACCTTGGACCGGTGTCGCCGCCGGGATCATCTTGCTGACCGCCTGGGAGTTCGCATTCCTGGCGCGACGCGCTCAGCTCGATGTCCTTCTGACACTCTGGATCACGTTGGCCCTGGTCTGGTTCTGGCGTTGCCAGCGCGAACCCAAAGACAAGCGCGGCCCAGTGATCGTCCACGTCGCGATGGGGCTGGCGGTGCTCACCAAAGGACCGGTGGGTTGGCTGCTTCCGGCGCTCATCATCCTCGCGTACCTCGCGTGGGAGGGGCGGCTCCGAGAGCTGCCAGGCTGGTTTCGTCCTAGCGCTCTCGTCTGGTCCCTGGGTCCCGGCTTGATCTGGTTCGCCGCCGCCACGGCGGTGGCGCCTCCGGGGTATTTCGAAGCGGCCGTAGTCGAGAACCTGTTCGGAAGGTTTTTCGCCGGGACTTCTCATGCCCGCCCCGCTTACTACTACCTCTACCAGTTTCCGATCCTCTTTCTGCCCTGGACGCCCCTGTGGATCCTGGCGGCCAGCGTCGGCCGCAAGCGGGTCTTCGCCAATGACGCCGAGCCCGAACGAGCCCGCGTGTGGCGCTTCCTGCTTTGCTGGGTTGGCGTCCCGTTGCTGTTCTTCTCGCTCGCCGGAGGCAAGCGAGGCGTCTACATGCTGCCGGCCTTCCCCGCGACGGCACTTCTGTGTGCCGATGCGGTGTCGGATTGGCTCGCCCGGAGGGACGCGATCCCGCGCAGCGTCTCGACTGCTCTTTTCGCGCTCGCCGCCGCGGTTGCGATTGGCGGGATCCTTGCCCCGTGGATCGGTGAGTCCTGGGGCGTCGAGATTCCGTGGCTCGTCGGCTTCGGCACCGCCCTGATCGCTGCCGGCGCCGTTTTCTCATGGCACCTGGCCCGCCGAGCGAGCGCTCCTACCGCGCTTCAGATCGGCCTGATCGGGTGCGCAGTTTTCTTCACAGAATGGTTGTGCTTTTCCGGTTATCTGCCCGCACTCAATATAGAAAAATCACCTCGACCGATTGCTGAGGCAGCCGCAGAGCTCACTCACGGAGCAGAATTGGTAGGTCTCGTCTCGGAGCGCGCCCTGGTGGGCGGCATCACCTACTACGGCAACCGGCAGGTCGCAGAACTTTCGGATCCGGACAGCATCGCTCGCTTCCTGCAAAACGGCGGGCGCGTGCTGGTGGTCGCCGAGCGAAAGCTGGAGCGGGTGGAGAGCGTGGCGTCGGCACAGATCCAGGCGCGCGCTCGAAGTGGCCGGCGCACACTGTTGGTCGTCACGGCGGAGGGCGCCGACGGCGACTGAGACGAATCGCGTCGCTGAGATCGATCCCCTCCGCCGGCCTGGCGAGCAGCGCCCAGACAACGAAGACCAATACATAGCTGGGAACGGGCGAGTTGAAGAGGCGCTGCGTTAGCGGCAACCACTCCGACAAGAAGGAGCTGCCCGACGCATTGGCGGCGAACGCGCAAGCACCCAGGAGCGCCAGCTGAGCAAGCAGAAAGAAATTGAGAGCGACGAGCCCTCCCAGCAGAGCCAGCGTTCGCCTCCGCAGCGACATCGGAGTCGCCAACAGCAGCGCGGCGAAGGCTGCACTCGGCCAATAGCCCCGCCGATGGACAGAGAACACGGCCCGCCAGCTTCGCTTCGCTTCGCCCGCCACCCATCCCTGCATGCGCGTATCGGATCGATCCACACGCGTCGCGGGCTCGACCCAGCTGAACGAGATCGAGCGCCCGGCCCCGAAGGCTGCGAAGAGCCCATTCGCCTCGGCGTGAATCAGACGCGGATAGACTGACGAAGCCCCGGGAAGCAAACCCATCACCAGCAGCAGGACGGCGGCATAGAACAGCCAGCGCTGAATCGGACGCGCCTTCAACCCACCCTCCGCTACTCCACGATTCCGATTGCCAAGCCGAGCTCGCCGAACTTCCCTACCCGTCGACGACCTCGACTTCTAGCTCTTGGATTCCGGGGCCGCCGTCGCCCGATACCCCCACAACGCCCAGACGACCCAAGTCGCCACGGTCATGACGATCAGCGCCGTCGGCCACACGATCCGATGGAGAATCGAGAAGATCTCGGGCGAAACCGGGCCGATCAGAAAGAGCGTGATGATGCGCGCGAAGTTGAGGCTCTGGAGCCAGAGCAGGCCCAAGAATATGCCGCGCAGGCGAACGCCCAGCCGCACGGGGAATGCGAATATGGCAGCCGCCAGCAGCGAACTCAGCTGGATCGCATCACAGCCGTCCGCAATCTCCACCGAGAACCCCGCAGTGGATAGTTCGGCGCCGACCACGGTGACATCCCGCCCGAATCCCCGGAGCAGCACTGCGCTGACGTGGGCGAGAAGCGCCAGATACTGCTGAAACACCTGGCTTTGGAGAAGGACACCGCCGTAGAGCAGCTCCGAGAGCACGGCGAGTGCGCCAAACACGACCGCGAAGCGACGCCACGGGTCGCGCCTGTTGAAGTGCGAGTCGCTCGTCGGGAGAGACTCGATCGGCGGTCCGTTCGATCGACTCAAGCACTCCCCGGCTGATCTGCAGGGCGGAACGCGCAGGCCCGATGACACGATTGTACCGCACGCCCGCTGCGCGGCGGCGCTGCGCTTCCCGGTTCGGCTGGTACTGCGGGCGCTACAGTAGGCGCTGTTCGCTTACCGGAGTGGATCCGTTTGTCCGTTCGAGACAAGACGTGGCGCGTGGGAATCGTTGCGACGTTGGCCGCGGCAATCGGCTGCGGGAGCGGGCCAGTGGATCGATCCGGTCCAATCGCGGACTGGCCCGAGTACGGCGGGGACAAGGGCGGCCTGCGCTACTCGCCACTGACCCAGATCACCCCGGAAAACGTCAAAGCGCTCGAAGTCGCCTGGGTCTACAGACACGGCGATGTATCGGACGGAACCGACGGAACCACACGCACCTCGTTCAACGCGACCCCCATCGTCACCCACGGCACGCTCTACTTCTGCACCGGAGCCAATCGCGTCATTGCCCTGGACCCGGAAACAGGGGCCGAGCGCTGGACTTTCGATCCCGAGATGAAGCAGAAGCGACTGAAGGGACCCTACCCTCGAACGTGTCGGGGCGTCGCCCATTGGACAGATCCGGCGGCACCCGAGGGCGGGACATGCGCCCGCCGGATCTTCACTGGAACGCTCGACTCCCAGCTGATTGCGCTGGATGCCGACACCGGCAGACCCTGCGCGGACTTCGGTTCCTCCGGCCGCGTCGAGCTCAGAGAAGGCCTCGGCGACGTGCCAGCATGGGAGTACTACCCAACTTCGCCACCCTTGGTGGTCCGCGACGTGGTGGCTATCGGCGCGCTGGTAGCCGACAACCTGCGGGTGGATGCGCCGGCCGGCGTGGTCCGCGGCTTCGACGCGCGCAGCGGCGCACTGCGCTGGGCTTGGGACCCGGTTCCACCCGACCGACCACCCGCCCCGAGCGGCTCTCGGTACCAGAGTGGGACCCCGAACGTCTGGTCGATTCTCTCCGGTGACGAGCGACGCGGCCTCATCTTCGTACCCACCGGCAACGCTTCGCCGGATGCCTACGGAGGGGCGCGGGACGGGCTCGACTACTACTCGAGCTCGACAGTGGCCTTGCGAGCGGAGACTGGCGAGGTGGCCTGGCACTTCCAGACCGTGCACCACGACGTCTGGGATTACGATGTGGCCTCCCAACCCACCTTGTTCCAGATCGATGGTGTCGGAGGGGGGGCACCCGCACTCGCCCAGGCGACCAAGATGGGCCACCTCTTCCTGCTGCACCGCGAGACGGGCGAGCCGCTCTACCCGGTGGAAGAGCGACCCGTGCCCCAGGGAAGTGTCGCAGGCGAACACCTCTCGCCAACCCAGCCCTTCCCCACTCATCCGGCTCCCTTGCACGCCGCTTCGCTCAACGCGGACGACGCCTGGGGCTTTACCCCGATCGACCGAGCCAACTGCGCAGAAAAAATCTCGAAGGCGCGCTCCGAAGGAATCTTCACGCCACCGACGCTCGAAGGCACGCTCCAATTCCCGAGCGCTGCGGGTGGAGCGAACTGGGGCGGCGTCTCCATCGATCCGATTCGCGGCATCCTCTACGTGAATCAGATCCACGCCGCGCAGGTGGTCTGGTTGATTCCGCGTGCGGACTTCGAGTCGCTCGATCCCGACTCGGTCGTATATCCGGACGAACTCTACCCCCAGAGCGGAACTCCCTACGGCCTCAAAAAGGCCCCGCTGCTCTCCAATTTCGGGGCTCCCTGCAACCCGCCGCCGTGGGGAACGCTCAGCGCCGTCGATCTGTCATCGGGTGACGTGCTCTGGGTATCGACACTCGGGACCACCCGCGATCAGGCGCCCTTTCCCCTATGGCTGCCCCTCGGATCGCCGAACCTCGGCGGCTCGGTGGTGACCGCCGGGGGATTGGTCTTCATCGGAGCTACGACCGACAAGTTCCTACGCGCTTTCGACGGCGCCAGCGGCGAAGAGATCTGGCGGCAGCGCCTGCCCTTTACAGCCAATGCCACTCCGTTGACCTACCGCCTGCGCCAGGACAGCAAGCAGTTTGTAGTCGTGGCGGCCGGTGGCCACGGCTGGTCCGAGCCTGGCGACGCCCTGATGGCTTTTGCGTTGCCCTAGCGGCCGGCGGGCTGGACGCGCGGCTAGGTCGTGCTGGTGGGGAGGGCGGGGATCGAGAGGTCGCTGACTTTGCGGGTCAATTCGCTGACGTTCTTGGAAAGGGTCTGGCAGATGCAGATGGCGATCGCCGGAAGCTCTTCCATCAGGCGCAACAGGTCGTTGCGGTCCAGGCGGAGCAGTCGAACCGACGTAGTCGCGCTGATGGTGGCCGTGCGGCGCTCGGCTTCGAGAACGGCGATCTCCCCGAAGAAGTTCTTCGGTCCCAGCTCCGAAAGCAAGGTGTCACCGGTCGTAACGCGAATCCGCCCTTCGACGATCAGATACAGGCAGTCACCGAAGTCTCCCTCTCGAAAGACCGTTGTCCCCGCGGCGTGCACTTCCTCGTGAACCTCGTCGGCCAGCTCCATCAGCTGACGGATCATCAGCCCGTCGAACAGCGGGAGGCTCTTGAGGTGAAGCGCGATCTCCACCCGACTCAGCATCGATCCATGATCCTGCACATCTTCTGGGGTAGCCAGTTCGTTGAGCACCGCCGGTAACTGGGAAAGCGTCTGGGCGGTGAGAATGCGGGTGAGCTCGTCCGACTCCTGTAGTAGAGCCAGCGCGGCTTGCTCCACGTCTGGAACCGGGACCCCCAGCGCCGACGCAGCCGAACGAGCGCGCAGCTCGAGGGGACGGTCCCCCATGAGGGGCATCAGCTTGGATTTCTCCTGGGGGTAGAGCAGCGCGTCCAGCGCCTCGAACAGGATCGCATTGCTGCCCTCGCTGCCTCCCAGCTTGATCATGGCTCCGAGTTCGGCGATCCGATCCTCGTTGTGGATGGCTGCGAGCAGCAACAGAGCGGTGTGCAGCCCCTCCTGGGTGCGCTCGCGAAGGAGTTGGACGACGATACTGGCAGCAACCTCCCGGCTGAGTGCCAGGCGGTGAATCAGCTTCCGGCGAATCGACACCAGCTCGCGCTCGAATAGATCTCGCAGCGTCTCCTCTTCGACCTGGAGCTGTCGGATGATCGGAAGGATCGCATCGCGCGTGCTCCGCTTGCCGTACGACAGCTCGACGAGCAACACATCGGCGGCCTCGGGGCCCAGCGCGATCAAGCCTTCGCGAGCGGCATTTCGAACGGCTTCGAGTTGGCCACCGCCGTCGATGGCGACGTGCTCTACGAGCCAGGCCGCTTGATCCGTCAACCCGACACTCCCACAAAAGCGCAGCAGCGCGGCGCGCACCCGCGGCTCTTCCGTATCGCGATGGCTCAGCATGGACTCGCCGACCACCGCGGCGGCCGCCCCATGGCGGCGTGCGATCCAGGCGAGCGCCTCGGCCGCATCGGCGCGGTCGCTTGCCCGCTCCAATAACCTGGCTAGAAGCGCCAGCTGTCTCTCCCACTGGGGTCCCGGTTCGGTGGACAGGAGATCTGTTCGCAGCTCTTCGAGAGCAACGCATCGCTCGACGGGGTCCGAGCTGGCGATACTCCTCTCGAGCTCGTCGGTGAAATCGCCCGCAGGGTCGTCGCCGACATGACGCCGCCGGAGCGCCGCCCCAGCCGCCAGACGCACCGCGGCTGACGAGTTCGCCAGCGCCGCCTGCAGGACCGCATCCTCACCGCCGTCGGCGGACAAACGGCCGTAGGCCTGGACTACTTCGGCGCGATCCCGATCGCTCAAAGCGGGCTGCTCCAAGAGCAGCGCCTCCAGATCGGCGGCCGCCGCGCGGTTGGTGACGGCTTCGGTGACCGACCTTCCCAACAGGCGATCGAGGGCAGCGATCAGGGTAGACCGGGTCGCGTCCGACGCGGCCCGGGCCGCTGACGCCAGCGCCGCCGCCGCGACCTCCGTTCGAGCCTCGGAGATCAGCTCGACGGCAGGACCCGGGGCCGGCCCTGCCAGGTGGTTCGACAACACCCGGACCGTGTTGGGATCGATCAACTCGGCGATGTCGAGATCGTCGCCATCGCGGGCGCGCTTTGCCGATGCGCGCAGCAACAAGCCGGGATAGGTGCGCCAGAGGGCGACGGAAGACACCAGCCAGGCCGCGGCGATTGGGATCGCGACGTATCCGACCGCAACGGCGCTCGCCACCTGGATGGCTCCCATGCTGAGCACGTTCCCGATTGCTCCCCCCGCGCGCTTGACGGGGCCTTCGAGCAAACCGGTTGCGCGCGTGCGCTCGCGTTCCGGAAACAGGTTGAAGAGGATCCGCATCGCCGGGTCGTAGATCGCGCTGTCCTGCAGCTTCGTTCCAGCGAACGCTCCCATGCCCACCGTGAGACTGAGTCGAATGCTCATCCCGCAAAACCCGATCAGATAGACCAGCGGCGACACCACGATCGACAACGGAATGCCAATGCGGCGAAACAAGCTAGAAGTCACCGCGAGCTGCGTCGCGAGAACACCGATGTTGATCCAGCCCCGAAACTGAGCGAACAGGGCGAGCAGGCCCGCCTCGCCCGTCGTCGCCTGATCGGTCACGTATTGAAATTGGAAGTAGAGCATCGGGCCGAGCAGTCCACTCGCGGCGGCTCCCACGAAGAGGAGCCGAAACAGCTGGCTGTCACGCCACAGCTCCCGGAACGTCGGCTGCACACGCTGCTCACGGCGCCGCGGCTTCGAACCGCTCGCCGGCCCCCGTTCCAACCGCTTCGGGATCATGCCTTCGAGAGGCAGGGTGAGCAGCCCGCTCCCCACGAATGCCACCGCTGCGACCGGCAGCAGGGTGTCGATGCCGAAGGCGAGTCCAATCGGCTCCGAGGCAAAACTCCCAACGATCGCCCCGAGCGTGTAGCCCGCCATCATCGGCGCAAACAGGCGTTTCGCCTGACGACCGTGCATCAGGTCGCCCATTGCGAGCCAATAGCTGAGCAGCGCGATCGATTGAAACTGCTTCGAAGCCAACACCAGCAGCACGAAGGCGCTGATCACATCGGCTCGCACCAGGAACCAAAGCGGTATCAGCAGAATCCCGAGACCAACGAACACCTTGGGCAGAAGGCGGGGTCGATTGGAACGAGCGGCCAGCAGGCCCGCGGCGTACGTCGTCCCGACCAGCAGGATCGAGTTGATGAGAAACGCCAGCGGGTAATACTCGACGCCGACGCGCTTGCTGAAGAACGCCTCAGAGACGTTCTGAACCGACACGGACGCCCAGCCCGCTAGTGCGAGTGCCGCCGCGCCCCAGGCAAATAGCCGCCCCTCTCCAGGCTCGATACCCAGCTTCCGAACCAAGGCACCCTCCAGGCCGTTTCGACGATATCACGCGATCCCGCTCGCCCGGCAGGAGTGGAAGCAAATTCACTCCCTTTCCGTCGGATCTGCATTATGCTGCGCGCCATGTCGAATCGATTCCGATCGAGCTGGATCAGCATCTGGCTCTGCCTGTTCGGCGTCTGGGCCGTGTTGGCTGGCGCCGCCACCACCACGCCGTCGCCCGACTCCACCCAGCTACGCGGCTGGGTCGAAGAGATGAAAGACGCGCCGAAGGGTCCCTTCCAGGGGATCCGCTGGTTCTGTGGCGACGGCTCGGTCCAACCGCCCAAGGCCTACGCGTGCTCGGAACGCGGCGGCGGTATCCAGCACGGTCTGTGGACCGAACGCGCCGAACGCCTGCGTGCCGACGGCTATACGATCGCCAACCTTCTCGCCGAGCTCGACGCGACGAGCTTTGCCGGACCCGAAGCCGACCTCGACACGCTGAAACAGATCCTGATCGAGCGATTTCTGATCCAGGCAGACGATGGCTGGATCTTTCGTGGAGCGCGTTCTTACCGCGGCGCGTTTCAGATCGAGGACGAAGAGGCCGGTGCCGCCGCAGCGTTGATGGGGATGGCCGAAGACCCGGCCTGGCGGAGCCCCGCGCGCTTCGAGCTGCTTCGAGAGGCCGTCCGCCTGTTTCCCCGACCAGCGGATACAACCACCTCGACCCAGGTTCGCCAGCTCGCCATCGTCATCGCCGACAAGGATCCGGGTTTTGCCAGCCTGCGAGCGAAGATCCACAACGTCCCCGACGCCAAGGATGCGCAACGCGTCCGCGAGTACGCACAGGCGTCGGGCAAATCCGATGTTGCTACCGACTACGAGCAGATCGCTTCGGCGATCGACTCCCTCTACGCGACCCGCGGCGCGGCTGATGCGCTGATCGCCATCGCGGCGGAAACCTCCGACACGTCAACGGCCGGCAAGCTGCGAGCGAGTGCCTCCGAATTGAACGAGGCGCCCGATCCCGGCGTGCGCTTCGAAATCGCCGCTCGTTTGCTCCGAGAACTGCGCGATCGCACCGACAGTGCGGCACCGCAGGCCTTGATCTCGCTGCTGCGCGCCAGCCTGGTCGTCGAGGGGGAGGCTTACACTGCGGGCAACGCGCTGCTCGGGAAGCTCGCTGAAAAAACCCGCAGTCAGCGTCTCGCCTGGCTCGAGCAGGCCGGCTCGGCCCTCTACGGAGCCGGCTTCCTGAGCCAGCGTCACCTCCAAGGCCTGCGCTCGAGCGTTGCCAAGATCCGCTCGGAGAGTTCGATTGCAGTCGATCGATACGGCAGTGAACTTCGATACCTGGCGAGGGTGCCGGAGTGGGCGTCGCGCTGGCTCGCCTATCTCTTCTCCATCCCCGTCGAAAAGCTCTCCGAGATCGAGCCGCTGGCGCATCTCTACACCCAGGACCGGATGCGCGGCAGCCCCCTGCTCTTCTACAGCGCCGTGCTCGACAGCCTGGTGCTCGATGCCAATCAGCTGGCCGGCGTGGAGCACGAGCTCTTTGGCAAGAAGGTCGGCGCAGGCCTGCGTGCGCTCAATCCGGGTCTTTCTCGGGGTGTGCTGAGAGCCTCGGATGGAAACAGCTTCAGCCGGGATGGCATCTACCTGCTACCGGAAACTGTCTCCGACCTTCCTCCGGTCTCGGGGATTCTGACGCTTGGCGAGGGCAGCTCGCTCTCGCACGTACAACTCTTGGCCCGAAACCTCGGCATCCCCAACGTCGTCGTCAGCGACGAACTGCTCGAGTCCGTCTGGGCGAAAATCGGCGAACCGGTCGTGCTGGCCGTCAGCCCCAGCGGCGTCGTGCAGCTGGCCCTGGATGGGCCGCGCTGGGATCCGATCTTCGGCGCACCCGTTGGCGAGGGCGGCGAACTGGTGATCCGGCCAGATCTGGAGAAGCTGGACATCGAGAGCACTGCCCTCGTGCCCCTCAGCCGGCTGAGAGCGACGGATTCCGGCCGCTCCTCCGGGCCCAAGGGTGCGAATCTCGGCGAGCTCAAGCACTACTTCGGCGACGCCGTGCCGCCCGGCTTCGTGATCCCCTTCGGCGCGTTTCGGAAAGTGCTCGACCAGCCCCTCGAACCCGGGGGACCTTCCGTATTCGAGTGGATGAAGGAACGTTACGCCACCATCGACGCGCAGAGATCGGATCCATCACTCCAAGCGAAGACCGTCAGCGAGTTCCTGGCGAGGCTACGCCATTGGATCGAGACCTGTGACCCCGGAAGCGAATTCAAGCAGTCACTTCGGGCGGCACTAGACGAGAACTTTGGACCCGATGGGACCTTCGGCGTGTTCATCCGCAGCGACACCAACGTCGAGGATCTGCCGGGATTCACCGGCGCCGGGTTGAACCTCACACTGCCCAATGTCGTCGGCTATGCCAATATTCTCGACGCCATTCACAAGGTGTGGGCTTCACCCTTCGAGGACCGCTCCTACGGCTGGCGCCAGGGCAACATGGAAAACCCGGAATACGTCTTCCCCGCCGTAGTCGTGCAGTACAGCTTTCAAGCCGAGAAATCGGGGGTGATGGTGACCGCCGACGTGGATACCGGCGATCCCGACACGCTCTCCGTGGCTGTCAACGAAGGAGTGGGGGGAGCCGTCGAGGGACAGGCCGCCGAGGCCCTGCGGATCGACACAAGGACCGGAAAGGTCCGATTCCTGGCTCAGGCCACCTCGCCACTCCGGACAGCGCTCCCGCTCACGGGAGGAGTTTCCAAGCTGGCGGCCAGCGGAACCGAAGAGCTCCTGAAGCCGGCCGAGATCGAGCAGCTGATCGCGATGGTACGAGAAGTTGCACGCTTTCCGTCGCTGCGAGACGAGGCGGGAAACCTGATGCCCGCCGACATCGAGTTCGCGTTCAAAGACGCTCGACTGGCGCTGCTCCAGATCCGTCCGTTCGTCGAGAGCAAGGGCGCCCAACAAAATCTCTATCTCGGTGAGCTCGATGCCGGGCTGAGCACGCGCCGCGCTGAACGGGTGGATCTCAACGGAATTCCGCGGGGCTCTGAATCGTGACTCGAATTGCCGTCTACACGCTCGCAGTAGCCCTCTTTTCCGGTCCGGCCTTCGGTTATCCGCTGGACGGTTACCAAGCAACACAGATGCTTCGACTCGAGGCCTACCGGCTGTCGCAGACCGGCGCCGTCCGCGGGCGACTGCTGGCGCCCGGTGCCCGGCTACCGGGAGACAGCATCCGGTTGCGACTACTCGACTACCCGGACTTCGAGATCCCCGCCCCCGACCCCGAGCTCGCGGCGTCGATCCGCGCCGTACTCGGAGCCGACGCCGACGGCTACGGCCTCGCCGTACTCGACCTGACCGATCCCGCTCGCCCTCGCTACGCCGAACACCAATCGGTGCGCCCCCAGAACCCGGGCAGCGTCGGAAAGTTGATGGTCGCGCTCGCTTGGTTTCAAGCCTTGGCGGACGTCTATCCAGACGACACGTCGAAGCGCCATGCGCTGATGCTGGACACGCGCCACAGGGCCGACGGCTTCATCCGCCACGACAGTCACACCGTCCCCTTCTGGCGCCCGGGCGACGCGAGCGTCGACTTCAGGCCGATCCGTGAAGGCGACGATGGAAATCTGTGGACCTGGATCGACTGGATGGCCTCGAGCAGCTCGAACGCGGCCGCCAGCACCATGATGTCGCAGCTCATCCTGCTCACTCACTTCGGAGCCAGCTACCCGGTACCGCCCGAGCAGGCCGCTGCCTTCTTTCGCGATACTCCGCAGTCGAAACTCTCGCGCCTCTTCCTCGACGCGATCCAGACGCCGATCACGCGCAACGGCATGGACCTCACGAAGCTTCGCCAGGGAAGCTTCTTTACGCGCGAGGGCAAGAACCGCATACCCGGCACCAACAGCGTGTCGACACCCCTCGAGTTGATGCGTTTCCTCGTCCAGCTCGAGAAGGGTCAGCTCGTCGATCGCTATTCGAGTCTCGAGATCAAGCGGCTGCTCTACCTCACCGAGAAGCGGATCCGCTACGCGTCTTCACCGGCTCTGAGGCGGGCCGCACTCTACTTCAAGTCCGGATCGCTCTACAGCTGCAAGCCCGAGCCCGGCTTCGAGTGCGGCAAATATCGCGGGAACAAGCTGAACTTCTTGAACTCCACCACGATTGTCGAAGCCGATACCGCGGGGCGTCCGCTCCACTACATCGTGGTGCTGTTGTCGAACGTGCTGAGAAAGGATTCGGCCGAGATCCACAAGAGCCTGGCGACGGAAATCCATCGGTTGATGGAAAGGGATCATCCCGTTGGCGCTGTGACGGCTCCCGCTTCGCCGGTTGCGGCGGACGCACACGCCGACGAGCCGAGCGAGATCGACGAGATCGATTCCTTCGAGGAGACGCTGCCTAGCGAAGTGAGCGATTCCCCGGACGAGTCGAGCGAATCACCGGACGTGCGCTGAGCCCGCGTTCCTGGCGATCGAACCGCTGCCAACAATCAGGGCGTCGAGCCGGGCAATGATCTGACCCAGCCACTGGGAGCCCTTGGAGCTGTTGCTCAGGGCCACCGCGATGTAGGCGTGGCCATCGCGCTGCACCAGCACGCTGTCCGAGTGGTAGGTCGACCAGGAGCCGGACTTCCTCGAAACCGAGGCGGCTGGATCGATCCGATGCAACGCCTTGACGAATTTGTGATTGAGCTCGCTGTCGCCCAGGATCGCCCTCATCTTCTGGCTGTGTTCGGGAGTGACGAGGTTGCCCGTCGCGAGCAGATAGTAGAAACGCGCCACCTGCATGGCGGTCGCGCCGTGCGAGAGGTTGTGGAGCGGATCTCGGCGCCATAGGCCTGCCTTTGCGTAGTCCTTTCCCACCCACAGACCGCCGTTGTGCTCCGGGTCGTAGAGTCGGTAGCGCGGCGAAAGCAGCACCCTCGCGATGTACTCCTTGCCCACCTGATTCATCATCTCGGTGGCAAAGCGGTTCGACGAGGCCTTGATCATACGACTCAGGCGATACTCGGTGGCCTCGTCCAAGACCATCTTGCCCTGGGCGATCTTCTCGAATGCCGCGAGCAGGACGGCGATCTTGGGCAAGCTGGCCGCGTACATCATTTCGTCGCCATTCACCGAGGCCGCGCGCGGTGAGTCGGGCTGCGACAGGTCGATCAGTGCGACGCTCAGCTGGCGGCGGCGGGCTTCATCGTCCAGGCCCAGTTCCGACAAGGCGCCGTCGAGACTTCGCTGCAGTGCCGAGTCCGCGTAGTCCCACAGCGGTGCGTTGTCCTCGAAGCGAGCGATGCCGTCGAGGGCCATGAGTTCCTGGATGGTGGAGGTCTCGACCACTTCCCAGTACTCGTCCACCTCGCCGCCCAGGTCATCCGCCCAGGCCCCGGAAGTTGCGAAGCCGACCAGGCATGCGATGAGTAGCCTCGGAACCTTCACGCGACCTCCCCGGGGGGATTCAGTTCGGTGAGCCGACGATGCTGGCGGATCAATACGATCGCAGATCCGATCCACAACAGCACCAACGTCACGTTGAAGGCGAAGAAGCCCTGCGTCGAGAGGATGACGATGTGCGTACCGAACCATACGGTTACGGCCGCAAGTGCATCTCCGACGCGCACGAATACGGTGTCGATGGCCGGCTTCCCCTTGAACTTCATCTCACGCGTTGCCGGCAGCCATAGGACTTGCCGGGCCGTGTTGTTGATCGAGTAATCGGTCGCGTTCTCCGCGATCTTCATGACTTTGATCACAGCGAGAATCGGCACAACGGCCATCGCAGTGTACGAGAGCAAGGAAATCACCGGGGTCATGAGCAAGATGACGCCGAACCCCCCGTACTTGAGCAGACGGGACGCCACGAACGCTTGAAGCACCAGGGCGGCGGCGTTGACCCAGGCAAAGAATCCACCGTAGAAGGCCGTCACCCCGTCCCGTGTGGCTTCAGCGATCTGGTCCGGATCGGTGATGCCCCGATCGGCGACCGAGCTTTGGAGCGATTCGACGATCACGCTGTAGAGCAGGTTTTCGCCGTTGGTGTTGACCCAATTGAGCAGCATCGTGATGACGGCGGCGGCGATCAGAAACGGGCTGCTGAAGAACATCGCGAAGCCGCCCCGCGAGCTCGATTCGCGCGGAGCTTCGGGTTCCGGGTTCGAGACCTCTGGGAGAATCTGCTCGCGGTCGTCAACGATGCGCGTCAGCACGATCGAAATCGCCAACGGTACCAGTGCAGCGAGCATCAGATTGTCGGCCCCGAGCTTCCCAGACTCCACCATGGGCCCGACGAACGAAGAGCCGAACGCGGCGCCTCCGGTTGCCCCAATCGCAACCATCGGCATCAGCCGTCGCCCGCGCTCATCCGTGAAGACGTCGGCCGCAAAGGTCCAGAACTGCGCCACCACGAACACGCCGAACATCGACACCCAGACGTAGAATGCGAAGCCAATCCCGGGAATCTCTCCGAAGGCTCCGCTGGGTCGCAACAAGAAGAAGACCAGCAGGTTCGACATGCAGAAGAGGGTTGCCCCGGTGATCAAGGCGCGGCGCGAGATCCGATCGGAAAGCATCCCGTAGAACGACACCGCGGGGATCAGAATGAGCCCCTGAATAGGGCCGGAGTAGGCCTTCAGCTCGAGGGGGGTCAGTCCCGGAATTCCGGATACCGAGAGCCAACCATCCCGCAGGGGTTTGATGAAGTAGTAGGCGCAGAGGATCAGGAAGACGTTGGCGAACATGAGGAGGGCGGTACCCCCCTCCCCGGGGCGCACCTCAGTGAAGAGACCAAGGAATCTCTCGAGCAGCTTCACCGGTGCCAACGATCCTCGAAGTTCCGTTCATTCGGGCGCGCCAGACTGTAGACCACCGCAGTGCCGACATGGCCCTCCTTCCACAATACAGCGAGCCGATCTGGGGCTAAAGGCCCATAGCCTGGAGACCGACCAGCAACACGGAGCGAGTGTTCGGCCCGGAGGTGGCGGTTGCGGATTGTGCTCGCAGCAGAGGGGACCCGCGGGGACGTCTACCCGATGCTCGCGCTGGCGTCGAAGCTCCAAGATCACGGCCACGAGACCGTCCTCTGTGCCTCCCCCGACTTCGCCCCCAGCGCCGCGGAGCGCGGCGTGGAGTTCGAAAGTATCGGATTGAGCGTTCAGGGCTTCTTGGACGCTAATTCGGAGGCCGTGGCGCGTGGGGGGCTCCGGCTCGTCCAAGCGATTCGCCGCTACACCGACGTCATCCTGGCTCATCACTTTCAGCAGCTGCCTCCCGTAACCCGGGGAGCGGATCTGCTGCTCGCGGCGGGGGTCCAGACGGCGGCGGCGTCCGCGGCCGAAGCCCACGGCGTGCCCTACCGGTACGTCGTCTACTGTCCCGCGATCATCCCGTCGGCCGAACACCCGCCGGCGTTTCTGCCGCTGATGGGACTACCCCCCTTCGTCAACCGTCTGCTGTGGAGCGTGGCGCGCGCCCTCTTCGATTGGGGCATGCGGCCGACCATCAACCGCCATCGAGCGGACCTGGGGCTGCCCCCCGTGCGCGATTTGATCGCTCACGTGCTGTCCCAACGCCCGATCGTCGCCGCAGACGCGGATCTTGCCACCGTTCCGACGGACGCCGCGGTTTCCATCCTCCAGCTCCCCTGCCTCCACCCGTGGCAGAGCGATCCACTGCCCGCCAAGCTCGAGTCGTTCCTCTCTTCCGGGCCGCCACCGGTCTATTTCGGCTTTGGCTCGATGACCGACCCCAACCCGGCAGCCACGACGCGCACGTTGCTCGATGTCGTGTCGCGCACCGGGTGCCGAGCGATCATCTCCGAGGGCTGGGCGAAGCTGGGAGGGATTGCACTTCCCGATCACGTCATCACTGCCGGGAACGTGTCGCACACAGCTCTGTTTCCACGGGTCTCCGCCGTCATCCATCATGGCGGTGCGGGCACCACGACCACGGCCGCCCGCGCTGGTGTTCCGCAAATTCTGGTGCCGCATCTGCTGGACCAACACTACTGGGCACACCGTGTGCAGATGCTCGGCGTGGGTCCGCCGCCCGTCCGGCGGACTCGACTCACCGCCGAGCGAATGGCCGATACGCTGCGGGCGACACTGGACAACGAGCTGGTCGCCGAGCGCGCCCGCGAGCTGGGCGAACGCCTGAGACCCGCCGCCCTGGCGGATCCCGTTCCCCTCCTGCTCGCAACCTGATCGCGCCGTCGCCAACAGCGCGTCGTTCAGCCAGTGACGTAGAGGTACTTTCCGTCCCGATCGGTGGCGCGTTCCGCATCGCCCGCGATCCGCAAGTGCTCGAGGTGGGCGTAGGTCTCGCTCTCGGCCATCGCGCCCCAGCTGCGGGGCTTGAATAGCTGTTGCATGAAGAGCTCCACCGCAGCGGGGCGGCCGATCTCGCGCGAGATCGACTTCACCTTGTCGAGCCGTTCGTGGTGATGTCGTTTGATGGCCTCGGCGCGCGACTGGAGGTCCTTGAATGGATGGCCGTGAGCGGGAAGTACCTGATCGACGTCGCGGATCTCAGCGACCCGATCGAGCGAATAGAAGAACGAGCTCAGCGGATCGGGAGACGACGAGATCCCCGAGATGTGGGGCGTGATCGTGGGCAACACGTGGTCGCCGGCAAGGAAGATGCCGGTTTCGGGATCGTGGAGGCAGAAGTGGTCGCCGGTATGACCGGGGGTGTGGACGACGAACCACTCGCGGTTCGCGAGCTCCAGAACGTCGCCGTGCTCCACGGGGTGGGTGATCACCGGGACAAACGAGTTCTTTCCGACCCAGCCCATCGCCCGCCAGCGCATCCGCGTCTTGAGCGGTGGCCGGGGCCGCTCGCCACCCCAGGGCGTTTTGCCCTTGACCGACTGACGCATGATTTCGGCCGCGGTGAACTCGGGGCGATCGGCCGCTGTGTCGGCGTCTTGGTTCTCGTCGCCTTCCACGGCGGGGTTCGCCGCATGGGCGTGGAGATCGTCGACCGACACCTCGGGAGTTTGGTCACCTATCGGCCCGAAACGAAAACTGCGATGCGCGATGACCTCGGCGCCGGACTCTTTCGCAAAGCGAGAGGCTCCGCCGAAATGATCCGGATGGGAGTGCGTGACCAGGACGGTGTGAACGTGCTTGACAGCCAGATCCGCGCGCCGCAGGCGGTCCGTGATCGCCCTCCAGGTGCTGGGACCGGGAAGCCCCGGGTCGACCACGGCGGCGCCGTTCTTGTCCAGGATCGCATAACAGTTGACGTGGCCGAGCCCCGGCATCGAGATCGGCAGCTCCAACCGCAAAACGTTCGGAGCGACCTCGGTCACTTCCGTCCGCGCCTGCTCCTGCTCCTGCCTTCGCGCCATCATCCCACCCGAGAGCCGATCCAATAGGGGGACCCACTCTAGTCAATGTCCGATCTCAACGCATTTTCCAGCGGGTGAATCCGGCTGCGCGCCCGGAAGAACGCTTCAAGTGGCGACTCACGGCAGCCGATTCAGCAAAGACCCCCTCTGTCGAGCTCCATGACAAGCCGAGATGCGTTCCCACCAGCCCGATCCCGCGATCCTCTTGCTCCACGATGGCGAACTGAGCGAGTTCGTCCCGATCCTCGAGCCGCTCGGCGCGTTCGAGCGACGTGGAGATCCGACGGATGATGATCGCAGCATCACCTGGGATCTGGTGCTGGGGTCGTCGAAGCGGATGCTCGACCTCCACAATTTCCTTCCGGAGACAGTCAGCGTTCGCATTGCGGTACTGGACGGTGAATCGCGAAGCATGCGGACCAAGCTGCGAGAAGCGGAGATGGATCTGCTGGTGCGGCGGCCGGTTCACCCCGCGGCGCTTCGGCTGCTGATCCTACATTGTCTGTACCGCGGCCCGGAGAAGCGCCGAAACCTACGCGTCGGCGTCGGCGCTTCCGTCCGGTTTCGCTCCGGATGGCGCACTCACCTTGCGATCCTGACCGAGCTCTCGACCGCCGGCTGTCGTCTGCGGGCGCGTCCCGGCGCGCTCCCGATCCGCTCCGGCTCCAACCTGACCCTGTTGGTCCCGAGCGAGCTCAACGCGGGCCGTAGGCTCTCGGTACGCGGCTGCGTCGCCCGCATGGCACCAGCGGAAGCGCGCAACGAGGACATCGCCGTGGTCTTCGAGAATCTCCGCCCCAAGACGCGCCAGCAACTCGCTGCGATCGTCTCCGATCACAGTCACGGCCCCGCGATGCTCGACGAGAACGCGGCGCTCGCTCTGGAGTCCAACCCGGAGACACGAAGCGACGAATCCGTGATCCCGCAGCCAAGCGAGAGCACTCCGGAGAAGCCCGCCGAGCGACGCGCAGACCCACGCCGCTCACTCGACCGCAGCGTCATCGCCCTGGCCGACGAGGCGGCCCGCGTTCTGATCGGCCGGGATCTCTCGATGTCCGGAATGCGCGTGGACCCGACCCCGGGAATCGAGGTCGGCGACCGGCTGCGAATCGCCCTCCACATCGGGACCCACGGTAAACCGCTGGTGCTGTCTGCCCGCGTAGCCCGGGATGATGGAGAGGTGGGCTTGGCACTACAGTTCACCGACGTCTGCGAGGACGCGAGTCGATGCCTCGACGAGATGCTCGCTGCCCTTCCGACCATCGCGGAGACCTGTGAACGCGACGAGGGCGCCGGAGTGGTCGTCACTGAGTTGATGGGCCCGAACGTCTACTAGAACCCAGCCCCTAAGCAACTCGGTACGAATTCCGTGGTCGCCAGTCATCCGTCTTCGGATGGACTCCAGTGGATCCAGCTTCCGTGCGGGTGTAGCGAGGCGAGGCGCGTTTCGCGTCCGCTCGGCCAGCAGCGCACACGCAGTGCCAGAGCCGGTGGCTCGTCTTCAGCGCGCAGCCAGGCGAGTGGACGCTCGGGACTGGCAGCGGCTCCAGCCCGCTCGAGGCTCTTGCGAATCGCCTGCTGATCCAGGTCGGACAGGTAGCTCCAGAACGAAGAGTGGTAGACGACCAGGCACACTCCGCTGGGCTGATTCACCACCAGCTCGGATGCGAGCCACTCCATCGCGGAGGCCTGATCGAGCCGGGGCGGATCCTGCTTCAGCAGCTCGGTGGCGCGGCTCAAGCGGGTGAGACGATCGACCTGATCGGGCCAGAAGTAGGACCGAAGTCGAAGCAGCGCGTCTGGATCAGTGACATCGATCGGCCGTCGGTCGCAGCCGGCCCGGCTCTCGATGGCAATGGGAGCGTCGAGCCGGGGAGGCTCGCCCTGCCAATCCGTCCGCAGGGCGAGCGGCGCCCCGGCGGCACCCCAGCGATGAACACCCAGCTCGTAGCGGTACTCGCTCCAGAAAAGGTTGAGGCCGGCACTGGCTCCGAGCTCCCGCAATCTCAGTGGCAAACCGAAACGCGCGCCGATCTCCAGGAAGCCACCCAATAACGAAGCCGACCGTTGCACCTCGTTGGTCTGTGGCACGAAACTCAGCCAGCGCTGCAGCTCGGACCCATGCTCAGCCACCACGGCTCGAAAATCGTTCCAGCAACCCGGGAAGCTGGCCTCGCCTCCGGCCGACGGATAGTGGCGCGCGAGATCGGGTGCCCGGCCCGCCAGCACCAATGCGTGCACGCCACCCAGGACACGAAGCGGCACGAAGTCTCGAGCGACATCGCCCGTCCAATCATCCAGCAGACGCCACAACGGAGAATTTCGATCCTCCGCGGAGAGCTCGCTCGCGCAACGTCGCAACAGCTCGCCGTAGAGCGGCGATCCGATCCCGTTGCAGATCCGACTCTGAATCGCAAACGCCTCACCGAGCTCGGCGTTCAATGGCTTCTCCGCAGTCTCGCAGCCTGTGCCCGGTTGCTCGGTTCGCCTTCTGGGAAGCGACGGGCGTTGCGGGGGTGGCGCACGAGGCAGGCCGGCGACTCGTCCCGATGGAGCCCGTCTGCCGGGTCTACACTGAAAGCGGACGCGTGGTCTCGTTCGGGTCTCGACTGACGTCGGCCGAATCCGCCGGTTTCTCAGTCTCGTCGACCTCGAGGTCCGGCGGCGACCCCGCAAGCTCCGGCTTGGGCAGCCCCTCGGTCAGGCCGACGAATCCCTCCGGACACAGGGTGCTCGCACCCTTCGTCAGGTGCTCATACACCGAGCGATATTGAACCGTCAGGTCTCGCAACAGATCCGAGGTTCCCGAGAAGTGGTCGACGACGTCCAAGCGGTAGGCGTCGTGCTCATCTCGCTCTGCGCTGAGTTGGCTGCGCAACGAATCGGTCTCCGACACCAGGCGAGCCTGTTCGTCTCGGCTATCCGACAGCTGTGATTCCAGCTCACGTCGGCGTGCGCCCCCGGCGCTCGCACGCCCGATCCAGAATGCGGCGAGCGCCAGCGCGACCCCCGCGGCCGCCAGATAAAGCGTGAGATCGGATGCCATCGCGAAGCCCCCCCCTGTACTAGGCGCTGCAGTCTAGCGCGGGAAATTGCCGCGACGAAGCGCAGGACAGCTCCAGCGACAGAGCCGCTCGGAACGCAGCCCCCTGCCCGACCGGATCGCCGCTAGCGCCCCTTGAAGACCGGCGTTTTCTTCTCGACGAAGGCCCGGACCGCTTCGCGGTGGTCTTCCGTCAGCCCCGTATGGACGTGGTGGGTAGCTTCTAGATCGAGGCACTCGCCCACCTCGCCCGCGACGGCCCGATTGAGATTCTCTTTCATGTAGCGGTAGGCAACGCTCGGTCCGTCGGCAATCCGACGAGCCCAGGCGAAGACTTCCTCTTCCAGGGCACCGGCGGACACGACTCGGTTGACCAGTCCGAGACGCTCGGCGTCCTTGGCCGTCAGCTTCTCGGACAGGTAGTAGAGCTCCCGTGCCTTGGCAGTCCCTACGAGCTGGGTAAGGAAGAAGGTTCCGCCGTAATCCCCGCTGAATCCGACCTTGGCGAATGCCGTGGTGAGGATCGCCGATTCGGCGGCGATGCGAAGATCGCACGCCAGCGCCAACGAGAGGCCGGCGCCAGCAGCGGCACCGGGAAGTGCGGCGATCACGGGCTTGGGCATGCGATAGATGCGACCCGCCGTGTTTCGCTGTTGGAGCCGCTGGCGATGAATCGCCGCGTCCAGGCCCTGACCCGAAGCGCCCTGCGACCCTGATTGCTCGCGCGAGGCCATTCCCTTCACGTCGCCGCCGGCGCAAAACCCCTGGCCGGCGCCGGTGAGCACCACGCAGCCCACGTCCGGGGCTCGCTCTACGTGGTCGAGAGTCGTAGCCAGGGCATCGATCATCTCGCCCGAAAGCGCGTTGCGCCGCTCGGGTCGATTCAACGTCAGGGTGGCCACCCGCTCTTCGACGCGCGCCAGTAGGTGATCCGTTCCTGTGTCGATACTGCGACTCTCCGCCATGGCGTCCTCCAAGGGCGAAATCATCGTCAGTATACGCGGCGGCAGTCGCGAGTGGGACGAGATGTCAGCTCAGGCCGATCGAGAGGCCGGGCGCTCTCGGCACGAATCCAGCAACGCGAGAGCGGGGCCGAGGGATTCTCCGCCGCGTCCCGAAAGTTCGAGTCGGGCGAAGGAACGAAGTGCTACCTCCGAGGCTGTCGCGCGGCCCAGAGCTCGCGCGTCCGCTCGGGGCGCCAGCCGTTCGAGCTCCTCGAGCCCGCGAATCGAGGCCGACAACTCTGCCAGCAGCGAATCCATCAAGTCCATCCAACGGCGACGCGCCAGCGTGCGGCCGTGACGCCGGCCGCAAGCACGGCGCGCCGGATCTTCGGTCGTCTCCAGCCCCTGACACTCGAGAATTCGCCGGATTCGAAATCGGTTCTCGAGTTGGAGCTGCCCCAGCACGCGCCACTTCTGGACGCGCCGAGGGCTTCGCGCCAGCTCGGCGAGAGCTTCGAACAATGCGTCGCGGTAAACCTGATGCCCGTAGGCAGCGCCGATTCGCTCGGCGTAGCTCTGCTCGGCAATCATCAGGTCTCCCCGGTCTGCTTCGAGCGCAGCGTAAGCCTAGATCTTCACGTTGACAATCTCGTTCCTTGAAGACACTATGGTTCCATCTAGTTGACAATGAGGATCAAGGCTGGATTAGATGGCATTACACCGCCTCGATCAAATGACGTTGTTTGCCAGGGTCGTCGAGGCTGGCAGCTTCGCCGCGGCCGCGAGCAGCCTCGGCCAGACACGCGCCGCCGTGAGCAAGCAGATCGCGGCCCTCGAAGAGCGGCTGGGAGTCGCGCTCCTCAACCGCACGACGCGCCGAATGCGTCTGACCGAGATCGGACGAGACTATTATCGACGCTGCGCCGCAATCGCCGAGGAGATCGATGCGGCCGAACTCGAGGTGGCCTCTGTCCAGGGTCGGCCGCGGGGCTGGCTGCGAATCGCGGCGCCAGTGACCTTCGGACGGCGCTACCTGGGCCCTCTCATCGAACCCTTCAGCCGCAGCTATCCCGACGTTGCCGTCGACGTCACGCTCAGCGACGAGGCAGCCGATCTGATCGCAGAGGGCTTCGACGTGGGAATCCAGGTGACGGCCACTCCCGATTCGGATCTCGTCGCGCAACCGCTTGCGAAAAGCCGGATGGTCGTCTGCGCCGCACCCAGCTACTTCGCCCGGCATGGCGTTCCGGGCTCTCCCGGCGAGCTCGATCGACATAACTGCCTGGTGTACAGCAAGCTTGGAACACCACGACTGTGGCGGTTCCTGCCGAACGAGACGATCCGCGTCAGTGGAAACTTTGCCGTCAATCACGGCGAGACCTTGTTGATCGCGACACTCGATGGCCTCGGCATCGCCTACATGCCGACCTTCATCGCCGGTCCATACCTCGCCGAGGGGCGACTCGAGGCGGTTCTAAAAGGCCAGGTCCGGTCGAGCCAGCGAATCTTCGCCCTGTATCCGCGCAACCGAAATCCCCCGCCCAAGGTGCGGGCCTTCGTCGATTTCCTGCGCCGCACCTTCACCGGCTCACCGACGTGGGACGACTTCGAGCGGCCCGAATGAGGCACAGCCACTAGACTGCCGCTCATCGCAAAGGGGGACGACGTGGATCTTCTCAATGACACTCCCGTCATCATCGAAGCGGCGATCAACGGCGAGACCCGGCCCGATCGCAATCCCAATGTGCCTCGCAAGCCCGAGGAGATCGTCGACGACGTCTTCCGCTGCCTCGACGCGGGAGCGTCGATGATTCACGCCCACACCGACGACATCCGTCTGACCGGACACGAGGCGGCCGAGCACTACCTGGCCGCGTGGCGCCCCATCCTCAGCGAGCGGCCAGACACCTTGTGGTATCCCACGCTAGGTGTGGGCGCAGACATGGCCGAAAGCCTCTCGCACATCGGAGTGATCGCCGAGGCCGTGCCGCTTCGACTGGGGCTGTGTGACCCGGGGTCGACGAACATCGGTGCCCCCGACGAAGACGGTCTGCCGGTCGGCCTGGTTTATTCGAACAGCTACGACGATATCCGCGTCGCTCTAGACCTCTGCCACCGCCTGCGAATCGGACCCTCCCTCGCCATCTACGAACCCGGTTGGCTGCGAACGACGATGGCGATTCTTCGCGCGGGTCGGCTGCCGGCGGGCGCCATGGTGAAGCTCTACTTCGGAGGCGACTACGGTCTGTTCGCGACGCGGCCCGGAGTGAGCTTTGGGCTGGCTCCAACGGTGAACGCCCTGCTCGCCTACCTCGACCTGCTGGAGGACACCGAGCTTCCTTGGTCGGTGTCGGTGTGGGGGGGTGACCTTTTCGCGACCCCGGTCGCCCGGCGCGCCCTCGAACTCGGCGGACACCTCCACGTGGGCCTGGAGGAGCACTTCGATCCCGAGCACAAGCCGACCAACCAGGATCTCGTCGAACAGGGCGTGGCCCTGGCCGCCGAGGTGGGTCGCCCGGTCGCCACCGTCGCGGATGCCGCTCGCATCCTCGGGCTACCCGCCAACCTCTGACGCGAATCGTGCAGACCCAAGGGCACGCACCAGATCGAACCGGTGCGTTTCTACCAACTCGTCAGGATCGCCCCTGGCCAGCCAGCATCCGAGAACACTCGGGCCAGCCAGAGGATCACAGCTGCTAGCAACAGCAACCCACCCATCCGCTTGCCAATGCGCAAGCCCCTCGGCCGCAGGACCGCTCCAACGAGAAAGATTCCGAGCACCGGCACCAGGGGATTCGCCGCGAAGGCAGCCGCGGGCTGGAGCCGGCCCAGGTACACCAGGGCGTGGGTCATTCCGCAGCCGG
>CAXMOC010000063.1:0-50725 GCA_964194865.1 uncultured Opitutales bacterium | reverse complement strand
GGACTGATCCTCAAGGGCTGCCAGTTCATCGGCTCGCGGGCCGACGTCTTGCCGCCGGAATATGTGGAGATCCTCTCCCGCCTCCAGGATCAGGTTCCGCCGAAACCCTTCCCAGTGGTGCGGCGGATCGTCGAAGCAGAGCTCGGCGGCGATCTGGCCGAGATCTTCGAATCCTTCGATCAGCGACCCATCGCCTCGGCTTCCCTGGCCCAGGTTCACGCCGCGCGTCTGCGCTCGGGAGAGCGGGTCGCCGTCAAGGTTCAATATCCCGAGATCGAAGCCCTCGTTCGCACAGACCTGTCGAGCTTGCGAACGCTCTTTCGCGCCGTCGGCTTGCTGGAACGCGACTTCGACCTGTTGCCCCTCATCGACGAGCTGGGCCAATACGTTCCCCTCGAGCTGGACTTCGAGAACGAGGGCCGCAACGCCGAGACGGTGGCGGGCCACTTCGCACACCGCGATGACGTGCTGATCCCTGAAATATTCTGGAGCCACACGAGCCGCCGTGTTCTGGTGATGGAGTTCATGCACGGCGTCAAGATCACCGACCTCTCAGCCCTGCGTCGGGCGGAAATCGACCCGCAGCGAGTCGCTCAGCTGTTGGTCGAGACATTTTGCGAGCAGATCCTGGTGCGCGGCGTCTTCCACGCCGATCCCCATCCCGGCAACCTGTTGGTGCAGCATTCACCGACGGGGCCGCGCCTGGTGCTGCTCGACTTTGGCCTGGTGAAGGATCTACCGGCGGGTTTCCGCCAGGGCATCGCCGCCTTTGCGGTCTCGCTGCTACGCGGAGACGCAGACGCCATGGCCGCGGCGCTGCTCGACCTGGGCTTCGAAACCCGGGACGGCTCGCCCGATTCCCTGGCCACCATCGCTCGCTTCCTGCTCGACGCCGCAATCAAGGTCCAGGATCGTTCGTTCCTCGATCGCGACCTCGCCGGAAGGATCGGTCAGAGCCTGACGGACGAAATTCGCTCCAACCCCATCGTGCGCGCTCCCTCGCACGTGGTGCTGCTAGGTCGCGTCCTGGGCCTGCTTTCCGGTGTGAACCGCTCGCTGGAGACCAAGCTGGACCTGGTTCAAACGATCCTTCCCTACGCGCTGTCGTCGAACTCGGAACGCCCGCACCGCTGAGATCTCGGCCCGCTCAGTCCACTTCGCGCTTGAAGGTGACGAAGGCCATGCTGGGCCGGGGCGAGGAGTCGCGCATCGCGAACTGCAGGCCGTCGAACGTCCAGCCCTCGGCGGTCCATTCGTTGAGCGCGGCCTCGATGGCTTCATCGGTCACGATCGAGAGCTCGACGACTTTGTATCGAGTGGGCACGGGTTCTTGGCTTCAGGAGGCGAGGCGGCCGGCGACGTCGACGGCGGCGTAGGTCAGGATCCAATCGGCGCCAGCACGCTTGATTGCAATCAGGGCTTCGTCCATTGCCCGCTCCCCGTCGATCCAACCGCGCTGCGCGGCCGCCTGGATCATCGCGTACTCACCGGAGACGTGGTAGGCCGCCAGCGGAACGTCGAACTCGCGGCGAGCCTCCGCCAACAGATCGAGGTAGGGAAGCGCCGGCTTGACCATCAATGCGTCGGCCCCCTCGTCCAGATCGAGGCGCATCTCGCGCAAACCCTCGCGGCCATTGGGGGGATCGAGCTGATAGCTGCGCCGGTCCCCAAACCGCGGAGTGCTCTCCGCCGCCTCGCGAAAGGGGCCGTAGTAGGCGCTGGCGAACTTCGCCGCGTAGGCGAGGATTGCGACGTTCTCGAATTCGTGCGCGTCCAGGGTCTCTCGAATGGCCGCCACCCGGCCGTCCATCATGTCCGACGGTGCGACGATGTCCGCCCCGGCACGCGCGTGGGACAGGGCGGTAGCGGCCAGCCGAGCCACCGAGGGATCGTTGCGCACATCTCCCCCCTCGACGATTCCGCAATGACCGTGATCGGTGTACTCGCATAAGCATACATCCGTCATCACGCAGAGGTCCGGTTCGGCCGCCTTGATCGCATCGACGGCGCGCTGGACGATTCCGTCCGAGGCATCCGCCCCCGAGCCCGTGGCGTCCTTGTCGGCGGGGATCCCGAAAAGGATGACCGCGGGAACTCCGGCGTCGCGAACCCGCTTGGACTCAGTGACCAGCGTGTCGACGGAGTACCGATTCACACCGGGCATCGCGCCGATCGCTTCGCAGATGCCACTGCCCTCGACGACGAAGAGCGGCATCACCAGGTCGTCCCGGTGCAGCCGCGTCTCGCGAACCATCCGACGCAGCGTCTCGGTTCTGCGCAGGCGGCGCATCCGAGTCTCGGGATAGCTCATGCACCCTCTCCCTCTTTGTTGCGGAGTACCAGCGCCGCAAGCTCGGCGACCAGTTCTCGCGCGGTCGAGCGTTCCGACACCACATCGGGGATCAGTCCCACCCCTCGTAGCGCGTCTGCGGTCGTCGGGCCAATCCCAGCGATCAGGCAGCGCGAGGCGGCCCCGCGCGAAGCATCGTCCAGGAGCTCCACAAAGTGGTTGACGGTCGAGGGGCTGGTAAACGTCAGGGCGTCCAGCTCGCCGTCGACGAGCTGCCGGCGGAGTGCCGCGCCATCGACGTCCGCCGCGACGGTGCGGTAGGCCGCGACTGCATCCACCACCGCCCCCCGATCCTTCAATCCGGCCGCCAGCGTCTCGCGGGCCCGTTCCGCCTGGGGCAGCAGAAAACTGCGACCGGCGGGCGCCCAGCGTTGGATTGCGACCTCGAGCAGGCCCACCGCATCGTGGCGAGTTTCCGGAACCAACGCCACGGAGAGCCCGACGGCTCGCGCCGCCCGCGCCGTGACCGGCCCCACACACGCGATCGGAGGCGACTGCTCGAGCGACGCACCTCGCTCGAGCGCGCGCCCGGCAAAGCAGCGAACCGCGTTGGCGCTGGTGAACAACAGCGCCGTGTAATCGGACAACCGAGTCAGAGCCGCGTCGATCGCGGCAAAACTGGCTGGAGGAGCCACTCGAATCATCGGAACCACCACCGCCTGAGCGCCCGCCTCCCGCAGCGCGTCGAGCATCTCCTCGGCTTGATCCGCGGCCCGAGTGACGAGCACGCGGGTTCCGAACAGGGGGCGCCGCTCGTACCAGGCCAACACCTCTCGGAGCCGCACCACGTCGCCGATCACCACGGCGGCCGGCGTGCCGAGTTGTGCCTCGCGCACCTTGCGGGCGAGCTCTGCCAGCGGAGCGACCACCACGCGTTGACTGGGCAGCGTGCCGTTCATGACGACCGCTGCAGGAGTCTCCGGAGAGCGTCCCCCGTCGATGACCCGCTCGATCAAGGACTCGAGGTTCTGCATTCCCATCAGGATCACCAGCGTGTCGGGAGCGCGCGCGAGTTCTTTCCAGCGCGTCTGCTCCGTCACCAGAGTGGGATCACTGTGTCCGGTCACCACCGCGAACGACGCGGAATAGCGTCGATCCGTGACGGGAATTCCCGCGTAGGCCAGGGCCCCGATCACGGACGAAACCCCTGGCACCACCTCGAAGGGAACGCCGGCCTCGGCGCATGCGCTCGCCTCCTCGGCGCCGCGACCGAACACGAAGGGGTCGCCCCCTTTGAGCCTCACCACCGTCTTGCCCTGCCCGGCGAGTCGCAGCAACAGCGCGGTGATCTCGGGTTGAGAGCGCGTGGGTTCGTCGTGGCCTCGCTTGCCGACGTTGATTCGCTCGGCCCCCGGCGGAGCGAGCCGCAGCAGGTCCAACGACGCGAGTGCGTCGTAAACCACCGCATCCGCCTCGCGAAGCGCGGCGGCGCCGCGAACCGTGATCAGATCCGGGTCGCCCGGCCCGGCCCCAACCAACACGACCTTGCCTTGCCTCACGGCCCCGCCTTCGGACTCGGAGCTCACCCCGCGGTCTCGCTTCGCAGCTCGGCGAGCAACGCGTCTCCCCCCGCCGCGAGAATCCGCTCCGCCAAGCCCGCGCCGCCGGACGCCGCCTCGTCCACCCGAACTTCGAGCTCGTCTCGGATGATCCGGCTGCCATCGAGCGCGGCCACCAGCCCGCGCACGCGCAGGCTGCCGGGGGCACCCGCTTCGGCGAGGCAGGCCAGCGGCACCGTACAATCACCTCCGAGCCGACGCAGGAAGCCCCGCTCCGCTGCGGCGCTGGCGGCGGTCTGCGGATCTTCGAGAACAGCGAGATCCCGCGTCAGCGGGTCGCCGCTGCGGGCTTCGATCGCCAGCGTCCCTTGAGCGACGGCGGGCAAGATCCAATCCGGCGAGATCCGCTCGGCGATCCGCTGCTCGAGGCCCAGGCGGACGAGACCGGCGCAGGCCAGGATGACCGCGTCGAGATTCTCGTCCTCGAGCTTTCTCAAGCGCGTGGGAACGTTGCCCCGCAGCGGCACGATCACGAGATCCGTCCGTCGGTTCTGCAACTGAGCGCCGCGCCGGGCGCTGCCGGTGCCGACCCGGGCACCGCTCGGCAGGGAGCCAAGCGTCGTCTCCGGCTCGCGGGCCACCAGGGCATCGCGGCAGTCTTCGCGCTGGGGGAAAGCGACGAGCTCGAGCCCGCTGGCCAGGCCCACCGGCAGGTCCTTGGCGCTGTGGACCGCGACATCCGCGCGACCGTCCAGCAGCGCTTCCTCGATCTCTTTCACGAACAAGCCCTTGCCGCCAATTTCGGCGAGCGAGACGTGCTGGAGGCGATCGCCTGTGGTCTTGAGCGGAACGAGCTGGGTCGCTACCTGCAGCTCTTCTTCGATCCGTCCCGCCACGTAGCGCGCCTGCACGAGTGCGAGTTCACTCGCACGCGTGGCGATCCGAATCCGCGTCATTCCGGATCCGGGTCCTCGTCGAGATCGAACAGCACGCGAGCCACTTCGAGATAGGCCATGCCCTCTTCTCGCTCCGCCTCTCGCTTGAGCCGCGACACCGGTGCGTGGAGGATCTTGTTCACGATCGATCGCGTCAGGGCCTCGACGGCGGCCTGCTCCGATTCACCCAGCTCCAGCCGCGCCAGGGTTCGTTCGAGCTCGCCAGAACGGATTCCCTCGGCGCGGCTGAGCAGGTGACGGATCGTGGGAACCGCGCGCAATGCCGCTAGCCAGCCGTCGAAGCGCTGCTGCTCCTCCGCGACGATCTGGGTCGCGCGCTCGGCCTCGCGCTGGCGCAGCTCGCTGTTCTGGTTCGCGACCGATCCGAGATCGTCCAGGTCGTAGCGGTAGACGTTCTCGATCCCGTCGATGTCGGGATCGGCGTTTCGCGGAACACCAATATCGATCACGAACAGCGGCCGGTGGCTCCGCTCGCGAAGCGCGTCCGCCACCAGATCGACGGTCAGAATCGGTCGATCGCCTCCGATCGAGGTCAGGACCATGTCCGCGTCGGCGAGCAGTGCCGCGAGCTCGTCCAACCCGTGTGCCGAAGCGCCAAAGGCGCTTGCGAGTGTTTCCGCGTGCTCGGACGAGCGGTTGGCCACGCTGATCGAGGCCAGCCCCTGGTCGCGCAGCGCGCGTACGGCCAGCTCGATCATCTCACCCGCACCAATCAACAACGCTCGCTTGTGCTCGAAGTCTTCGAAGATGTGATTGGCCAGATCCACGGCCACGCGCGCCACCGATACGGACCGCTCGGCGATCCGCGTTTCGGTTCTCACCCGCTTGGCGGTCGCGAAAGCGTGTTGAAACAGCCGACCGAGGATCGGCCCACAAGCGCCACAATCCACGGCCGCGCGATAGGCATCCTTGGTCTGCCCCAGAATCTGCGGCTCGCCCACGACCATCGAGTCGAGTGCCGAGGCCACCCTGAATACGTGACGCACGGCGTGGCCGTCCTCGTACGCGTAGGTCAAGCTCGCAAGATCGTGCCCGGCCGGTAGATCGTTCTCCGCCAGATCACGTGCGAAGAAGGACTGCAGCCTCAAGCGCGCCGCGTCGGGCGAACGCGTGAGGGCCACGACCTCCACTCGGTTGCAAGTCGAGAAGAGCACGGCTTCCTCGATCTCGTCGCTCGCCACCAGCTTTTCGAGCAGAGGCGTCGGCTCCGAGACGGCCAGCCTCTCCCGCACCCCGATGGGCGCGCTCTTGTGATTCATTCCGAGCAGGACGACCTTCAAGCGATGAACTCCAGCCCGATGACGGCGAAGAACAGAAACGCGAAGCCGCCCACCGCACTCACCGCGGCTTGGCGCGAACCCTGGTGGGCCACGAAGCGGGCGATCACCAGCACCCCGTACACCGCCCAGGCGACGACCGACCAGGTCTGATGCGCCGTGCCGGTCCAGGGCGTTCCGTCCGCGGTCTGCAGCCAGAGCATCCCAGTGATCACGCCGAGAGTCAGGAGCGGAAAGCCCACCGAAAGCGTGATGGCGTTGAGGCGGTCGAGGGCCTCGAGGGATGGGAGTGGCAGTCGAGGATCGATCGGCCGCTTCGACTTGAGACGCCCGTGCTCAACCAGGAACATCAGCCCCGCGAGCCCGGCGAGCCCGAGCAGCGAGATGCCCGCGCTGGCCAACAGTACGTGGGCGTGGGGCCAGGACCCGGTTACCGCCAACACCGGCGCTGCGCCAACGGGCGAACGCAGGGTTGCCTGGAACGCGCCCAGGAATGCGACGAACGCGACGAGTAGCGCGAGCCGGTGCAAGCGCGTCCAGCGGAGCAGAGCCAGATAGAAGAACGTGCCGACGCAGGCCATGAAGGAGATCGCGGCAGCCTGGTCGGTGAGCGGAGGCGTCGCGCCCTCCCCAGCGTGGAGCAGGGAGAAGGAAACGGCGTGAAGGACAGCGCCCAGGGCGAGCAGCGCCAGCGCAAGGCGCTCCAACCGGCGCAGCTCCAGAGCCAGGCCAAGTCCGGCGACGAGCCCCGCGCTGAGATACACCGCCGCGGTCCACTGCAGGAGCTGAACGGGCAACCTCGATTCCTCGCCTCGGCCCAAGCCTCGGGCGCGAAGAAGGGTAGCGCAGCGCCTCGGCCCCCAGCGGGCGCCCGAGCACTGCCGGTTCGTCGCGTAGGCGCGTATGCGAGCCGAAGAGGTGGCTAGCGGGAGCGCAGACGCTCGAGTTGTGCCCGAACGGCTTCGGCGTCGTTTGCCATTTCGAAGACCCGATAGGTCGGCTCACCGAAGAGCACGAATCTGACTTCTTCCAGTGTCGTCTCGCCCGTGAGGTGGCTGCGCGCCTCTCCGAGCAGAATCTCGGCACAGCGTTGCGCCGAGAGCCCGCCGATTCCCGCGCCGATTGCCGGTATCGCGATCGAGCGGCAGCCGTTTTCGCTGGCCAGCTGCAGACTTCGACGTACCGATGAGCGAACGCTCGCTTCACTCGCGGCCCCGCCCGGGGGCATCCCCGCTGCGTGGATCACGAAACGAGCGCTCAGCTCGCCGGCCCCGGTCAGCGCGGCATCGCCGACATCGATCGGTCCGATCGCGTCGCACTCGGCTTGGATCGACTCACCCCCCTTCTCGCGAATTGCACCGGCCACTCCCGCGCCCAGCACCAAGGCGCTGTTGGCCGCATTCACGATTGCGTCCACCTCGTCTTCGGTGATGTCGCCCTCGCGCAGCACGATGCGACCACTCACGAGTTGCCCTCTGTGGCCTCGATGATGCCCGCCGCCAGCAGCGGAAGCAGGATCTCGTGCTGCCCCACCAGGCTGAGCCCACGTCCGCCCAGCCTGGTTGGACGACCGACGACGTTCACGCTCGGCCGATACTGACGGATGAAATCGATGTCTACGGCGGTAAAGCGCTTGACCGGATGCCCCAGGTTGCGGGCCAGCGCGAGCGCCTTGAGGAAGACCTCCGGGAGGATGACCGCGGAACCGACGTTGAAGACGACACCGTCCTGGAGAGTTGCGACGATACCCGTCAGCGTTTCGAAATCGCGATGGCTGGTGGCGCCGAGCGCGGCACCATCGGCGTCCGGGTGCATGTGGTGAATGTCGGTTCCAATCGCGGCGTGCACCGTGACGGGAACTTCCAGGCGCGCGGCCGCGGCCAGGATGGAACGCTGCTTGTGGGGGTAGCTACCGTCGAGAATCTCCCGACCCACTGCGGCCCCCATACCCAGCCCCTCGTCGGCACCGCTTCGAATCGCGCGATTGAGACGCTCGGAGGTCTCACCGGCCATGCCGAAGCTGCCGTCGTCTAGCGAGGCCTCCACGTCTTCGCTGGTGCGGCCCATCATGGCGAGCTCGAGATCGTGCACACAGCCCGCACCATTCATACAGACGCCACTGACGAGACCGCGCTCGAGCAGGTCCACGATCAGCGGGGCCAGGCCCACCTTGATCACGTGGGCACCCAGTCCCCACAGCAGTGTGCGCCCCCGAGCATGGGCCCGCGCTACGGCCGAGATGGCCGCACGCAGATCCGCCGCGCCCAACGTGTCCGGGAGGTGGTCGACGAACTCCGCGAAGCTCGCTCCCGCCCGATGCGGCGTCGCCTCGTCGGCGATGCTGACCTTGCTCTTGCGTCGTCGCGCACTCACGGTCTTGACCTTCGCTCGATCGATGCGAGGCGGTCTTCGACTCACGGGCGCGGCTCGGCGCCGTTGGCACTGCGCGGAAATCGCGGCGTCTGCCGGATGCGGGGGACGTCGACGAGCACGCGAGCAATGTGGCCGATGCCCCTGGGCACGCGGGCGGCGAGGTTGAACTTCGAACGCTGGCGGGCGGCGGACATGACTCCTGCGCGAACGGAGAAAACCGTGGAAAAACGCGGAGGTTCGAAGAGAGCAACGTACCCGCGCCGCTCGGGAGCGTCAACGGCGCGGCGACGCGGCCCGCGGTACCCTTGGCAAGCTGGCCCCGCGCGTGCAGCTTCTCGAAGCATGCCGGACGGACTGATGAGGCGAACCACGCAGACTCGCAACCCGGGCGATCGCCCGCAGGGAGATGAATCGACCATGGCTGAACTCGCGGAAGTGACGGATCAGAACTTCGAAGCGGAGATCCTGAACTCCGACAAACCTGTGCTCATCGATTTCTGGGCGGAATGGTGCGCCCCCTGCCGGCAGATTGCGCCGATCATCAAGGACCTGGCGGAGGAGTACGGGGATCGGGTGAAGATTGTGAAGATGGATATCGACGCGAACCCGAACACGCCGGGTCAGTACGGGATCCGTGCGATTCCGACGATTTTGTCGTTCAAGGATGGTGAGGTGGTGGAGCAGCTCCAGGGTGCGCGCCCCAAGGCCGACTTCGAGGCGGCGATCAAGAACCTGCTGTAGGTCTTCTTCGCGCACCGTCGCGCGGGTGTGGGTCACCCCTTGGTCTCAGTTGAGGCGCGCGCGCCGACCGGGCGGGGTGGAGACTGGTCGGAATGGCTCGCGTGGGGCTGCGGGGTCGCGTTGGGTTTGCGGGGTGCGCTGTGGTTGGGGCCGTGTTCCTTCCAGCCTCCACCCCGCCCGGTCGGCTCGCGGCTCCGGGGTTGGTTTGCGGCCGCTTCGCAGTCTGATCTGGGCTGGTCTGATTACGGTTCTGGGGGGTCGAAGAAGCGGACGGG
This sequence comes from uncultured Opitutales bacterium, assembly GCA_964194865.1. Lineage (GTDB taxonomy): Bacteria > Myxococcota_A > UBA9160 > UBA9160 > SMWR01 > CAXMOC01. The sequence goes on along the minus strand of CAXMOC010000063.1, from coordinate 41,254 downwards.
CCAGCGGCGTTTTACGGCGGTGCGGTAGAGGAGGGGGTCGGGGTTGGTGACGATGGGGTGGCCGACGATGTCGAGGAGAGGGAGGTCTGTGATCGAGTCGGTGTAGAAGTAGCTTCTTGCCAGGTCGATTTCGTGCTCGTCGATGAACTGTTGTAGCCAGTAGATCTTTCCCTCCTCGAAGCAGATCGGCTCGATTACGCGACCGGTGAACAGGCCGTCCTCGACCTCGAGGCGCGTGTACAGCATGTGTTCAATGCCCAGATGCGCTGCGATGGGGCGAACCACGAAGCGGGTCGCACCCGAGACGATCGCCACGACGTGGCCCTTGTCGCAGTGTTCGGCGATGAGCCTCACGGCCTCGGGGTAGATGGTTTCGACCACCATTTCCTCCACCCAGGCGATTGCCTCCTCTTCGAGGTCACGCTCACTCTGGCCGCGGAACTGGACCATCGTGTTCGCGGTCCAGCTGCGGATGTCGAGGATCCCGATTTTGTATTGGAGGTACGCTCCCAGTCCCTTGAGCAGCTCGAGATTGGTGAGCTGGCCCTGCTCGTAGCGGTGGCGCATGAAGAGGGTCGCCGAATTCTCGGCGATGAGCGTCTTGTCCATGTCGAAGAACGCCCCGATCTGGGGCTGCGCGCGAACGGTCTGCGGCAACGACATACTGCACATCGTATCACCGCTGCGTCGCGGGATGCCCTGCCTAGAAGGTGTAGCGTCGCATCGACAGGTTCATGAGCAGGCCGAGACCAAAGAGCGAGGTCACCAGAGCCGACCCGCCGTAGGAAAACAGGGGAAGCGGCACTCCGATCACCGGCGCCAGGCCCAGAACCATTCCGATGTTCAAGATCACGGGCCACAAGATCGTACTCACCAGCCCCACGGCGAGCAGGGCACCAAAGCTGTCCTTGGAGTTCCGAGAGATCCTCAGGCCCCATAGGATCAAGATCAGATAGAGCGTCAGCACCCCGCAGCTGCCCACGAAGCCCCACTCTTCGGCGAGGACAGAAAATGCAAAGTCCGTGTGTTGGGTGGGCAGGAAGCGCAGCTGGGTCTGGGTCCCGGCGCGATAGCCGGTTCCCATCAGCCCGCCGGAGCCGATTGCAATGCGCGATTGGATCGCCTGATAGCCCGACGACAAGGGGTCGCGGCCCGGATCGACGACGTCGAGGATCCGCCGCTGCTGGTACGGAGCCAGCACGAACATCCACAACGTAATCAGCGCGGCGACTCCGACCACCGCGACACCGATCCAGGAGCGCCAGGAAATCCGGGTGAAGGCGAGGTAGGTCGAGCCGATGAGCAAGGTGAGAAGCGCAACGCCCATGTCGCGCTGGGCCACGATCAGACCCACTGGCAACAGGGCGATCAGACCCGGCCGCCCGAGATCGCGCAGGCGTTGGATCTCGCCCAACGGATTGCGATGGAAGTAGCGAGCCAGCGCGAGGATCAGGCCGAGCTTCGCGAGTTCGGAGGGCTGAAGCCGGCCTCCGAACAGCCAGCTCTGACTCCCGCGAGTCACCGGCGCAAAGAGGAGGGTCGTGGCGAGCAAAATCAGGCAAACCGCGTAGGCCGGCAATGCGAACCGCTCGAAGTGCCGGTAGTCGATCAACAAGGCCGCCAGCAATGCGACACCGCCCAGGCTCAAGGAGAAGAGCTGGCGGCGCATCTCTTCGTTCAGCTCGTCCTCGACGTGCGTCGCCGAGGCGAGGTTGACGAGGCCCACCGCGACGATCGACGCCACCAGCAAGAGAAGCATCCAGTCGAAGTTCTGGAACAGTCGTCGGTCAATTCCGAACAACGCGCGCGCCCTCCGCGGCTGGCACCGGCTCCTCGGGCGCCGCCTTCCCCGCCTTGACCTCGAAGTAACGCGTGAGCACTGCGTTGACGATCGGGCCAGCGGCGCTGCCGCCGTGTCCTCCGTGCTCCGCCAGCGCAACCACCACGATCTCCGGCGCTTCGACCGGCGCAAAGGCCGCAAACCAGCCGTGGTCACGATGCTCTAAGGGGATCTCGTCGTCTTCCATTCCCTCGGTGTGCTTGATTTGCACGACCTGGGCGGTTCCAGTCTTGCCCGCCACACGCACGCCCGGGATGCGAGCGCGAGCGCCCGTGCCGCCGATTTCGTGCACCACACCCTCGAGCGCCCGTGTCACCGTGGCCAGGTGTTCGGCGGCGACCGGCACGGTTCCCAGCCGTCTGGGCCCCGGCCCTCGCGACAGCTTGCCGTCGGCGTCGAGGGTTCCGAGCAGGATCCGCGGTTCGAAAAGCTTGCCACCGTTGGCGATCGCCGCATAGCCCACCGCCAGCTGGATCGGAGTGGTCAAATTGAAGCCCTGACCGATGGAAGCCGAAACCGTCTCGCCCTTCAGCCAGACCTCGCCAAAGCGCCGCTCCTTCCAGGCTCGTGTCGGCACGAGGCCCGCAGCCTCGCCTCCCACATCCACGCCGCTTCGTCTTCCGAGATTGAAGCCCTTGCCGAAGAACGCCATGCGATCGATGCCGAGCTTGAGTCCGAGCTGGTAGAAGTACACGTCGCAGGACCCCACGAGCGCCTCGTGGAGATTTACCGCTCCGTGTCCTCCGCGCTTCCAGCAGCGGTAGGTTCGACGCCCCAGCTTGAAGCTTCCCGGACAGTAGACCCGTTCCTTCGGATCGACGATTTTCTCCTCGAGCGCGGCCGCCGCCACAAAGGCTTTGTAGACCGAGCCCGGGGGGTATTGGCCCGCCAGTGCGCGATTCTGAAGCGGGAGAGCTGCGTCTTCGGTCAATTGCTTCCAGGTGTCCGCGTCGATGCCTCCGGCGAAGGCGTTGGGGTCGTAGGCGGGACGCGAAGCCAGCACGAGTACCTCGCCATTGCGCGGATCCAGCGCCACTACCGCCCCTCGTTTGGCGGGCCCCCCGATCACTTCTGGGCGAAAGGCCGCTTCGGCGGCGTGCTGAAGATCGCGATCGATGGTCAGTACCACGGCGCCACCGGGCGCGGGCAGGACCTCGTCGAGCACTTCGTCGACGCGGCCCGCCACGTCGACCACCACGTTTCGACCGCCGGCGCGACCGCGCAGGGTGGACTCGAAACGCCGCTCCACTCCGCTCTGTCCGATGACCTCGCCCGATCGATAATCGGCGAAGGAGCGCTTCTCGAGCTGTTCGCGCTGAATTTCGCCCGTGTAGCCCAGCAAGTGCGCAGCCATCTCGCCACCCACGTAGAAGCGGCGTGGGCTCACGTCGGTGAGCACACCGGGGAGTGCATAGAGATGCGACTCCACGCGGGTGTGGGCGTCGTAGGGGAGATCTCGCGCCAGACGCACCGGCACGAAACGCTGGCGCCCCTTCGGTGTGCCGACGCGCTCCAAGAGTGCGTTGGCATCCTCGTCGAGCAGACTCCCGAGCGCGGTCAAAGTCAGCTCCCGACGGCGTAGCTCTGCCGGCATGACTTGCACGCCAAAGGCTGGCCGAGTGGTTGCGAGCTCTCGCCGGTGGCGGTCGAGGATGTCGCCTCGCGCTGCCTCCAGACGAACCTTGCGGACCGAGTTGCGCCTCGCGCGATTCCCCAGATCTTCACCCTCGATGACCTGGAGTTGAAAGAGTCGCAGAAAGAAGATCGCAAACGGCAGCATCATCACTGCGGCAACGATGGGCAGGCGGCGGGTAAGCGCCGGATCCACTCCGCCAACGAGCCGTCGACCGCCCCCGATCTCTTCGTCGGACATCAGGAGACTCGGCTACGCGGAGGAAGCGTCAAGATCGGACGGCCCGCCTCGGGGCCGAGCCAGATCGTGATGCCGTCAACCAGGCGGATGACCGCGGGCGCGAAGGCTCCCGTGATCAGCGCGTGGGGCATCAAATCTCGCAGCAGGGCCGAATCCGGGCCCGGCCCCGCGGTGAAGAATGCGCTGAGAAACGCGCTGCCGAGTCCGCAGACAGCGGTGATCCCAACCGCGAAGAGCACCCGTGGAAACACACCGCGCAGGTTGATGCGCCGACTCAGCGTCCGGGTAACGCCAAAGGCGAACAGACGCAGCAATGTGTGCTGCCCGAGCAGTGACCCGGAGAGCAGATCGGCCGTGAACCCCAGGGCCGCGGACAGAGCCGCCCCGCCCGCCGCGCTTCGCCAGCTCAGCCCGATCCCGATTACCAGCAGCAGTCCGAGGTCTGGGCAATAGGGCGGCGCCAGGAAGGTTCCAGCGACCCCCTGGATCATCGGCGCCAGCGCGCCGACAGCCAGCAGGGCCACGACGCGTTTCAAGGCGTCGGCCTTTCGGCCGCCAAAGCTCCGATCGCGTCGTCCTCGGCGGAGTACAACAGCTCCATCGTGGGACCGCGGCGCAACATCACGAAGATCTGTTCGAGGCGCCCGAACTCCACCGCCGGTGTCAGCTTCGCGGTCTGCAACAATCCGGATCCGGGATCCGAAACCGAGGTGATCTCGCCGATGCGAATCCCCTTGGGATAGACGCCCCCCAGACCCGAGCTGATCACGACGTCGCCGATGCGCACGTCACGACCGCGCACGACGAACTCGAAGTCGAGCTCGTCGGTTCCGCGGCCGCGCACGATTCCCCGGGAGCGGCTGCGCTGGACGATGCCATCGACGGCGCTCTGACGATCGAGCACCAACATCACCCGGGCGGTGCCCCGAGAGGTCGCCGTCACGAGCCCAACCAGGCCCAGCTCGGAGATCACGGGCATCCCGGAGCGGACACCGTTGCTGCGACCGTCGTCCACCAGCACCGAGCGGAACCAGGGCGAGGGATCGACACCGACGAGCTCTGACGGGAGCATCGGCACCTCGAAGTCGGCCCGAATCTCGGCGATCCGCGCGAGCCGGCCGCTCGCCACGAGCGCCTCGCGGAGCTGCAGATTCTCCTCCTCCAACAGGGCCAATCGGGAGGCCAGTGCCTCATTTTGTTCACTGACGTCGAGAACGGAGACGTAGTGGCGCCAGGCGTCCTGCACCAGCCCGATCGGCAGGGCGATCATCTTCTGGACCGGAGCCGCAATGTCGAGAACGGCGCCGCCCCAGCCCGGGCGCTCCTGATCGGGAGCCAGGAGGGAACGGCGGTCCACCACCATCGCCACGACGGCGAACCCCACCAAGCCGACCACCAGGGCCGTCAGCGGCATGCGGTTTTGAAAGTTGGCCATGGCCCCCTTGTGGACCGACCAGAGCTACGACCGAATCGCAACTTCCTTGAGCAGCTTGAGCTCGTCCAGGGTGCGACCGGTCCCGGTCGCAACGGCGGTCAGGGGGTGCTCCGCCAACATCACCGGGAGGCCCGTGGCCTCCCTCAGCAAGACGTCGAGGTTGGTCAAGAGCGCGCCGCCGCCGACCAGGACGATCCCCTTGTCGACAATATCGGCCGCCAGCTCCGGAGGCGTGCGCTCGAGGGCGATCTTCACGCTCTCCACCACGGCGTTCACCGGCTCGGCCAATGCCTCGCGCACTTCTTCGGACTTGATCTCCAACGTCTTGGGCACTCCGGCGACGAGATCGCGACCCTTGATCTCCATCGAGCGAACTTCGGTATCGGGGTATGCGGTTCCCACGTTGATCTTGATGAACTCCGCGGTTCGCTCGCCGATCAGCAGGTTGTACTTGCGCTTGACGTAGTGGATGATCGCCTCGTCCATCTTGTCGCCGCCGACGCGAGTCGAGTTTGCGTAGACGATTCCAGAGAGCGAGATGACCGCTACCTCTGTCGTGCCTCCGCCGATATCGATGATCATGTTTCCCGACGGCTCGGTCACCGGAAGCCCCGCGCCAATTGCAGCGGCCATCGGCTCTTCGATCAGATAGACCTCGCGCGCTCCGGCGGACATCGCGGACTCACGTACCGCGCGCTTCTCCACCTCGGTAATTCCCGACGGCACAGCGATCACGATGCGCGGGCGGATCAGACGCTTGCGGTCGTGCACCTTGGTGATGAAGTAACGCAACATCGCCTCGGTGGTCTCGAAGTCTGCGATGACTCCGTCCTTCATCGGGCGGATGGCGACGATGTTGCCGGGTGTTCGACCCAACATCTCCTTCGCTTCCCGGCCGACGGCGCGAACCTTGTCGATCCCGCGTGAGTCCCGGGTCACGGCGACCACGCTTGGTTCGGAAACGACGATCCCTTTGCCCTTGGCGAACACAACCGTGTTGGCGGTGCCCAGATCGATTGCGAGGTCGTTGGAGAACCACCCGAAAATGGCGTCGAGGATCACTTCCACACTCCAGTGCTCGCCTCTCAAGCGAGCCGCAAACTCACCCCTAAGTGTTTGAATTCACAAGGCGTTTCAAGGCCGGCAAATTCAGCCCCAGGGTACCAATACGGCATTTCGGGTTCAAGCCTCCAAAACTGCGTTCGCTCGGGGCTTGCTGGCCGGCTAGCGCGCGCTTACAACTCCTCATCGACCAATGGCGCCCAGAGCTGAGCGCCTCGATTAGCGGAAAACGGGGAGCCACGTGCTGAAGAGTCTCAGACAGGGACAACGCTGGGTTACGACGCTGTTCATCGTGGCGATCGGTGGGGTTTTCGTGTTTTTCATGGGGCTGAACGGCCCACTGCAGCGCGGGGCCAGCACCGTGGTCCAGGTCGGCCCCGATTCCTACGGGCTTCGCGAGTTCGGCCGCCTTCGCTCCAGCCGCGAGGCGCTCTTCCAAGAGCAGCTCGGAGACGACTACGACCCCGCAGCCATGAGCGACACACTCGACGATGTCACCGTCCGCGGCCTGATCGATCAGGCCATTCTCGCCCAGGAGGCCAGGGAGCTGGGCATCGCCGTGGCCAAGAAAGAGATCGAGCGCTCCATTCTCGCAGTTCCGATCTTCCGCGACGAGAGCGGCCGCTTCGACCAGGCCCAGTACGAGGACTGGGCGAACTACGAATTTGGCAACGAGCGCAACTTCATCCGCGAGCAGCGCGCCTCGATGCTCACCAACAAGCTGCTGCGCACACTCACCAGCCTGTCTCGGGTCTCCGAGGGCGAGGCGCGCGCGGCGGTCACCCGTCGGATGGAGGAAGTGCAGATCGCCTTCCTGGCCCTCGACTCGACTGCTCCCCCAGAAGGTTTCGAGCCCGCACCGACGGCCATCGACGCATTTCTGACGAGCCACGAGCCCGAGATTGGGGGCCTCTACGAGGAGCGTTCGAGCCTGTACAACCTGCCCGAGCAGGTTCGGGCGAGCCACATCCTGTTGACCGTCCCCACCGACGCCAGCGATGAGGCCGTGGAAGAGGTGCGGCAACGCGCCCAACAGATTCTCGACCGGATTCGGGCCGGCGAAGACCTGGCGACCCTGGCCGAAGAGCTGAGCGAAGACCCCGGCACCAAGTCCCAGGGCGGCGACCTCGGCTTCTTCGGCCGAGGCCAGGTGTGGGCGGAGTTCGAGGAGGCCGCCTTCTCGCTCGAGCCGGGCAGCGTTGGGGACCTGGTCACGAGCAGCTCCGGCTACCACGTGATCCGGGTCGAGGAACGACGAGACGCCCAGCAGCGCAGCTTCGACGAGGTCAAGCGGGAGATCGCAGTCGAGCTGCTGGGCCGCGAGGCCGCCGTGGGGGCAAACCGCGCCACCGCCGACCGCCTGGCTGCCGCAATCCGCGACGGCGCCAGCCTGGAGGAGGTGGCCCGGCAGGAGGAGCTGCCCATCACCCGCAGCGGCCGGCTGCGGCGGCGTCCAGATGGATTCGTGTTGGGGCTCGGAGCCGCTCAGGAGCTCATGGCGGCAGCCTTCACGATGGAGCCGGGCCAGAGCTCCGACCGCGTCTTCCAGGCCGGAGAGAGGCTGGCCCTACTCCAGCTGATCGACCGCTTTCCGCCCGACGAAGCCGCCGTCGAAGCCCAGGTAGAGCCAGAGCGAATTCGCCTCGCCGAACAAAAGAGCCAAGCCTACGTCTCCGCCTGGATCGACCAACGCCGAGCCGAACTCACCGCCAACGGCGAACTAACCGTCAACCTAAAAGCCCTCACCGGAGACATCTAGCAAGGCACGTGCGAGGAGATCCGCGAGCCGGCCCTGGGCAGAGGCTGGACGGAACTTCAGCGGAGCGAGAAAACCACTGTCGTGCCCAGAAGCCCCGTCAATCCGCCAACAACCCAAAGCGGCCCCGAAGCCACACGCGAGCCATTCCGGGAAGCCTCTGCCCAGGGCCGGCTCGCGCGCCCTAGCAACACGTCAACCGAACGAATCCCGCCGATGCCGCAACAAATCCATGAACTCCGCCCGAGTCTTAGGATCCCGCTCGAACTCCCCCCGAATCGAACTAGTAATCGCCGAAGAGTTCTGCTGCTGCACGCCGCGCATCATCATGCACAGGTGCACCGCCTCAGCCACCACCGCCACCCCCTTCGGCTCCAACAAGCTCTCCAACGTCTCCGCAATCTGCATCGTCAGCCGCTCCTGAACTTGCAGCCGCCGCGCGAACATCTCCACCAGACGCGGGATCTTCGACAACCCCAGCACCTTGCCGTTGGGGATGTACGCCACGTGGAGCCGACCGAAGAAGGGCAGCATGTGGTGCTCGCACAAGCTGTAGAACTCCATGTCCTTGACGATCACCATCTCGTCGTAGTCCACTTCGAACAGCGCGCCGTTCAGGATCTCGACGGGGTCGTCCGCGTAGCCACGGGTGAAGAAGCGCATCGCGTTGGCGACGCGGCTGGGTGTTCGCTCCAGCCCTTTGCGCCCCGGGTCCTCGCCGATCTCCTTCAGCAAGGCGGTGATCAAGGGCTCCACGGGATCGGGGATGTCGGTCATGCCAGAACTCCACTGATGCAGGAATTGCGACGCGTCTCGACGACCTTGACGCGGACCAGCTCGGCACTGCTGCGGCTCGCAACCTCCGTCGCCAGTCCAGCGTGAATCGCCAGGGCAATGTTCTCCGCGGTCGGAACGCAATCGCTGAACGCCTCATCGTCGTTCAACAACCTACGCGAGAAGCGCGAGCGGATCCGCTCGTCGAAGATCCGATCCAGCAGCTCGGGGGGTACGATTCGGCCCGTCCGCTCGTCGACTGGCCCCGTGACCGTGACCTCGACCGCGTAGTTGTGCCCATGCCCGTTCGGGTTCGCACACTTGCCGTAGGTCGCTTGGTTCTGCTCCTCGCTCAGTGCCGGATGGCTCAGTACGTGGGCGGCCGGAAACTCGTAGCGGCGCGTCAGCTCGATTCGCGTCAGCTCGATCACGGAGCGGGCTCGATCACGTCCACCCACAGGTCGGAGTCCTGCTGCAGCCGGATGCGGTCGAGCATCCCCTCGGGCAACGCGGCGCGCAGAATCCCCTGAATCACGCGGGCAAAGTTCTCCGGCGTTGGAGGGTCCTTCTCGAAATAGGACGTGTCGAAGTTCAAGTCTCGATGGTCGAAGCGAGCCATGATCTCTTCGTCGAGAAGGTCCTGCAGAGCCTTCAGATCCATCACCATCCCGGTCAGCGGGTCGGGCTCTCCGCGCAGCGTGACTTCCAGCCGGTAGTTGTGACCGTGGTGCCGCGCGCGGCTGCCAAATAGCTCGGCGTTCCCCTCAGCCGAGAGGTCTGGCCGCGCATAGCGCAATGAGGCGGCGAACTCGAGGGCTCGCGTAATCCGGACCAATTCCGCAACCTCTTGAAATCAAATGGATATTTAGACGGTAGCCCGGCGCATTCCGGGGCGTCAAGCAGCTGCCGCGCGGGCGTCTGGCCGCAGCGCAACCCCCTATCAGTAGCGGCGAACCAGTCCGCGGACCACGCCACGCACTTCCAGCTCGCCGACCGGGACCAGGATCGGATCCATCGCCGCGTTGGCCGGCGCCAGCTTCACCGTAGAACCGTTGCGGTAGAAGCGCTTCAGGGTCGCCTCCTCACCGCGAATCAGCGCCACGACCGTTTCGCCATCGCGGGCTTGAGAACGACTCTCGACCACCACGTAGTCACCATCCCGGATCTGGTCCTCGATCATCGAGTCGCCGCGCACGCGCAGCACGAAACTCTCGCCACCGCGCGGCACCAGATCACTCGGCACATCGAACGTCTCCGCCACCTCGATCGCCTCGATCGGAGTCCCCGCCGCCACCACCCCGAGCAACGGAAGCGACACACTCCCCGCCCCCGGCTGCTCCAGCGGCTCCACCGACCGCGAACGATTCCAGGCCTTCCGCAGAAAGCCCTTCTCCACCAAATGCTGCACGTGCTTATGAACCGTCGCTACCGACGACAGCTCAAAATTCTCCCCGATCTCCTCCAAGCTCGGCGAATACCCCTTAGCCCGCACAAACTCACAGATATAGTCATAAATCTCACGCTGCCGCCGAGTCAGAGCCATCTTCAACCTCCCAAGGAGCAAACCTACCCCCCACGAAAAGTTGGCGAAACCCCAACGAAAGTCAAGCGAACCCCCTCCAACCCAAGAAACGAAGACCAAACCCGGCTCCGCGAGCCGTCATACCGAGAACCCGCGAGCCGGCCCTGGGCAGAGGCTGGACGGAACTTCAGCGGAGCGAGAAAACCACTGTCGTGCCCAGAAGCCCGGTCATTCCGCCCACGACCCAGAGCGGCCACGAAGAACCACGCGAGCCATTCCGGGAAGCCTCTGCCCAGGGCCGGCTCGCGCGCACATCCACCCAGGCCAAGCCGGACGGAAATGCCTACCCGGTAAAGCTCAGCTTCTGATCCGGCGGCGCCCGATAGAACCGCCGCAGCTCCGAAAGCAGCTCCGGCGTATCCGAACGCCCAGGAAAGCGCCGCTCGAGCCCCCGGCAATAGCGACGCGCACTCCGATGAGCCGTCGCATACAGCTCGCGCGCCGCCTCATCGACCCAATCACACCACCCAAACTCCCCAAACTGCGAAAGCCCATCCGCCCCCCGCAAACGAGCCACCGCATACCGATCCACCTCACTCTGCAACTCCAAAACCAGTCGGCTCACCGACCACTCCCGATCCGCCAACCAAGCCAGGTACAGCAGATGGCTCGTCTCCTCGAGCACCGCGTTCGGGTCCTCCGCGTCCTCGGCGTGCAGATACAGCCCCACCGAGATCGCCGCCGCCTCCTCCACCACCACCACCCCGGACCGCGGGCTGTCGGGGGGCAGCAGCTCCTGAGCCAGCCGCGGATCCACCACGAAATGCTCCGCCTGCAGATCGAGCTCCAGGCGGTAGATCGCCGTGATCCAGCCCTGCGCGCGTGCCACCGCGCGCATCAGCCGGGGGCCGGGGGACGTCTGAGCGGTTCGATTCATTGCCACCACCGGAGGCCGGATCGATCCGGGGGGACCTGACCGCTGCGAATCAGCTGTTCGCGGTCTCGCGCGCTGCCCGTGCGAAGGTAGCGCTCGAACAGGCGCAGCAGGTTCCGCGGCTGCTCGGGGCGCGAGCGATCCCCCACCTCGGCGAGCACATCCACGAAATGCCCAAAATGCTGCGACAGCTCGCTGTAGAGCCGGGTCCAGCTGCCGCCCGCACCCCCGTCTCGGAGGCGCACGGCGACATCGCCGTAGGCACTGCCACCGATCTGGCAGTAGTAGTCGATGTCCACCACGCTTCGGACCAGGCTGTCGCCTAGGAAGCCCGACACGAACAGCGCCCTGTCACCCAGGCTGCGCATGCGTCGGATGCGGGCGGCGCCCCGGTCCTGCTGGGCCTCCAGCAGGGCTTCGGCCAGCGTGGACTGGTCTTCCGGCTCACCACTCCCCTGGCGGACCCGTTCGTCCAGCAGCTCGATCAGGTACGCGGTGGCCATCGGGCTGGGCCGGAGGCGCGCCTTGCCGAGGGCGCCGGCCACCAGCTCGGCGAAGAGAGCCCTGGGGAGGCTTCGCTGGATTCGCGCGGGTCCCGCGCGCGGAACATCGCTCACTGCCCTCAGCCCCCTTATCTAGGCCCCGCAGGCACCGCCGCGGCCACCGCGAGGCCGCCACGCGGCCGTCAGACAAGGATCGGCAGTCCAGGGATTCGGACTGAGGCTGGAAAAGCGCCAGAAATCTTTCGAGATCGGCTTGACCCCGCAGGGCCCAGTGCTTACGTTGCCGCGCCTGGCACTCGGTGCCTTCGACTGCCAAACTGGCGATCGTCGCCCGTCTGGACAGTCAGTTTGGTCAGTCAGTCAGTCAAACGGGGCGCGGCGGGTGCCCGCCCACACGCACAGTCCATGCAACTTCGCTCGCCCCCCAAGGGCGCTGCGTTCGGAGGAAGTGGATCCATGAAGATTCGACCGCTTCAGGACCGGATCATCGTCAAGCGTGTCGATGAAGAAGAGACCACCAAAGGTGGGATCATCATTCCCGACACGGCCAAAGAGAAGCCCCAAGAAGGCAAAGTGATTGCCGTCGGTAAGGGCAAGATCAACGAAGATGGCAAGCTTCAGCCGCTCGATGTGAAAAAAGGCGACAAGGTGCTGTTCAGCAAGTACGCCGGCACCGAGGTCAACATCGAGGGCGACGAGCATCTGATCATTCGCGAGGACGATGTCCTCGGCGTGGTTGAGTAGGAGATCCATACATGGCCAAGGAAATTCGCTACGACCAGGACGCCCGCAGCAAGCTGCTTGCCGGCGTCAACGGCCTGGCCAACGCCGTCCGTGTGACGCTCGGACCCAAGGGCCGCAACGTTGTCATCGACAAGAGCTTCGGCTCGCCCACCGTGACCAAGGACGGTGTGACGGTCGCCAAGGAGATCGAGTTCGAGGACAAGTTCGAGAACATGGGCGCCCAGATGGTCAAGGAGGTCGCCAGCAAGACCTCGGACGTCGCGGGCGACGGCACCACCACGGCGACGGTTCTCGCCCAGGCGCTGTTCCGAGAGGGCAGCAAGCTCGTCGTCGCTGGCATGAACCCGATGGAGATCAAGCGAGGCATCGAGGCCGCAGTCAAGAGCATCACCGACGAGCTGAAAAAGGCGTCCAAGTCGACTCGCGACTCCGCCGAGATCGCCCAGGTGGGCACCATCTCGGCCAACTGCGACGAGACGATCGGGGGCATCATCGCCGAGGCGATGCAGAAGGTGGGCCGCGAAGGCGTGATCACGGTGGAAGAGGGTAAGTCGCTCGAAACCGAGCTGGACGTGGTCGAGGGCATGCAGTTCGACCGCGGCTATCTCTCGCCCTACTTCGTCACGGACCCGGAGCGCATGGAGGCGCTGGTCGAAGACCCGCTGATCCTCCTGCACGAGAAGAAGATCAGCAACATGAAGGACCTGCTGCCCCTGCTGGAGCAGGTCGCGCGACAGGGCAAGCCGCTGCTGATCGTGGCCGAGGACATCGAGGGCGAGGCCCTGGCCACCCTCGTGGTCAACAAGCTGCGTGGCACGCTGAGCGTGGTGGCCGTCAAGGCGCCGGGCTTCGGTGATCGCCGCAAGGCGATGCTGCAGGACATGGCCGTCCTCACGGGCGGACAGGTCATTGCGGAAGAGCTCGGCCTCAAGCTCGAGAACGTGACCGTCAAGGATCTCGGCAAGGCCAGGACCGTGACGATCGACAAGGACAACACCACGCTCATCGATGGCGCCGGCACGAAGAAGGACATCGAGGGTCGCTGCAACGAGATTCGGAGCCAGATCGAGGAGACGACCTCGGATTACGACCGGGAGAAGCTCCAGGAGCGGCTGGCGAAGCTCGTGGGCGGCGTGGCCGTAGTGAAGGTCGGTGCGGCCACCGAGACCGAGATGAAGGAGAAGAAGGCGCGCGTCGAAGATGCGCTCCACGCCACCCGCGCGGCCATCGAAGAAGGCATCGTGGCGGGCGGAGGTGTCGCGCTGCTGCGAGCCCAGAGGTCCCTGGACACCGTCACGGGATCGACCGAGTTCAACGCGGGCGTCAGCATCATCCGCAAGGCCGTGGAAGAGCCGCTTCGACGCATCGCTGAGAACGCGGGCATCGACGGCTCGATCGTGGTCGACAAGGTCAAGCACTCCAAGGGCCCGGTCGGCTTCAACGCCCAGACCGAGGAGTACGAGGACCTGATCAAGGCCGGCGTGATCGACCCCACCAAGGTCGTTCGCACCGCGCTGCAGAACGCGGCCAGCGTCGCCGCGCTGCTGCTCACCACCGAGGCGATGGTGGCGGAGAAGCCGGACGAGAAGGGCGACGGCGGTGGTGGTATGCCGGGCGGGATGCCGCCCGGAGGCATGGGCGGAATGGGCGGCATGATGTAGCTGCCCGTCGCCGTTGCGACACAATCGAAGCCCCGGAGCGGAACACCGCTCCGGGGCTTTCGCATTGCGGGATTGTTACGACTCCTGGGAGTCGCTGGAAGCGAACTGCGAGGCGGCTCAGCCCGGCTGGGAAAGCTTGGAGCGAGCGGTCTCGATGTCGCTATCCATCACGGTCTTGCGTTTCGCCGCGCTAGCCGACGCACTCGCTTCCGCGGCAAGCCGGGAGATGTAGTCCTCGGCAGCGGCCACGGCGCGGTCGAGGGCCGAACCCGATACTCGAAGGCCGTCTCCATGCTTGGTCAACAGCCTCTTCACAACAGCGTTGGGAAGTTCCCCCATGATCCCTCCTCCGTGGTTTCGTGACGCCGCGCGGAGGATAACGAGTCCTCGGCGTTTTTCCGCCCGCTTCGCAGACGATTTCTCAGTCGGGTCGACTCAATCCGGATCGATTGAGATGTAGGGATAATCACGCGCTCAACACAGGCGAACCAGAAACTCCGCAACCGCGCGCGCCAGCGCAGGGCCGTCAACATCGACCGGAACCACGTGGGCCGACTCGGGCAGAACGAGAAGCTCGCAAACCGGCGACGACACTCCATCGCGAATCACGGCGGCATCCTTTGGGTTGGCGGTCCGATCGTGGGCGCCGTGGGCAATCAGGATCGGCGCAGTCACGCGGCCGAGTCCGTCGCGAACCCGCCGCTGGAGGCGCTGCAACTCGTGCACGCTGTGGAGCGGCATCACGTCGTAGCTGGGGTGGCGCTCTCGCGCTGCGGCATCTCGAATGTCCGAGCCGACCAACTTCGGAGCCATCGGACGCAGGTACTTGAACAGCGGAATCAGGCGCGCCAGCGGCTGGTGAAGTCGAAGCGGCGTCCCGACCACCACCACCCCATCCACGCGTTGCTCCTGCGCCAACGCCAGCGCCAACAGTCCGCCCATCGAGAGCCCGACGACGAACACCCGGTCTGCCGCGGTGTGGAGTTCTGCGAGGCAAGCCTGCGCCGCTTCGAGCCACTCGGTGGGCGGCGCGCCGGCCAGCTCCTGGGGCGTCGCATTGTGGCCCGGCAACGCCGGGCCGAGCGCGCGAATGCCGCTGGCCGCGAGGGCTTCGCCCAGCGGACGGACCTCGTAGGGCGTTCCGGTCAGCCCGTGCAGACACAGGGCCGCGGCACTGCGCGAACCCGGCAGATCGAAGGGTTTCGAATCCACCGCCGGGAGCTCCGGCAGGCGTTCAGTCGAGGAGCTCACGGCCGGCATCCTCCGCCGCGCGCACCACTTCGCGCAGGGGTACCTGCGCGCGCCGGGCGGCGCGCTTGCAATCGTCGTACTCCGCAGAAACCGAGGCGCGTCCAGCGTCGTCCCTGACGATCTTCACGTGCAGCCGGCCGTAGGCGGTCGTCACGCTGCGGCGCTCGCGGTTCATCACGATGCGGTCGCTCTCCGTGGCTCGCACACCGATGGCCGTCGAGTCCGCGAAGAGAACGCGCGCCAGCTTCAGGCGATCGGCAGGCCGGGCGAGCACGCGTACCAGAAAGCCAGGGCGGTTCTTTTTCATCTGCTGGTGCTGGATCGAAACGTCCAGGGCGCCCGCATCGAGCAAGCGCTCCATCAGGTGGTCGAAGTGTTCGGGGACCAGATCGTCGAGATTGGTTTCGAGAGACACGACGCGGTCCGCCTCGAAGCCTCCCGTGCGGCCGAGCACGGCGCGTAGCACATTGGGCATGGGCCCCTCGCGGTCGTTGCCGGCACCGTGGCCGATCGCCTCCACGGTCATCGCGGGTAGCGACCGAAACTCATCCACCACCGTCCGCAAGATCGCCGCACCGGTGGGGGTCACGGTCTCCCAGCGCACGTGAGCGGGTACGGTCGGAATTCCCCGCAGCAGCTCGAGGGTGGCCGGCGCAGGCAGCGGCAGGAGGCCGTGCTCCGTCTCCACCGTCCCCTCGCCCAGAGCCACGGGCGAAGCCGTCACCCGGTCGATCCCGAGCCGCGCCAGGCCAACCGCCGCGCCCGTCACATCGACGATCGCGTCGACCGCCCCCACCTCGTGAAAGTGAACCTTCGAAAGCTCGATCCCGTGCACCCGAGCCTCGGCCCGACCCAGCGCCTCGAAGATTGCCAACGCCCGCGCCCGCACCGGCTCCGCCAACTTCGCGCGCCGCAACACCTGCACGATCTGCAGATACGTACGCCCATGGCTGTGGCCGCGACCGCCACCCGTCTTGTGCTTGTGCGTATGTTTGTGTTTGTGCTTCGGAACCACGACTTCGAGATAACGAGCCGCCAGCGCCCCACGCTGTACCTTGCGAACCCGCAGCGAATGGTCCAGCCCCAGGCCCGCCAGATCCTCGACCAACTCCCGCCGAGAAAGGCCCGCATCCAACAACCCGGCCAAGAACATGTTCCCAGCAATCCCCGAGAACAAATCCAGATGCAAAACCCGGCGGCCACCCCCACCACCAGCCCCCGCCAAGCCCTTACTCCGTCGAGCCGTCACCGTCCAACCATCCTAGCCCACCCCCACCTTCCCTCAGGCGAACACCGGCCACGACCAGCACCGCACTTCCGCCATGAGGAAGAATCGGGGAGCACGAGAGCGAGCCAAAACACCCTGGCACAAGACCCTCCGCGAGATCGGCGCCGGGTGGGGGCTGCGCGGAAATCAGCGCAGCGAGAAAACCAACCAGCGCGCCCGCCACAGCACACGCCCCCCCGCGCAAGAAGTCAGAGACGATTGATCAGAGTCGCGACGTAAGCCGCCCCAAATCCATTGTCAATATTCACAACCGTCACATTCGAAGCACAACTCGTCAGCATCCCAAGCAACGCCGCAACCCCTCCAAACGAAGCCCCATACCCCACACTCGTCGGAACCGCGATCACCGGCTTGTCCACCATCCCACCCACCACCGAGGGCAAAGCCCCCTCCATCCCAGCCACCACGATCAGCACTCTGGCCGAGCGCAAAATCGCGCTCGAAGCCAGCAGACGGTGAATTCCCGCAACCCCGACGTCGCCCAAGGTCTCCACCTTGTTGCCGAAGCGCCGCGCTACGCCAATGGCTTCCGACGCCACGGGCAAATCCGAGGTGCCGGCCGACACCACGGCGATCGTCCCCTTGCCCTCGGCGGGCACATCGGCCGGCCCGAACCACAGCAGCCGGCTCTGGGCATCGTAGGTTCCACTCCCGGTCTGCTCGCACACCTGCTCGGCAGCTTCGACGTCGATTCGTGTCACGAGCACGTCCTGATCGGCGTCGCGCAACCCCTTGACGATCTCTTCGATCTGCAGGGGCGTCTTGCCAGGCGCGTAGATCACCTCGGGAATGCCGTGGCGCAGGGCGCGGTGGGTGTCGATACTGGCGTCGGGCACATCGGCGAAGGGCGGACGCGCGAGCGCCTCGAGTGCCTCTTCGGTCTCCAGCTCGCCGCGTTGGACGGCTAGGAGAAGCTGTCGCACCTGCTCGCGAGTCAAGCCGGACTCCCCTCGTCGCGAGCCCACAGGGGGCTGCGCGGTAGGTCAGCCCCGACGATATCGCAGGCCCGCGTGGCGGGGCGAACAACCGCTAGCAGCTGGCTCAGGGCTTGGTTTCGGGAATCAACACGACGCGGGCCTTCAAGGCCGCCTCGGCCGAAGCGAGTTCGCTCTCGATCCAGTAGTCGGAGCCCCGCTGTGCGAGCTGCCGAGACAGCTCGAAGTCAGCGCCGTCCATCACCAGCGTCGGCACCGAGAGCAGGATGCGGCTTCCAAGCAGGTCGGCCATCGCCGAAATCGTGCGGGAGGCGACGATGTTGCCCAGCTCGCGCAGCGCAGAGGCGAAGGCTTCTTCGCGGTCCCCCGCGGTGATTCCCGCCAGCAAAGACGAGGCGAGCACCTCGCGTGCTCCGCGCGGTAGCAGGATCGCAACCAGACCGCACAGTTCGCCATCGGACTCGAAGATCACGCCCGTTGGCCAACCGCCATCGGGGCGATGTTCGTCGACGCGCAGGATGCTCGGGGCACCCGCAGACACCTCGCAACCGAGGACCGCGGTGAAGGCGCGCGCCGCGTGGCTCGCACCCACGCTGGACAGCTCGTAGAGCGCGTCCAGATCGGTCTTCGAGAGGTTGGACGAGGCCATCATCCCACCTGATTCAGGTCGAGCAGGAAAACCGGCAGACCGTTTCCCAGAATGGTCAGGCCGGCCAACGCGCGCACGCCGGAGAGCAGCTCGGGCACCGGCTTCACGTAGATCTGTTGATGGCCCACGACGCTGTCGACGCTCAGAGCCATCGGCTCTCCGCGCACGTCCGCCAGCACCAGAACCGCTTCATCGCGTTCCGGCGGCGGAGGCAACGACAGCTGCTCGGCCAGGCCGAGCACCGCCACCGGGCAATCATCCACGAGCGTGAAGGCCTCGTGGCCGCTGCGCTCGACGGATTCCGACTTGACCTCGATGATGCTCGCCACCTTGGCGACCGGAATCGCCACCGTCTCTCCCGAGACCGCCAGCACCAGAACGCGCTGAACCGCGGCCGTGATTGGCACGATCATCGTGGTGGTCGTGCCGCGGCCGCTCTCGGTCGCGATCTCCACCTGGCCGCCCAGCGACTCGATCGTGGCACGAACCGCATCCATGCCCACGCCGCGTCCCGAGATGTCCGAGATCGACTCGGTGGTGGAGAGGCCCGCCTTGAATACGAAGGAGGCCAGCTGCTGGGCCGAAAGATCCTCCGCCAGGTCGGCGAGCACCAGCCCCTCGGCCACGGCGCGCGCGCGCACGGCCTCCAGATCGACTCCTCTGCCGTCATCTCGTACGGCGATCAGAATCGAGTCCTTGACCCGCACGGCGCCGATTGCAATTTGGCCCACCTCGGGCTTGCCAGCCGCCTTGCGGGCCTCGGGGCTCTCGATGCCGTGATCGACGGCGTTGCGCACGAGGTGCACGAGGGGGTCACTGAGGCGATCGAGAATCGAGCGGTCGAGCTCGATCTCGGCGCCCTCGATCACCAGCTCCACGCGCTTTTCCAGGCGCTGAGCCAGCTCGCGCGCCATCCGGGGCAGCGGTTCGACGATTCTCATCAGCGGCGTGATCCGCAGCTCGAGGGCACGGCGTTGGAGTTCGCCGACCACCCGCTCCATGCGGTCGAGCCCGTCCGACAGGCTGGCGCCCCGGTCGCTGGGCTCGGCGGCAGACGTGCGCAGCTGGTTCGAGCTCAGGATCACCGCACCGACGGTGCCCAGGAAGCGATCGAGGGTCTCGGTCTTGACCCGCACCGACGGCGGTGGTGTCGGGGTCTCGTTGCCAACCGCTGCGTCGGGTAACGCGGCTGGTTCGGTCAGTGCATCGGGCTCAGAAGTTTTTTTTTTGGCGCTGCCGAGGTCAGCGGCTGCGACGCGGCGGCGGTGGGGCTCGGCGACTCACCGCCATCGCGAACCGTCGCCACCATCGCCTCCAGATCCTCGAGGCCACTGAACAGCTGGGCGAGCTCGCCGTCGCTGCCGACCGAGCCGACCGCGCGAATGTCCTGCACGCGGTCTTCGAGCGCGTGGGCGGTCTCGGTGATTGCGTCGTACTGCATGGAGGCTGCCATGCCCTTGATCGAATGGGCCATGCGAAAGATCACATCGATGGCTTCCGAGCTCGCCATGTTCTTCTCGAGCTCGAGCATCGCTGCGCTCATGTCCGCGAGGTGCTCCGTCGACTCCTCGACGAACATCACGCGATACTTCGCCATGTCCACGCTCAGATCTCCTTTTCGAGCGCCTTCTTGAGCGTTTCGAGCACGCACTCGGGATTGAACGGCTTGACGATGAAATCCCTGGCGCCTGCCTCCATGGCCTCGTTGACCAGGCTCTCCTGGCCGAGTGCGCTGCACATCACCACGCAGGCGCCGGGATCGAGAGCGATGATGCCGCGTACCGCGTCGATGCCGGATTTGCGCGGCATGACGATGTCCATCGTCACCACGTCCGGCTGCAATCTCCGAAACTCTTCGACGGCCTCGATGCCGTCCGACGCCTCCCCGCAAACCTCGAAACCTTCCGCCTCGACAATCTCGCGGATCATTTGACGCATGAATGATGCATCGTCTGCCACCAGGACTCTTGCCATCGTCGACTCCCTCATTGACTTCCATCGCTCTGTCCGAGCGAATTTTCGATCAGGTTTCTCGCCTCGGCGACGAGCCGTTTTGGATCGAGCACACTCGTCACCCGGCCTTGAATCGAACGGCGCTCCGCCACCACCTCGGCGCCCATCGATGCGGCCGCCGCGCCGTCGACCAGCCCGAGCACCCGGTCTACCGGAAGCCCGAGGCGGGCCACACCGCCTACGCGATCGGCAATGACCAGCACGTTTCCCGGCTGTCTCTCTTCGGTGTCCGGCGTCTGAAAGAGCGATGCGCTGCGAATCACCGGCAGCGCGTCTCCATGACTGTTGATCACACCGCCGATGCGTCTCGGCAGCGTGGGGATGCAGGTCACGCGCGAGCTCTCCGCCACTTCGAGCACACAGGAAATCGGCAGCGCGTAGAGCGTCTCGTTCACCTCGAAGGTCAACAGTCGCTGGCCATCGGGGTTCATCGCTCTTCCTCCGACGCCCGCTCGGGCTCCGTGCGGAAGTGTGCGAGCACGCTGCCGAGCTGATGCGAGAGGTCGGTCAGCGAGCGCGAAGAATCGATCACTTCCGCCATCGACTCGGTCTGCCGCTGCGAAACCTCGACGATCCGGTCGATTTCCGTCGCCTTTCGCGAGTCGGCGTTTGCGAGCTCGTCCATCGAGCTGACCATGCGCTCGGCCTCGCGGGTGTGCGTGTCGGCGCCGTGGAAGATTTCTTCCGAACGGGCGGCGGCTTCGCTGACCGCCGCGCGAATGTGCTCGAGCGACGCGGCAATCATGTCCACGTCTTCACGCCCCTCGCTGATCACCGTGCTCGACTGGCGCATCTGGTCGGCAACCTCGGCGGTGCCAGACTGGATCTCGTGGATCAGCTTGGCGATCTCTTCCGCGCGGTGCGCGGCACTCTCGGCGAGCTTGCGAATTTCGTCGGCCACCACCGAGAAGCCGCGCCCCGCCTCGCCGGCGCGGGCCGCCTCGATCGAGGCGTTGAGCGACAACAGGTTGGTGCTGGCCGCGACAGAGGTGATGATCTCGACGATCTGGTGGACGTGCTGCGTCTTCGCCTCGAGATCGAAGACCTGGCCCATCGCCGTCTCGATCCGCTCGAACACGCTGCGCATCTTCTCTACGGCCAGCCGTGTGACGTCGACGCTGGAATTCGCCTTCTGGTTCGCCTCGGCCGCGAAGCCGAAAGCCTCGCGCGCGCGCTCGGCGTTGCGATCGATGGTCGCCGCCACGTCGTGGATCAGGCGGTTGGCATCCTGTAGCAGCCGCTGCTGCTCCTCCACGCTCGCCGCGAGGTCGGAGACCTTGGATCCGATCTCGCCACTGTGACCGCCCACGGCCTGGGCCGAGCGGGCCACCTCGGAGGCGGCGCCGGAAACCTGCGACGCCGTGCCCTGAACGTGCTCGACGAGCTGCCGGAGGCTGGCCGCCATCGATTGGATACTCAGTCCGAGTTCATGCACTTCGTCGGGAAAGCTCGGATCCTTCGCAACGACAACGGTCGTGGTCAGGTCGCCGTTGCTGATGCGCTCGGTGGCGCGCTGTAGCCCCTGGAACTGGCGACCGAGGTCGCGGCAGAGCAGGAAGCCGATCGCCGCGCCCACACCCAGGGCCACGAAGGGCGAGAGCCACGGGTTGACGTTGAGGCCGCTCGCGGCGAGCAGCGCGGGAACCCCCACGACCGCCGAGCCGACGGCGAATGATCCGATCACAAACTTATGCGTAAGTGCGACTCGCACGCACGCTATATCGGTGGAAAGTCGACGTTTCTTGAAGCTTCCTGGGCACTTGGTGAGGTGGCCGAAGGCGTCTTCAGATCCGTGGCCAGGGCCGATTCGGGGCCTCCCAGGCACCGGTCCCAACCGGGAGCGGGCGTTAGAAGTGCCTCCAGCCCCCGCCGCTTCCAGCCGGGGTACGTCTTTCCACCACCCGGCCAATCTCGGTGACGGCTACGCCGAGCCGCCGGCGCAGCTGCGCCCCCGTGGGGCCCGTGCGCCGGACCGTGAAGAGCAGCTCGTAGTCCTCACCGCCCGTGGTGGCCAATTCGAGCGGGTTCAGCTTCAGCTTGCGGCAGGCGGCCCCAAAACGCGGCGGCAGCGGCACCGCAGCCGGGTCGATCTCCGCCGAGCAGCCAGAGCTGTCGAGCAGGTGCCCGAGGTCTTCCTGCAAGCCGTCCGAGATGTCGATGCAGGCGCCAATTCCGGCCAGCCGCGCCAGCGCCCGCCCAGCCCGCAGGCGCGGCACCGGAACCCGCCGGATCACCCCCTGCCCCGCCGCCACTCGCGCCAGCTCCAACGCCACTGCGCCCAGGGCACCGGTCACCCAGATCCGATCGCCAGGACGTGCGGCGCTGCGCAGCAGTTGGCGGCCCCGAGGGACCGAGCCCAGCGCGGTAATCGTCAGGGCGGTCTGGCGGGCCCGGCTCAAATTGCCCCCGACCAGCGGGCAACGGTGTTGCTTGGCTTCGGTCAGAACTCCAGCCATCAGACCGTCCACCACCCGCACCTCCAGGCTGGGCGGCGCGGCCAGGGCGAGCACGAAGCCCAGCGGCCGGGCGCCCATGGCGGCGAGGTCGGAGAGGTTGGCGACCAGTGCTCGGCGCCCGATGCAGCGGTGGCTCTGGGTACCGAACCGAAAGTGCACGTCTTCCACGAGAGCGTCGGTGGTGACCACCAGATCTTCGCCTTCCGCGGGGCGCAGTACGGCAGCGTCATCGCCGATGCCGAGCACCACGGCGCCCGAGCCAGGCTGCCGGCGCGCCGCGCGGGCAACTCGCTCGATCAGTCCGAACTCTCCCAGGTCTCGCAGCTGCACGCGCGAAGCGTAGCGTTGGCGCGAGCGTGGGCCGCGAAGACCAGGCGCGCTTAGCTGCGGGGGTCGCGCGGCTTGGCCTGCGCGATCGGAGCGGCGGGCGACGCGGCGCGCCGGCGGCCCTTGGCACGGCGACTCGTCCCAGAATCGAAGGCCGCCTCGATCACCTCGTCCATGGTGTCGACCGGCACGAACTCGACGCGACGCATCAGGACCTTGGAGATCTTGCGCAGGTCCTGGAGGTTCTTGCGGGGCAGAATCACCGTGGTGAGCCCCGAGCGCATCGCGGCCAGCGCCTTGTCGCGCACCCCACCCACGGGAAGCACGCGGCCCCGCAGCGTGACTTCTCCGGTCATCGCTACATCCGGGCGAATCTCGGTGCGGGTCGCCAGTGAGAGGATCGCAGTCGCGATCGAGATGCCGGCCGAGGGGCCGTCTTTCGGGATCGCGCCGGCGGGTACGTGGATGTGAAGCTGGTGTTTGGTGAAGAGCGATTCGTCGAAACCAAGCTCGCCGCTCAGGCCCCGCACGTAGGTCAACGCAGCCTGCGCGGATTCCTTCATCACATCGCCCAGCTGTCCGGTGAGCACCAGGCCTTCGCCGGGCGTCAACGTGGCCTCGATCGTCAAGATCTCGCCGCCGCTCTCGGTCCACGCCAGACCGTTGGCCACGCCGATTTCCCCGCAGGTGGAAAGCTCGTCGCCGAGAAACGGCGGCGGCCCCAACAGCCGGTCCAGCGAGCGGCGACTGACGCTGACCGCGGAGGCGTCGCCTTCGGCGGCGCGCCGTGCGCTCTTGCGACAGATCGTGGCGATTTGTCGCTCCAGCGAGCGGACCCCAGCTTCCCTTGTGTACTGGGTCACGATGTCCAGGATCGCCTTCGGCGACCAGGTGACTTCGACCTTGTCTAGCCCGTTCTCCGACACCTGGTGGGGGATCAGATAGGAGCGGGCGATCTCGACCTTTTCCTCGGCCGTGTAGCCCGAGATTCGAATCACCTCGAGGCGATCGAGCAGCGCCCGGGGAATCGGGTCGAGCGTGTTGGCGGTTGCGATGAACAGCACCCGCGAGAGGTCGAAGGGAACGTTCAAGTAGTGGTCACTGAACTGCGAGTTCTGGGCGGGGTCGAGCACTTCGAGCAGCGCCGAAGACGGATCTCCTCGATAGTCAGCACCGAGCTTGTCGATCTCGTCGAGCATGAACACTGGGTTGTTGGTGCCGGCCTGCTTCAAGCCCTGGATCACGCGGCCGGGCAGCGCGCCCACGTAGGTGCGCCGATGCCCACGGACTTCGGCCTCGTCTCGGACGCCGCCGAGAGAGATCCGGTGGAACTCGCGTCCCATCGCGCGTGCGATCGAGCGCCCGAGCGAGGTCTTCCCCACCCCCGGCGGTCCGACAAAGCAGAGAATGGGCCCCCGCGAGTCGCCGCGGAGCTTGCGAACTCCCAGGTACTCGAGAATGCGGTCCTTGATCTCGTCGAGGTGAGCGTGATCCTCATCGAGAATGGCGTGAGCGTTGGGAATGTCGAGCTGATCGGGCGACGAGGTCGACCACGGCAGATCCACCATCCAGTCGAGATAGCTCCGAACCACCTGCGACTCGGGCCCCTCCGGATGCATGCGCTCGAGGCGTCGCAACTGACGCATGGACTCGGTCAACGCTTCCTCGGGCATTCCCGCCTCGTCGACCTTGATCCGATAATCCTCGACCTCCTCGGTGCGCGGATCGGCGTCGCCGAGCTCCTCCTGGATCGCTCGCAATTGCTCGCGCAGGAAATGCTCGCGCTGGCCGCGGCTCATCTCGTCGTGTGCCTGCGATTGGATCTCCGCCTGCACGGTGGTGACCTCGAGCTCGCGGCGCAACAGGGCGTCGACCCGCCGCAAGCGCACCAGCGGATCGATGATCTCCAGAATTTCCTGGGCCTCGGCGAGGCGCAGCTTCAGGTTGGAGGCCACCAGGTCTGCGAGCCGGCCGGCGTCGTTCACGTTGGCCGTGATCGAAAGCACCTCGGGCGGCAGATTCTTCAGCGGTAGCAGCTCTTCGACGCGCCCTCGTACGGCGCGGACGAGCGCTTCGGCCTCCACACACCAATCGCCTTCCGCATCGGAGGGCGTCGGCGAGACGCGAACCCAGGTCGAGCTCTCGTGCTCGACGAACGCCTCGATCTGCGCCTTGGCGACCCCCTGAACCAACACCTTCACGCGGCCATCAGCCATGCGCAAGATACGCATCACCATCACGACTGTTCCAACCCGATACAGGTCATCGGGCTCGGGAGCCTCGATGTTGGGATCTCTCTGCGCGGCCAGCAGCAACAGCCGGTCGCCCGCCAGAGCGTCCTCGATCGCCGAGATGGAACGTTCCCGCGAAACGAAGAGAGGGAGAACCATGTAGGGGAAGACCACCATGTCACGCAGCGGCAGGACCGGCAGCTCTTCGGGGATGACGAACTCAGTCGACGAGTGATCCATTCCTTCATCTTCGACGGCGCTCGAAAGCAACTTGAGAAATGAAGGACGTCGTGCGCGACGGCTAATCCAGCTCGACGATGCGTCCGCGGTTGATGCCCAGCAAGAAGGGGCGCTTGCGCGCGTCGCCGTCGGCGCGCATCGAGAGCACACCGGAGACGCCGGGAAACGCGCTCGCTTCGAGAATTCCGTCGCGCACGTCGGAGCGCGAGCGCGCGCCGTGGGCCAGCTGAACAAGCACGAGGTTCGCAGCGTCATAGGCATGTGCCGCCAGGTCATCTGCTGGAAGCTGGAAGGTGGCGGTGTAGCGATCTGAAAAATTGCGCACGTAGTCCACCGAGCTGTCGGCATAGAAGCTTGCGGTGAAGCGAGCCCCCTCCACGTGGTTGCGCGCGATCGAAACCAGATCTGCGTGGTTCCAGGCATCGGTTCCCAGCAGCGTCGCCCCGGTGGCTTCGTGGAAGGCGAGCTGCGGCGCGATCAACACGATCTTCTCGTGAGACTCCGGTATGAACAGCGCATCGAAATCGACGATCGGCGGCAAGAGCTCGTCGTCGGGCCCGAGCATCGCGCGCGCCTCCTCTCGAACGATCAGCGCTTCCTCCGCCGGCAGTCGGCGAGCGCCCCGAATAAGCTTCTCACGCTCCTTGATCGTCGCCTTTTCCTCGTCGGTGAGTAGCTCGTAGCCCACCAAGCGCCGGATCGGGTCCGCGAAGTCCGTGGCGTCGGGCTCGTAGGCGGCCAGCGCAACCACCTGGGCACCGCGCTCCTCGATCGCGTCCCAGAACAGCCCCGAAAGACCGCGGCCGTAGGCGTCGCGGGGGTACAAGATTGCGAAGCGTTGGGCACCCAGCTCGCCAACCGCGTAATCGGCCAACGCCCGCACTTCATCGCTGGGCTTGGTGCGCACCCGAAACACGAAGGAGCGGCTCTGCGCCACCTCGGTGCGCGCCGTCAAGGCCAGCAGCGGCACTCGAGCGATCTCGGCCGACGCAGCGGCGGCTTCACACTCGCCAGCGAGCAACGGGCCGATGATCGCCGACACCTCATCCCGTCGCGCCAGGTCGCGCACCGCCTGGGCGGCGCGCGCAGGCGATCCACCCGAATCGCGAATCACGATGCGGATGCTCGGGCGACGCTCCGGCGGCACCAGGGCGTCGAAGGCGCCGCTGGCGAGCAGAATTCCGCGCAAGCTCTCCTCGCCGAATTCGGCGAAGTTGCCGCTCAACGGCAGAACCACCCCAATGGTGCCCTCGGCCGCACGCGTCGCGGGCAGACCGTCCGCGCCGGCTTCCTGAAAGCTCGGAAGCGCAGCACCATCGCCCTCGCGGGGCTGGGATCGGCCGACCCGATCGGACGCCAGCACGAGCTTGTTGGAATAGGGAAGAGCCATCGGCCAGCGGGAAGCCCCTTCGACGCGCCTTTGCCAGCCGGCAAGATCGCCGGCGCTCAGCGCGCGCTCCGCGGCGATCAGCAGCGCCCTGGCGGCGGGTATCGCCGGGCCGGTCCGCTCCGCAAAGGCGTCGAGCTCGGCGGTATCGAGGCCCGCGAGCAGCTCGTCGATCTCGGCGTCCACCTTGGTCTGCTCGCGTGGGTCCGTCTCGCCGGCGCGAAGCGCGCTCAGCCAGCGAAGCTTCGCCACCGGGTTGCGCTCGTTCTGGACCAACAGGCGGTGGGCCTTGTGACGCTCGCTGTCCGAAAGCTGACCGAGGCGAAGCTGCTCCAGCCAACGCACCGCTGCCACCCGGTTGCCGCGCTCGTACTCGAGCAGCGCCACGCCGAGCCGCGCGGAATCGATGCGGTCGTCGTTGGGATAGTGCTCGATCGTGAAATAGAAGCGGCGCCGAGCCGTCTCGCGGTCGCCGCGCGCCAGCGCAAGCTCGGCCAGCTGCAGGGTAGCCTCGCCAGCCAAGGGGCTCTGGGGCCAGCGCCGGGCGAATTGGAGCAAGCGCTGCTCTGCCGCGGCCGGGTCGTCCTCGAGAACCGACATGGCAGTCCGGAACTCGCGCTGCTCTTCCTCGCTGGCTGCGGGCGCGCGAAGCGTCGGCAGACCAGCGCATGCCAGCCACCCGATCGCGACGACGAGGACGGGGAGCCTTCGCGCCACCAGTTACTCGAACATGTTCCGCAGCTTTCCGAGGAAGCCCTTCGATGGCGCGGCCGACAGGCCGCCTGACTCCTCGGCCAGCTGCTCGACGAGCTCGCGCTGACGGCTCGTGAGCCGCGTGGGTACCTCGACGAAGATGTGGACGAGCTGATCGCCCCGCGCCGACGAACGCAGTGTGGGCACCCCCTTGCCGCGCAAGCGCAGGATCTTGCCCGCCTGGGTCCCGGCGGGAATCGTCAGCTCCACCGGTCCGTCGAGGGTGGGCACTTCGATCTCGGCGCCCAGGGCAGCCTGGGGAAACGAAATGGGCGCGGGACAGTGGATGTCGCTCCCGTCGCGCTCGAAGCGCTCATCGGACTTGATCGAGAGCACCACGTAGAGATCGCCCGGTGGGCCGCCCGAGATGCCGGCTTCCCCTTCGCTGTTGAGCCGCAGTCGGGTGCCGTCGTCGACGCCCGGCGGCACGCGCACCTGGATGGTCTGCTCGCCCTCGGTTCGCCCCGCCCCGCGACATTCCGAGCAGCGGTGGCGCAAGATCTCTCCGGCCCCCGCACAACCATCGCACGGGCGACTGATGCGGAAGAAGCCCTGCTGCAGGATCACCTGGCCGGTACCGCGACAACGCTCGCACGTCTCCGGCTGGGTGCCCGGCCGCGCTCCACTGCCCTCGCAGGTGCCGCAGGGGCGCATCTTCGGGATCTTGATCTGGGCCTGGGCCCCCTCGAGCACATCGGCGAGCTCGATTTCGAGGTTGTAACGAAGATCTGCACCCCGTTGGCCGCGTCCGCGGCGCTGGTTGCCGCGTCCGCCGAACATGTCACCGAACAGGTCGCTGAACAGATCGGAGAAGTTCCCCAGGTCGCCGAAATCCTGAAAGCCACCCGCGCCGGCGGCGCCCACCCCGGCGTGGCCGAAGCGATCGTAGGCGCGGCGCTTCTCGGGGTCGGAGAGCACCGCGTAGGCTTCAGAGGCTTGCTTGAAGCGGTCCTCGGCGACCTCATCACCGGGGTTGCGGTCGGGATGATCGGCGAGCGCCTTGGCGCGATAGGCCTTCTTCAGCTCGCCTTCGTCGACGCCCCGTGAGACGCCCAACACTTCGTAGTAATCGCGCCTTTCCAATGGAAGGCCTCAGGGCGGAGCGGTCGAGGGAGGGCCGGGCGGGAGAGGCTACTCGGGAACTACCTCTTCCCCTCCGAGCGCGGCGTAGAGATTCTCGGTCATCTTGTAGGTGAGAGCCGAGAGTTCGTCAACGGCCTCCCGAAGCGCCGCGTTGTCCTCGCCCTCCATCACCTCGCGGGTCCGCCCGATGGTTTCCACGATGGCGGCGCGCTCCTCGTCGTTCACCTGGTCGGCGAACTCGTCGAGCGTGCGCTCGGTGGAATAGATCAGGCCGTCGGACTTGTTGCGCAGGTCGATCAGATCGCGCCGCTGCTGGTCCTCTTCCCGGTACTCGTCGGCTTCCTGAACCAGCTTTTCGATCTGATCCTCGTCGAGACCCCCCGAGGCGGTGACCTGAATCGCCTGGCTGCGGCCCGTGCCCAGATCCAGTGCGGCCACGTTGACGACACCGTCGACATCGATGTCGAAGGTGACCTGAATCTGCGGTACGCCACGCGGCGCCGGGAGAATATCCAGCAGCTCGAAACGGCCCAGGGTCTTGTTGTCGGTGGCCATTTCGCGCTCGCCCTGAACGACGTGGATGCGCACCACGTTCTGGGCGTCTTCCGTCGTCGAGAAGACCTGGCTGTTCGAAGTGGGAATCGTGGTGTTGCGCTCGATCAGCTTGGTGGCCACACCGCCCTGCGTCTCGACGCCAATCGAGAGCGGTGTGACGTCGAGCAGCAACACGTCGTCGACTTCACCCGCCAGCACGCCGCCCTGGATGGCCGCGCCGGCGGCGACGACCTCGTCGGGGTTGACCCCCTTGCTGGGCGGCTTCCCGAAGATCGCCTCGACCTTCTGCTGAATGATCGGCATGCGGGTCATGCCGCCCACCAGAATCACTTCGTCGATTTGGTCGGCCGACAACGAGGCCGCGCCAATCGCCTCCTCGCAGGGTTCGATCAGGCGCTCGACCAGGTCGGCAACCAGCGCTTCCAGCTCGTCGCGCGTCAATGTCGCCGTCAGGTGCTTGGGGCCGGCATCGTCCGCTGCGATGAAGGGAAGATTGATGTCGGTTTCCTGCACAGAGGAAAGCTCGTGCTTGGCGCGCTCCGCAGCCTCCTTGATTCGCTGCAGCGCCATCTTGTCGCCGCGCAGATCGATACCGTGTTCGTCCTTGAACTGGGAGATCAGCTGCTCGCAGATGGCGCGATCGAAATCCTCGCCACCCAGAAACGTGTCACCGTTGGTGCTGCGAACCTCGAAGACACCATCCGAAATGTCGAGGATCGAGATGTCGAAGGTTCCGCCGCCCAGGTCGAAGATGGCGATCGTGCGGTCCTCGTCGCTGTTCAGGCCGTAGGCGAGGGCCGCGGCCGTTGGCTCGTTGATGATGCGCAGGACGTTGAGCCCGGCGATGCGTCCGGCGTCCTGGGTGGCCTGGCGCTGGGAATCGTCGAAGTAGGCCGGAACCGTGATCACGGCATCCTCGACGGGCTCGCCCAGATAGTCCGAAGCCGTCTCCTTCATCTTGCCCAGCACCATGGCCGAGATTTCCTGAGGCGAGTAGGCGCGCTCGCCCACCTGAACCCAGGCGTCTCCGCTATCGGCGGCCTCGACCCCGAACGGTGCAATCGATGCGAAGCTCTGCGCTTCGTCGCTGTCCATGCGGCGTCCGATCAGCCGCTTGACCGCGTAGATCGTGTTTTCCGGATTGGTGACCGCCTGACGCTTGGCGATCTGCCCAACGAGCTTCTCACCCGAGGCAACGAAACCGACGATCGACGGCGTAGTGCGCGCGCCTTCGGCGTTGGCGATCACTTGCGCGTCGCCGCCTTCCAGCAGAGCAACGCACGAGTTCGTCGTGCCGAGATCGATTCCGATGACCTTGCCCAATGGGGCCGTCCCCTCGTCGGTTGGGAGAGGTGTTCCGGGACGCTACCCGGCTTCCTCTCCCGCCTCCTCGTCCTTTTCGTCGAACTCCTTCGCCACGATGACCCGCGCGGGCCGCAGCATTCGACCTCGCAGCTGATACCCCTTTTGTAGAACCTCGATCACGGTATTGGGGGGCACCGAGTCGTCGCATACCTGGGCCATGGCTTCGTGAAGTGCAGGATCGAACGTCGCGCCCTGAGCTTCGATCTCGCTGACGTCATGCTGACCCAGGATCCCGTGGAACTCTCGCTGCAGCAGCTCTACACCCTGCAAAAGGCTCTCCAAGTCCCCGCCTTCACTCCTCCGAGCGTGGTCTATGGCACGATCTAGATTATCGACCGTTGAAAGCAGGTCCTTGACGAGATTCTCGTGGCCGAACTGGATCAGCTCGACCTTCTCCTTCTGGGCGCGGCGACGGAAATTCTCGAGATCGGCCTGCAGGCGGACCTGCTTGTCGCGACTTTCGATCAGCTCCTTGCGCAGACGGTCGAGCTCCTCGTCATAGCTCTCGGCGTCTGCCGGCTCGACCAGGTCCACCTCGCGGGGTTCGTCGACCGATTCGGCCGCCTCGCGCAGGGCCTCCTCCAGCTCGGGGTTTGTCGGCAGCGAGAGCTCGGAGCCCTCTTCCGGCGGCTCGAGGAGGGCTTCCTCCTCCTTCTTTTTCTTGCCTCCGGATTTCTTGGGAGCCGCGCTCATGCGCGCAACCTCTCCGTCATCACCTGGGAGAGGTAGTCCACCAGCGGAATCACGCGGCCATAATCCATGCGTACGGGCCCGATGACACCGAGCGTGCCCAGCGGCGCGTCTGCAGCGCCGTAGTAGCTGGCCACCAGCGCGCAGCGGCGCAGGCCGGGCTCATCCACTTCGTCGCCGATCGCCACGCACACCCCACCGGCCTCGAGCATGCGGTCGAGCACCTCGAGCAGCCGCTGCTTGGTTTCGAGCGTTGCGAACAGATCGCGAATCCGTTGGGGATCGTTGAACTCGGGCTGATCGAGCAGCGCCAGGCGCGTTTCGATCACGAGGTCCACTTCGGTATCGCTGGCCGCCACCGCCTGGCTGCCCAGCTCGATCGCTCGCGCCAGCAGCTGGTCTGCCCGGTTGCGCAGCGCTTTCGCCTCGCGAATCAGCGCCGCGCGCACCTCGATCAAGGTGTGCCCGCGCACGCGCTCGGTCAACAGTCCGGAAATCTGGTCGAGCTCGCGCTGATCCCACTCGCCGTTGTCGGCGATCACGCGACGGTGAGCTCCACCCGTCTCGCTGACGAGCACCGCGAGCACCCGCTCCGACGAAAGCCGCACGAAGCTGACGTGGGTGAGGGTCACGCGGTCGAGCCGCGGCGCCACCACGAAACCGAGCTGGCGGGTTCGTTCCGACAGCAGTTGGCTGGCCACGTTGATGACGGAATCGGTCTCGGCCTCGTCGACGCTGTAGTCGATGGTGCGCATCTCGTAGGAGGTGACGTTGCTGGCGTCGAGGCGTTCCGGGGCGAGGAGCTGATTGACGAACAAGCGCATGCCGCGCTCGGTCGGCACCCGGCCGGCCGACGCGTGCGGCTTCTCGACGAGACCCAACCCAGCGAGCTCGGACAAGATGGCGCGTACGCTCGCCGACGAAAGCCGCATGGGCAGCAGGTACGCCAGCGCCTGGGACGCAATCGGTGCCGCCTCTCCCACGTAGGCGGTGACCATGGCGCGCAGCACCATCGCCTGACGGCTGGAAAGTTCGGGAGTGTCCCGCCTGTGCTCGGTCTGTCTTGCAGGCACGTTGGCCCCCGGGAAATCGACCGGAGTGTTCGTTTGAACGCCTCGAGGGCGCCCGGAATCGTTCAACATTCTAGCCCGGCTCGCTCGCATTGGGCGGATCGCTGGCAGATCGAGGATCGCCCGCGCCCGCACGCATTCCGCCCCTTCAATCGGCAAGTTCCGGCTCCGCCAGTAGGCCCGACTCGATTTTTCTGCGGCCAATCGCAGTTGTGACTGCGCCGCTCCAAGAGCTGTGACGGCCGAACGTTCCCTCGTGGGCGCAGAACTCCGCCGTCAGACGAACTCGGCGAAGACGCCGTCGCTGAACAATCGGCCCCGGGCGCTGAGGCAGAGGTCCCCGCCACTGGCCTCGATCAGCAGCCCCTCCGCCACCAGCCGATCGATGATCGGCCCGAAGTGAGCCCGCGGTGGAAGCCCGAACTCGGCCGAGAACTCTGCCGCGAGAAGCCCGCGCGAGCCCCTCAACGCCAGAAAGGCCGCCTCGCCGCGGGCGGTGGCGGCATCGAAGATCTCGTCGGGGCCGGCGGCCGCTGGCCGGCGCTCGGTGATGCGGCTCAGGTAGCTGCGCAAATCCCGAACGTTCGAGCGCCGGGAGCCATAGGGCGCTTGTGAGCTCTTCGGCAGCGTCGAGAATGCGCCCACCCCAATACCCAGCACCGGCCGACGTTCCCAGTAACGCCGGTTGTGGACCGCCGCGAAGCCCGGCCGCGCGTAGTTGGAGATCTCGTAACGCTCGAACCCCGAGCCGACCAGGGCCGCCTCCGCGGCCTCCAGCATGGCGACGGCCTCGTCCTCGTTGGGCAGCGCCAGCTGACCGCGCCCAGCCGCCAGCGCAAAGGGGGTGCCGGGCTCGACGGTGAGCTCGTAGGTGGAAACGTGATCGGGACCGAAGG
Source organism: uncultured Opitutales bacterium (assembly GCA_964194865.1). Lineage (GTDB taxonomy): Bacteria > Myxococcota_A > UBA9160 > UBA9160 > SMWR01 > CAXMOC01. The sequence goes on along the minus strand of CAXMOC010000063.1, from coordinate 7,961 downwards.
CGAGCGCCTGCTCGAGATCGGCCCCAAAACCCGGAAGGTCCTGGTCCGGCGCCGCGAAGATCAGATCCAAGGACAGCGCCGCGAAGCCGGCCTCGCGGCAGGCGGCCAGCGTCCGGTGAGACTCTTCGGCGCGGTGGGCGCGGCCCAGACGCTCGAGGATGCGATCGTCGAAAGACTGGACGCCGACAGAGACGCGGTTGACGCCCACCGCGGCGAAGCCGGCCAGCCGGGATCGCTCGAGGGTGCTCGGGTTGACCTCCAGGGTGATCTCCACCGGCCCGGCCGCGGGGAAGCTCGAACGAATCGCGGCGACGATGCGCGCGATTGCCTCGGGGGTGAAAAGGGAGGGCGTCCCGCCCCCCAGATAGATCGACGCCAGGCTGCGGTCCGCAAAGGCGTCGCGGCGCGAAGCGAGCTCCAGCAGCAGCGCGTCGACGTAGCGGGTCTCCAGCGCGGCTTCGAGGGAGGGCGCGGCGACAACGGCGAAGTCGCAGTAGGGACACACCCGCTCGCAGAACGGGATGTGGACATAGACGCCGACGCTTTGATCCATCGCCTGCCGAGGTTACCCCGGGAGATGATCCCGAGCGTACGGCTACCTCGAGAGAGCCCCGGGGCGGGTTGCGGCAGGGGGGGAGCGACCCGAGCGGGGGCTTCCGGTGAATGGCTCAGCGCGTCTTGTGGCCCCCAGTATCGGGGAGAGTGGGCTGAGCGCCGGACTGCGCCGGTCCAGGCGGCCTGCGGTACAGTGCCCGCTCCTTGGGAAACCCCAAAATCCGCTGCGAAGTGCTCTCCAACGGCCTCACGGTGCTCACCTGTGAGACCGACCTGGCGCCCGTCGCCGAGATCGAGCTGTGGGCGAAGGTCGGCTCGGCGGACGAACGGCCCTTCGAAGCTGGACTGGCCCACTTCCACGAGCACATGCTCTTCAAAGGCACCGAGCGTCGCGGCGTCGGCGAGGTGGCCGGCGAAGTAGAAGGAGCCGGCGGCCGCATCAACGCCTTCACCTCGCTCGACATCACCGTCTACCATGCCACCTTGCCGAGCGATCAGCTGGAGGTGGGCGTCGACGTGCTGACCGACGCCCTGCTCCACTCGACCTTCGCGCCTGAAGAAATCGAGCGCGAGGTCGAGGTGGTGCTGGAGGAAATCCGCCGCTCCGAAGACTCTCCCACACAAGTCTTGGGCCAGGCGGTCTTCGGCGAGTGCTACCGCGTGCACCCGTACCGAGCCCCCATCTTGGGTAGTCACGAAAGCGTTGCGAGCTTCGACCGCGACCGCGTACGCGCCTTCTACGAGCGCTGGTACACGCCGGACAACCTGGTGGCGGTGGCGGTGGGAGATCTCGACACCTCGCGCCTGATCGAGCAGCTGGGCCAGGCCTTCGCGGGCCGCGCGCCGGGACGGGTCAGCCGAAAACGCCGCGCGGAGCCGGTTCAGACCGAACCGCGCACGATCATCTGCCAGCGCCCCTTCGAGCGCGTGAACCTGGAGCTGGCGTACCCCGGCATTCGGCTGTGCGACGAAGACTGCGCGCCGCTCGACCTGCTGGCCTTCATCCTGGGCAACAGCGAGAGCAGCCGTCTGGTTCGCCGCGTCAAGGAGGACGACGGCCTGGTGGACCGCATCGACGCCTACGCGTACACGCCGTTGGATCCCGGCCTCACCGCCGTGAGCATCGGTACCGACACCGCGCGCGCCTTGCCGGCCGTGGAGGCCACCGTGCGCGAGATCGAGCGGCTGCGGGTGGAGGCGGTCTCCAAGGAAGAGCTCGAGCGCGCACGCGTCAACTTCCTGGCTTCCGAGCACTTCGAGCGCGAGAGCGTGACGGGCCTGGCCCAGAAGCTGGGCGGGTTTCAGGTGACCGCGGGCGACTACCGCGAAGAGGCCAAGTACCTGGAGCGCGTTCGCAACGCCAGCGCCGAAGACCTGTTGCGAGTGGCGGACCGCTACCTGGCCAGCGAGCGCTTGACGGTGGGCGCCATCCTGGCCGAGCCAAGCGCCGCCGGGCTGGATGACTCCAGCATCCGTGCCGCCGTGGAGCGGGGCAGCGCCCAGACGGCGCGCCGCTTCGCAGTGCCGCAGCGGCTTTCGCACAAGGCCGCGATGGCCAGCTACCGCCTGCCCAATGGCGCACAGCTTCACGTCCTGCAGCGAAGCTCCGTGCCGGTGGTCGCGCTGCGCGCGTCGTTCCTGGGCGGAACGCTTGCCGAAACTCCCGCCAACGCGGGCATCACCAGCTTTCTGGGCTCCATGTGGATGCGCGGAACCCGCAGCCATTCGGCAGCAGACTTCGCCCGCACCACCGAGAACCTGGCGGCCGAAATCGACGGCTTCTCGGGCCGCAACAGCCTGGGCGTCACCCTCGATGCGCCCACCGAGGCTCTGGACCCGGCCCTGAACCTGCTGGCCGAGGTGTTGCTCGAGCCCGCCTTCGACCTCGAAGAACTCGAACGCGAGCGCAAAGATGTGCTGGCCGCCATCGAGCGCCGCGAGGATCGGCTGGCTCAGCTCGCCTTCCTGCTCTTCGTGAAGACCCACTACCAGAGCCATCCCTACCGCCAGCCGCTGCTCGGCTCTGCCGATTCCGTGGCCAAGTTCGATGCCGACCTCATCAAGGCCCACCACGCGCGCCTGATCTGCGGCGCGAACATGTCGGTGGCGGTGGTCGGTGATGTCGACCCCGACACCATCGCGGTTCGGCTGTCGTCGTGCTTCACCGGAATAGCCAGCGGTGACTCCTTCGAAGCGCCCAGCCCGCCCCTCGAGGCCGCCCCCAGCGAGATTCGCACCGCCGAGCTGCACAAGGATCGGGCCCAGACCCATCTGGTGATCGGCTTCCGCGGGCTCAGCGTGCACGACGACGACCGCTTCGCGCTGGAAGTGATCGCCCAGCTGCTGGCGGGCCAGGGCGGGCGGCTGTTTCTGGAGCTGCGCGACCGGCGCAGCCTGGCCTACTCGGTGAGCGCCAGCAACGTGGAGGGCGTTGCGCCGGGCTACTTCGCCGTCTACATCGCGACCCATCCCGACAAGCTGGACGAGGCGCGCCGCGGCATGTTCGAGGAGCTCGAACGGCTGGTGGAAGGCCCGCCCACTGCTGCCGAGCTCGAGCGCGCCAAGCGCTACCTGATTGGGAACTTCTGCATCGATCAGCAGCGCAACTCGGCCCGCGCCGCCCAGATCTCGCTCAACAGCCTGTATGGACTGGGCCCCGATGCAGACAGCAGGTACCCCGAGCAGGTGGCGGCCATCTCGCGAGAAGACGTGCTGCGCGTGGCCCGACGCATCGTCGACCTCTCCGCCTACACCGAGGCGGTGGTTCGCCCCTAGCCCGTCATCCCGCAGCCGATCCCGATCTTCTTGTTCGGATCTTCTTGCGGGCGGGATGTTAAGGTGTGCACCCGGCCGTGACGCTGCGTTGATTTTGCAGGAGGAAGTGGCGTGTCCTTGGACTTCGAGCTTTCTGAAGAACACCAACTGGTCGAGAAGGCCGTGCGCGACGCCATGGCGCCGTGGGTCGAGCGACGCGCCGAGCTGCGCGCCATGACCAAGCGCGCGGAGCTTCCCGAAGAGCTGTGGCAGACCTTCGCCGAGATCGGCCTGATCGGTTGCCTGATCCCCGAGGAATACGGCGGCAACGGCATGGGGCTGCTCGCCCAGTCACTGGGCTTCGAGTCCGTCACCGCCGTGGGCCTCTCGCCCAACGTGCTGCTGGTGAACTGCATGGACGCGGCCTGCATCGCGAAGGTGGGCTCCGAAGAGCTGAAGCAGCGCTACCTGCCGGGGATCGCCGACGGTTCCCACCGCTTCTGCTTCGCCATCACCGAGGCAGAAGCTGGCAGCAACGCCTTTGCGATGAAGTCCTACGCCGAGCCTCGCGGAGACCGCTTCGTGCTGAACGGCTCGAAGGTCTACATCAGCGGCTTCGACGTGTCCAAATACATGCTGCTCGTCGCGCGCACCACCAAGGCCGACGAGAAGGCAGGCCACCGAGGGCTCACACTCTTCGTCGTGCCCACCGATTCGCCCGGCATCACCAGCCAGCTCATCCCGGTTTCTTTCGCGGAAGGCGTCAACCAATACGCGCTCTACTTCGACGATGTCGAGATCCCTGCGGAGAACGTGGTGGGCGAGGTGGACGGCGGAGCGGTCGCCATGTTTCTCTCACTCAACCCGGAGCGCATCCTGGCCGCGGCCATGTGTTCGGGGATCTCCGAGTACTGCATCAACTCTGCGGTGAGCTACGCGAAGGACCGCAAGGTGTTCGGCGACGCGCCGATCGGCAGCTACCAGGGCATCGCCCACCCCCTGGCCGAGTGCAAGACCCATCACGAGGCCGCGCGCCTTCTGATGCTGAAAGCCAGCTGGGCGTTCGACGCCGGCTGGGACGCCTCGCGCGTGGGAACCTTGGCCAACATGTGCAAGCTCTTGAATGCGGATTCGGCGGTGCGCAGCGCGGACGTCTGCATCGAGACTCACGGAGGCAACGGCTTCACCGAGGAGTATGGCTTTCTCGACATGTACAACGGCGCACGCCTGCTCAAGACCGCGCCCGTATCGCGCGAGATGATCTTGAATTTCGTCAGCGAGTGGGATCTGGGGCTGCCCAAGTCTTACTAGGGCTTACTTGCAGGAGCTTACTTGCAGGGGCTTGGTTGTGGGCTTATTCCGGGGGATCCCAGGTGCAGCGCCAGCTGCAGCGATCCCCGCCGTCGCGCTGGCAGCAGATCTTCTCGGCCGTTGGAATCACGCCACCCATCGACAAGGACCTCAGGATGTACGCCTCCACCACCAGACACATTTCTGGGGAGGGGTAGCCGTAGTCGACCAGGTCGATGCAGATGCTGGTGTCGCCCTCGCGGGTGGCCCGCAGACGCCCGCTGTCGTGCATCGAAGACCACAACGCGAAGCCTCCTGCCGGCGTCGGGCCGCCTTCCAGCAGGTGCGAGTAGATGCCCTCGCTGTGCTCTTGCGCGGCCGCCTCGCCAATCAGCTTGACGATCTCTTCCATCGTGCCCGGCAACAGCTCGATCATGACACGGATCAGAGTCAGCAGGTCCGACTCCGGGTACCAGCTCACTTCCAGGATCCGGTTTTCGAGGTAGTGGTGCAGCTCCGGGGGCAACAGCGCGAGGGCTTCCTGGCGGCGACTGCGCAGGTACTTGACCGCGGGCAGCAGGATCGTCCCCTTCGCCTTGGCCATCGCTCCCTCCAGGTTACGCAGGATGGTTTCGACGAGTCGCCGGCAAGACTTGAAGGCGGACCCTATTAGACCCCAGCGCTAGTGCCCCAGCGCCAGCCCGTCCGTACGGGGGTCGGTGCCCCCACTGTGCCAGCCCGTCTCCGGATTGATGGCGATGGCCTCGGCGGCCGACCAGTTGCGCTGGGAGACTTCCACCTCGTGGCCGCGCGCTCTCAGCGCCTCCACCACGTCATCCGGCGTCGCCGGCTCCACGTACAGCTTGTCGGGAATCCACTGGTGGTGGAATCGCGGAGCCGAAACCGCCTGCTGCACGTCCATCCCGTAATCCACGAAGTTCAGGATCGTCAGCAAGGTGGTGGAGATGATCCGCGGCCCACCCGGGCTGCCGGTCACGAAGACGGTGTGGCCGTCTTTCGTGACGATGGTGGGCGTCATGCTCGAGAGCGGCCGCTTGAACGGTGCGATGGCGTTCATGCCGCGGGTATCCACCAACCCGAAGACGTTGGGCTCGTTGGGCGCCTTGGCGAAGTCGTCCATCTCGTTGTTGAGCAAGATGCCCGTGCCCGGCACCGTGATTCCCGAGCCGTAGAGCGTATTGATGGTCTTGGTGATCGCCACGGCGTTACCCGCCGCGTCGGTCACCGAGAGGTGGGCGGTTCCCGAATCGTTGAGCGGTAGCCCGGGGCCAGCCAGCTCGAGCGCCGCCTCCCGCCGCCCCCAGCGCCAGGGCGCGCGGCGCCACCAGGGCGGGTTGATCCGCGCGCGCAGGTCAGCCGCGTACGCCTTGTCGATGAGTTGCGCCTGGGGCACGTCGACGAAATCCGCGTCACCCAGAAACGCCGCCCGGTCCGCAAAGGCCAGCTTCAGCGCCTCGGCGATGCGGTGGATGCTGGCCGACGAGCCCGGTCCGTGACTGGCCAGGTCCAGCCCTTCCAGAATGTTGAGCGCCTCCACCAACGCAATGCCGCCCGAGGAAGGCGGCGGAAAGGAGTAGATCTGGTAGCCGCGGTACGTCCCCTGCACCGGCTCGCGCAGCTTCACCTGATAGCCCCTCAGGTCTGCCAGCCCCACGAGCCCGCCACGCTTGGCCTGGTCTGCGGCAATCGCCTCGGCGATGCGCCCTTCATAGAAGACGCGCGGACCCTCCAGGGCAATGGCAGCCAGCGTGTCGGCCAGATCGCTCTGCACCAGCCGCCAGCCGGGCTCTGCAGGCGCCCCATCCTTGGGGAACTGAATTCGCGCCGTCTCCGGGAAGTGCTCCGCCAGCCGGGGGCGCATGAACTCGATGATCCTCGCGTGGCGAGAGCCAATCGCAAAGCCCTCCCGCGCCAACCGCACCGCGGGCGCAACCACCTCCGCCAGCGTGAGGCTGCCGTAGCGCTCCAGGGTCAGCGCCAGGCCGGCCACCAACCCGGGCGTCGCCACCGCCAGCGGCCCGCGCACCGAAGCTCGTTTGGGCACGCCGGGCCGAACGTACATGTCGCGATCCGCCGCGGCCGGCGCCATCTCGCGCGCGTCGATCGCCACCAGCTGCCCGTCCGCCAGCCGGATCAGGATGAACCCGCCGCCGCCAATGCCCGTGGAGAAGGGTTGGGTCACGCCAATCGCGAAGGCGGCCGCCACCGCGGCGTCTACCGCGTTGCCCCCGGCGGCCAGGATCTCTACACCGGCGCGCGTCGCATCGGCCTGGGAGGTGACCACCATCCCATTGCGCGAGAGCGCCGGCGCGCGGGAGGCAGCGAAGACCGAAGTGGGTCCGACCCAGAATGTCGTAGCTGCGACCAATGCCGCAGTGGTCAGAAGCCGGCAGAGAGCTCCGCGTGGGCCCGTCAGCGCTCCCAGCGCTCCGATACCACAGCCGTCACTGGGGTTCGGGGCCGACATGCCCGAACGCTAACACAAGGTGGGCGCGCACTTGCGGCTATCCACCGCGGCTCAAGGGCGCTCTGGAAAGGCCGATGAAACCTGCATGCTCGGACTGCGCGGACTGCCCAGACCCATTGCCATCGGAGTTTCCCTGGCTGCCGTCGCGCTGGCCGCGGCCAGCGGCTGTGAAGCACCCGAACCCGAACCCGCCCCGAAGCCAACCGCCGCCAGCCTGCTCTCCGCCGGCCCCCACGATCAGGCCGTCGTGCAGTTCCGCGGGATGGGCGCAATCCGCTTCGACCTCCTGCGCGAGCTCGCGCCCAAGACTGTCGACAACTTCGTACGCCTCGCCGAAGCGGGCTTCTACAACGGCACCGCCTTCCACCGCGTAGTCCCCGGCTTCATGATTCAAGGCGGCGACCCCAACTCCAAGGGCCCCGACCCCCGCCGCAACGGCGAAGGCGGCCCCGGCTACGAAATTGGTGACGAATTCAGCCAACTCCCCCACGCCCGCGGCATCGTCTCCATGGCCAACAAGGGCAGCGCCAACTCCGCCGGCAGCCAATTCTTCATCGTCCACCAGGACCAACCCAGCCTGGACGGCAAATACACCGCCTTCGGCCGCATCACCCAAGGCATCGAAATGGTCGACGCCATCACCCAGCTCAACATCGACATCTACGGCCGCTACGGCCCGACAAACCGGCCGTACCCGGAGCAGGCGGTGATCGAATCGATCGAGATCGAAGCAGCGGGTGGGGATGGCGTGGAGGTGGTGGGGCGCTGAGCGGGGGTCGCGCGGCGCATGTCGCGATGGGCCACCCCGTCTTGGCCGGGCTCCTAGCCCGCCTCTCAAGCAGCGGCTAACTTCGCCGCCCTGTGGCCCGGTAGC
>CAXMOC010000062.1:0-33684 GCA_964194865.1 uncultured Opitutales bacterium | reverse complement strand
AGGCGAGCGACCCCACCACCAGCCAGCCGAGAACGATCAGCACGGGCGAATTCCGCCGGGAGGAGTGGATGGGAGCCATCGCGTTCGATGGTAGGATCGAAACAGCGATCTGCGAGAGCGAGCCAACCCATGAAGCCGTCCGTACTGATCACGGGGGCGTCCTCCGGTATCGGAGCGGCGACCGCCAAGCGCCTCGTATCCGGGGGATTCGAGGTCTTCGGAACCAGTCGCAATCCGGTTGCTGCCGGCGCGAACGCCGATGGACTGAACTGGATCGAGATGGATGTCCGCTCGGAGGAGTCCGTTCGCGCCGGCTTCGGCCGGGCCCTGGCGAAGGTCGATCGACTCGATGCGGTCGTCTGCAATGCGGGCTACGGGGTTTTCGGCAGCGTCGAAGAACTCTCGGTCGCGGCAGCTAGCGAGCAATTCGACACCAACTTCTTCGGTACGCTGCGAACCCTGCGCGCCGCGATTCCGACCCTGCGAGAAGCGAGGGAGGGCCGGATCGTCCTCGTGAGCTCGTTGGCCGCCCAGGCGCCGATTCCGTTCCAGGCCCACTACTCCGCCAGCAAGAGTGCCATCAATGCGTTGGGTCTGGCCCTGCACAGCGAGCTGCGCCCCTTCGGAGTTCACGTGTCACTGGTGGAACCTGGCGACATCAGCACCGGCTTCAACGACGCAACGGACTTCGGCGATCAGCGGCAATCTCCTTACGGCGACCGCATTCTGCGTTGCGCCGAGGTAATCCGAGAGACCCTGATCGAAGCGCCCGACCCAGACACGGTGGCGCGGACCATCGAGCGGGCACTGACTTCTCGACGGCCACGGGTTCGTTACGCGGTGGGCCCCGATTCCCTCGGGGTACCCTTCGGGCGCCGGTTCCTCCCCGACTGGCTCTTTCTTCGATTCATCCGAGCCCGCTACGGGGTCTGATCCGATCCGCCTCGGAGCCCGAACCAATCCGGGCCGAAGGCCGACCCAGAGGGGGGTAGCCCGTGTGCTAGCGTGGTCGGCCGCTAACCGAGGAGTTGAAATTGGGTCGAAAGGTATTCGTCGCCGGCGTGGGCATGACCAAGTTCGAAAAACCTGGGTCGAAGGACTGGGATTATCCGGACATGGCCCGCGAAGCCGGTACCAAGGCGCTCGAGGACGCCGGCATCCCGTACAAGGAGATCCAGCAGGCCGCCGTTGGCTACTGCTACGGCGACTCTACCTGCGGCGAGCGAGCGGTCTACACCCTCGGGCTGACGGGGATACCGGTCTACAACGTCAACAACAACTGTTCCACGGGTTCGACGGCGCTCTTCATGGCGAAGCAATTCGTCGAGGGAGATCTCGCGGACTGTGTTCTGGCCCTGGGCTTCGAAAAAATGGAGAAGGGCTCCCTCGGCGTGAAGTTCACGGATCGAACCAACCCGATGGACAAACACGCCGGCGCCATGATCGAGATGCGGGGCTACGAGCCCAAGGCACCTCCCGCGGCGCAGTTCTTCGGCAACGCGGGACGCGAGCACATGGAGCGCTATGGAACGACAGCCGAGCACTTCGCCAAGATCGGTTGGAAGAACCACAAGCACTCGGTCAACAACCCGTATTCGCAGTTCCGGGACGAATACTCGCTGGAAGACATCAAGAACGCTCCCGTAGTCTTCGAGCCGCTCACCAAGCTTCAATGCTGCCCCACATCCGATGGGGCGGGAGCGGCCGTGGTCTGCAGCGAGAGCTTCGTGCGCGAACACGGCCTGGAAGAGAAAGCAGTCGAAATCATCGGCATGACCATGACGACCGACTTCGAGAGTACTTTCGAAACGAAGAGCAGCATGAAGCTCGTGGGCACGGACATGACGCGCCGCGCTGCGCTTCGAGTCTACGAGCAAGCGGGGATCGAGGCGGACGACGTGGACGTCGTCGAACTCCACGATTGCTTCTCGTGCAACGAATTGATCACCTATGAGGCACTCGGTCTGTGTCCTGAAGGCAAGGCCGGGGAGTTCATCGATGCCGGAGCATTCACCTACGGTGGAAAGGTGGTCGTCAATCCGTCGGGCGGACTGATCTCGAAGGGTCATCCACTCGGGGCGACCGGCCTCGCACAGTGTGCGGAATTGAATTGGCAGCTCCGCGGGCTGTCGGAGCGACGGCAGGTGACGGACGCGAAGATCGGGCTCCAACACAACTTGGGGCTCGGTGGTGCGGCGGTTGTTGCGGCGTATCGAAAGGCCAACCTCGCCTAGTCGTCCGGCGCACGCCTCGCAGCGTGGGACGTCGCAAGGAGCCCGAAGCGGCTGCAGCGGCAGGCAGATAGGATGAGCCAATCCGTTGGTAGCGGGTCCGGGCCGAGGACCTGGGTCCTGCTGGACGGGCGACCGGGCAACAGCACCCAATCGCTCGGCCTGGCAGAGACGCTCGGCTGGCCCTACGAAGTCTTCGACCTGCGCTTTGGAGCTCTGTCGGCGCTGCACCCTCGGCTGCGAGGTGCTTCCCGGCTGGGACTTGCGCGCGGTGGCTCGGAACCACTGAGGCCACCCTGGCCAGACCTGGTGATCTCCGCGGGCGGGCGCCCCGCATCGATTGCGCGCTGGATCCGCCGACGATCGGGTGGGACCAGCCGACTGGTTCAGCTCGGCCGCCGAGGAGGCGCGGTGGCCTCGCATTTCGACCTGGTCGCCACACCCCGCAATGCGCGACTGTGGCCCCATCCCAATCGCATCGAGACCACCCTGCCCTTGAACCGCATCGACGACGTCTCGCTGGCCGACGCGGCCGCACGCTGGGGGCCGAGCTTCGAAAACGCTCCCCGGCCCCGAATCGCGCTGTTGGTGGGAGGAGGTACTGCGCTCTACCGCTTCGGACCTTCCGACGCGAAACGTCTGGGCGAGCTGGCGAACGAGCTCGTTCGACGGGCTGAGGGTTCGCTCTTCGTCACGACCAGCCGCCGCACGGGAGACGCGGCCGCGGAGGCGCTGGCCGCGACCCTTCCCGACCGCAACCGCTTCCATCATTGGAAGCAACCAGCGCAACCAAATCCGTATCTCGGCTATCTCGCTCTCGCTGACGTGCTGGTGGTGACCGGGGAGAGCGAGTCGATGCTCGCGGAGGTATGCGCAACCGATCGGCCAGTCCTGATCCATGCGTTGCCGCCCGCCCGCTCGCCAACCTTCAGGAGGCGCATCGGCAACTGGCTGGTGGACCGGGCCCAGCGCCGTCTTCCGGAGGCAGGATCCGGCGCAGTACCCAGCCGACGCAGCCTCGACGGCATCTGCGCCTGGCTGGTGGCCGCCGGTTACGTGCTGCCGCCGCGAGATCTGGAGGCGCTCCACCGGGAATTGATTGCGATCGGAAGGGTTCAGCGCTTCGGTGAAACGCCTCACGATGGTCGGATCGAGCCGGTCCGCGAGGTGGAGGCGGTGGCTCGGCGCGTCCGGCAAATGTTTGCAAGCGCCGACTCGAGCTAGTTCTAGGCGCGGCCTTCGTGGCGCCCGGTTGCGATGCGGCGCAGGGTCTCGACGGGACCCACGCGATTGATCACGACGATAAAGACCTTTCTAAACTGCCCCTCCGGGCATCGGATCTCGCGAACGGCGTGCCAAGAGTCACCGCGGCGCATGAACAGCAAGCTCCGATTTCCGAGGTGATCGCTCTCGATCACGCGATCGAAGTCCTCGATCTCCGGAGCAGAACGTCGATCGGGATACTGTTCGGCCTCGAGGATCAGCGTCTCTCCGCCCCACGACGCGTCCCAGTCTTTGTCGGAGTTCAAGTAGAAGATGTGTGATCCGAGCTTGTGCTTGGAATCGCAGTGGGGCGAGACCGAACAACCCCGCCCCGTGTAGTGCCAGTGAAACCGTAGTTCCAGCGCACGTCTGCCGAAAAGGCCGCACAGGCTCTCCGAATAACGGGCCCCGCGCAGCTCGGCCAGGAAGTCGCGCCAAGGCGGAGCCAGTTCGAGATCCGGCTGGTATTCGAGGCCGAGCCGGTCGTGACTGCGTTGACCGAACTTGCGCGCCTTGCCGACGACCTCTTGGAATTGCGAGGCAGCGGGAAGGGTCTCCAGCAGGGCCCGATGGCCAGCGTCTGTCAACAGGCCGGCTGGGTTCGCCCAGGGGTACGGCTGATTCGCCCGAAAGGCCCGGGCATCGATCGCTTCCAGCTTCTCGAAGTCGATATAACTCATGGCCACTTCGCCAGACTGAGTCGGAGTCTCCGATGGCCGCTCAAGCTTCGCATCGCCGAGCGACTTCTTCCCATTCCTCGACACTGTAGAGCTTCAGCGGGTCCGAGAGACAGACTACGACGTGGTCTGCTCGATGCTTGGCGGTGTAGCGAAACCAATCGCGGTAGTGCTCGAGAATTCGCGAAGTCTCCTCGTACTCCTCGGCGATCCGCAGATGGCGCTTGCGCCCGAAGAACATCCCGAACCGGGTCTTCGGTTCGATCTCCCCCTCGCGAATTTGCCGGCGCAGACGCTCCGGCGGTGTCCAGATCGTGAGAAAGGTGATGTGCTCCGCCGTCTCCAGGACGTCCAAGGCTTCGTCACGCTCGTGAACCTTGGCGCTGCGCAAGTGCGGGCGCAGGAAGTCGTAGTGGAGAATCATCTTGTCGACCTGGGGCTCGGAGGGCTTCCACAGACGATTGGCGTGAACGTACGGTCCCCACTCGGACCCCCGATCGATTCCCACTCGCGCTGCCACCTCGGGCAGCTCGTCGCCAACGAGCTTTCGACAAAGAGTCTTCTTCCCTGCCGAGGTGGGCCCGTTCACGACGATCAACCGCCCGATCCGTCGCTTCTCGGCAACCACGATGAAGCGGTCCTTGTGGTCTGATGGAAGTGTTTGCACTCGCGCGAAGTGGTTCCGCTGGAAGCGAAGCAGGTTGTCCAGGGCCGACGAGGTCATGAAGAACTTCTGGACGCTGCGCTTGCCCCAGGTCCCGTTCCGACTCACGAAGATGATCGGCGAACGTTCCAGAAAGAAGTTGGCGACGCGTGACACACCAACCTTCCTGCGATCGTGCCCCCCAAGGGAGGCCACTTCGAGGATCAAGCGCTCGTCGGCAATGCGGACGAGGTCATCGAGCACCGCGAGCGGGTTCTTCATGTGGTGGAGCAGGTTCAGACACAACACGTAGTCGAAAGTCTCGTCGATGGAGTCCGTCTCGACGTCGAAGCGCTCGAAACGCGCCTTCACGCCCAGACAATCCGCCAACAGCCGCGCCTTCCGCACGCTCTCTGAATCGACGTCTACACCCAGTACCCGGTCCGCTCCCCGCTTGAGGGCTTCGAAGCAGAAGTATCCGAACTTGCTTCCCAGGTCGAGAACGCTCTTTCCCCGCATATCGTCGGGAAAAATCGCGCGAGCGGTGGCCGAGCGGTCGTAGCCCCCGGTCGAAAGGCCGTGTGGCAGATCGATGTTTTGATACTTGAAGTCGTCGACCTCGAGCATCCGTTCGACCTGCTCGCGGGTCCAATTCGACTGGGAAGTAAGCCGCGACAACGGTGCAGACTGTGACTGAGGTCTGGTTTGCGGCATGTGTGAGGGGCGGATACTAACGGACGACCTGTTCCGCCGCTGATTCGATGGCGACGAGGTGAAGGGGCAGGTTTTCGGAGCGCCGAATCCGAATTGGGGTAAAATTACTACATACCAAGCATCCGCGCCGCTGCGGTGAAGGGCAGCTCCACCCAGTGAAGCGCTTCATACCGGCCCGGGAGCCCAGTCCTATACTGCCACCAAATTCACGGCAGGAATGATCCTCGTTCGGGGTGTTTTCCCCCCTTCGATTTCAGGTGCTGGATGGAGAGAGCCCGCTTCTGGCGCAACCACCCCGCCCTGGCGGCGCTAGCGATCGCCGCCGTGGCATCTCTGGCGGTGCTCGGCGCGCGTCAGCGCGGCTGGCTCGAAAGGCTCGAGCTCGCTGCACTGGACCAGCAGGTCGAGTGGATCTCATTCGGCGAGGCGCGGCCGGTTCGAGTAGCACTGGTTGAGGTCAACGAGCAGGACATCCAGAATCTCGGCCACTACCCGCTGAGCGACGCCGACCTCGCGTTGGCGATCGAGCGGATCGCCGGTTCCGGCGCTCGAGGTATCGGGATCGACGTATACCGCGACATTCCGGTCCCACCGGGAACCGAAAAGTTGACATCCGTGCTGACCAGTCAGCCGCGGGTCATCGTCCCGGCCAAGTTCGCCGACGCCGGCGAGAGCGGCGTTGGGCCGCCCGCGGCGCTGGCCGGTACCCCGCAGGTGGGCTTCAACAACATGGTGACCGATCGCGACGGAAGCTCGCGGCGGGGGCTGCTGTACATGGAGGACGTCACCGGCGAGGTGGGCGTGGCAATGTCTTTCCTGCTCGCCCTGCTCTATTTGGAAGATCAGCAGATCCTCCCGAGCGGCGATCCGGACGATCCGGCTGCCGTGCTGCTGGGGCCCAGCCGTTTCGAACCGCTCGATGGCAACTTCGGAGGCTATGCGAATCTCGACGCGGGCGGGTTCCAATATGCGATCGACTACCGAGACCCGCAGTCCCTTCCAACGGCGAGTCTCACGGAAGTGCTGGCCGGCGAGGCAGATCCGGCGCTCTTTCGCGACCGCATCGTAGTAGTCGGGGTCGCGTCGGAAAGCCTGGTGGACCGCTTCCGGGTTCCCGTCGCCAACGCCAACGGGGGTGAGATCAGCGGCGCAGAGCTGCACGGGCGCTTGGCGGACCAGCTGGTTCGAAGCGGCCTGGGTCTGATCAAGCCCCGCCGCGCGTCTCCCGACGGATTGGAGGTGGCCACGGTGTTGATCGGCGGGCTCCTCGCCGGCGCTCTAATGCTCTGGATGCAGGTCGGTTGGGGACTGGCGCTGCTCGGATTCGGTGGGCTCGGCGCCTTTTGGGCGCTGGGATCTCTGTTGCTCGCATACGACTACTGGATCCCGGTGGTAGCTCCCTCGCTTGCCTGGGTTTTCTCGTTGACGGTGGTCGCTGCGTATACGAGAACCCAGGAGCGTGCAGAGCGAGCCGAGATCATGCAGCTCTTCTCGCGCCACGTCACCAAGCAGGTTGCGGAGGACGTGTGGCAGCACCGTGACGAATTTCTGGAAGGCGGAAGGCCGCGGCCCGTGCGCCTCACGGCAACCATCCTGTTCATCGACATCAAGGGTTACTCGGGTACTGCGGAGAAGATGGACCCCGGAGAGCTGATGGAGTGGATCGACGGATTTCTGGGCGCGATGGCACAGGAGGTTCTCGATCGCGGAGGGCTCGTCGAGGACTACTTCGGTGACGGGATGATGGCCTGCTACGGCATCCCCGTGCCGCGCTCGGATCGCGAGCAGATCCGAAACGACGCCACCAACGCCGTCCACTCCGCACTGGCGATGGAACAGACACTGCACCGGCTCAACACCGAGTGGCAGGCTCAAGGCAGGCCCTCCATCGGGGTTCGGGTCGGCATCTGCACCGGAAATGTCGTTGCGGGAAGCATGGGGAGCGCGAATCGGCTGAAGTACGGCGTCGTGGGTAACGCCGTCGTAACCGCCCAGCGCCTGGAGAGCCTCGGCTTGGATCGGGTCGAACACGACTTCGAGAAGCAACTTTCGCGCATCTTGATCAGCCAAGAGACGCTCGCCCAGATCGGTTCCGCCTTTCTCACAGAGCCGGTCGGCGAGTTTGCCCTCAAAGGCAAGAACGAACCTGTTATCGTGTACCGGGTACTCGGACGGCCCGTACCTGGTCTCGAGGCCTCTGAAGAATGAGAGGAAAGACATCATGATGAGGTTCAACGCAGCCGCTCTGACAATCGCGCTGGCGTGCTTCGCACCCACAGCGAGCTGGGCAGACAACGAGGAAACTGAAAGCGCGCCCGAAGCGAGCAGCGTGGACGCCACTGCGCCAGTTAGCGCTGCGCCTCCCTTGCGCGTGATCTACAAGCCTCCGTCTGCCGGCAAGCCCGCTCGTTCCGTTGGTGGAGGGTCACGCGGTACGATCGAAAAGGTTCCGGCGCTGTTCACAGTGACGCCGGATCACATCGGGCAGACGATCTCCGAGCAGCCGTCTCTGTTCTGGTATATCGATCGGGTGCTCGACCCTTCGGTCAAGGTCGAGTTCACACTGCTCGACGAGGATGGTATCGACCCACTGATCGAGACCAGCCTGGCCACACCGGACAGCGCCGGTGTCCACCGGATTCGCCTTTCGGACTTCGACGCGAAGCTGGTCACGGGCCGCAATTACGAATGGTCGGTGGCATTGATCCTCGATCCCGACAAGCGCGCCAAGGACATCGTGGCGACGGGCTGGATCGATCGCGTCGAGGGCTCCGACGGATTGGCGGCAAGGGTGGCGAGTGGCGGCGGTGCCGCGAGCGCCGCCATCTACGCCGAGGAAGGACTCTGGTATGACTCCTTCGGGGCGCTCAGCGATCTGATCGAAGGCGACCCTTCGGACGCCCAGCTGTTGCGGCAGCGCCAGGACGTGCTCCGCCAGGTTGGCCTCGAAGTGGCCGCAGCCGGAGTGGACGGCTAGGAGCCGCGGGGGAACGGCGCTGCGGGCGGCGCCAGAGCCTGGACCGACGGGGCGCCGCTCGGCTGAACCCGTCTTCGGGCGGGAGACCGTTAGTCGGCCGTCGGCCGGCCGATCCGGTAGGCGCAGCGTCGCGCGCCCGCCAGGATGTGGTCGATCCGCTCGACGGGGACGGATTGTCCAAAGAGCGAACGAAACACCGCCAGCTCGTCGCGGCAAAGCGATTGACACGCCGTCGCCGCGGCGCAGATGGGGCAGTGGTTTTCCACTAGCAGAAAAGTGCCGTCGCGTTCGCGCGACCAGTCCGCCATGTAGCCCTCCTCTCGGCGAACCATCGCCAACGCTGCTACGCGTTTGCCGAGGAGAGCTTCCCTGGGCGGTAGCCGCTCTCGGTAGCGTTTCAGCTGGAGCCGAGTGCGCTCCGCGATCAGCCGGTCGAGACCCTCTTCCCCAAAGGCCCGCTGCATGGCGTCGATCAACTCGACCGTGAGGTCGGCGTGGCTGTCGGGGAACTCAGCCTGGGAAGCGGGAGAGAGTTTCCAGATGCGTCTGGGCCTTCCCACCCGATGCCGCTCGTCATCGAATCCGACGAGCCCCGCTTCGGACAGACCGCTCAGGTGTTGGCGCACCGCCATCGGAGTGACTCCCAGATGGTCGGCCAGCTGGGCTGCAGTCTGCGGTCCCTTCCGCTTGAGCTGGAACAGCAGCTGGTCGCGGGTACGCGCGCTCGTTTCCTTCGCCACCTGAGGAAGGTAACTGGGCAGACCCTTTATGCAAGGAAGTGCTTTCGTAATGATTGCTGGGATCGACCCTTCTAGAGGGTGAGCGCGGACTCGCGCAGGCCTTCTTCGATCAGCAGACGGACGTTCGCGTGGGCGCGGAAGGTGATGTGAGCGCCCTGGTACCACTCGATGCGCGGCCGTTCCCAATGCTCCCAGAGGCGATGCGCTTGACTCGGATCAACCAGGCGATCGGCGACGGCCGCAAAAATGAATCGATGCTCCACCGGAATTTGCGGCGTCAGCACGAGCGGCGAGACGACGCGCATGACCTCGCTCATGCGCTCGCTGTCGAGGCCACGGTCCGCCACGTCTCGAGCCTGGAGCGGTGGGCTGTGCCGAAGCAGCGCGTCCGGGATGTCCGTCAGAGGAATGCCCGCGATCGCGCAGGCGAGCTGATCGTCGAGAGCCGCCAACAGAGCCGTGTTGTAACCGCCGAGGGAATAACCCAGTACACCGACCGGCGACTCACTCTGCGCGCGAACCCACCCCAGCATGCTGCGGATGTCCCACATCGCCTGAGCCTCGGCGTGGATGCTGTCGAGAACGTCTCCGGCGAGGAAGCCGTCTCCGCTGCGCCGCCCGGCCTTGCGGGCCCCGTGCAGGGGCAGGACGGGAACCAGCAGGTTCAAACCGAGCCGCTGGTGGAGCCACTCGGGAGGAAAGGCGACCAGGTCGATCGCGCTGTAACCCATCTGGTAGCCGTGGATACAGACCAACCAGGGTCGGTTCGCCTGTCGATGCCGCAACACCCAGGCGTGGGCGGTGCGATTGGCCCGGTAGCCGAGCCATCGATCTCGTCCGGGCTCGTCGTCGTGGGGCTCGAAACCACTTTCGAAGCTCAGATGTTCGAAGTCGATACCACGCCGGCGAGCGGCCTGCAGCACGGGCGAATCCAATGCCGACGGTGCGTCGTGGTAGTCGGCGGGCTTCTCCAACCAACCCTTGCTCTCGTACATCTCCCTGGCGGCCGTCACCTCGGCATCCACGCGAACCAGCGCATTGCGGCTCGGGAACGGAAAGAACGTCGTCATCGTCGCGAGCAGCGCCTCGTCAGCAGCCACCTGTGCCGACAACCAGCCGGAGGGAATCGGTGCTGGAGCCTGGTCGGGAGGTAGCTCCAGACGCAGGGCGTGTTTCCCGGTTGCGACGAAGCTCCAGGCGGCGAGACCCAGCAACAGCATTCCGGAACTGAAGCCGGTGACGAACAGACCGGGGATCGCGACCAGGCACCCGACCAGGGCACCCAAGGCCGCGAAGTGTGTGGTGCGCCGATCACCCGGCCACAGCAGCATCGCAACGCCCGACCCGAGCAAGAGACAACCCGGAATGGCGGTGATGAACGTGAACAAGAAACCGTGCCCCGGAGCAATCCACAGCCAGCTCAGACCGGCAAGCAGGGGAATCCAGGCTTCGCGCGGAAAGCGAATGGTTTCGTGCACAGAACTCCTCCGGGTTCGCGGTCGGCGCTCGATGATTGTGGCGTGCGCCCGAGGCAGCGGGGCCGCGCATCGGACGATACCCTGCGCGCGCTGCCTCGCCATAGCTTGGTGAAGCGAAGGGGGTCTTCGTGATTGGGAAACGAAGCGGACGGTCTGCGTGGATCAGTGCCATTGCGATCGGAGCCCTGGGGCTGCTCGCCGCAGAAGTCCAGGCTCGCTCGACAATTCCCCGGGCCAAGATCGAAGCCCGAATCGACGAGCTCGAGCCGGAGGTCGTGGCGTGGCGCAGGGACTTCCATCGGAACCCCGAGCTGTCGAATCGCGAGTTCCGCACCGCTGAGGTCGTGGCAAAGCGCCTCGAGGGGATGGGGCTCGAGGTTCGCACAGGGATCGCCCACACCGGCGTGGTCGCCACTCTTCGGGGCGGAAGGGCTGGAGGCGTGGTGGCGCTACGTGCCGACATGGACGCCCTGCCCGTTACCGAGGACGTAGACCTGCCCTTTGCTTCGAAGGTGCGGACAACCTACCTCGATCGCGAGGTTGGCGTCATGCACGCGTGCGGCCACGACGCTCACATCGCCATTCTGCTGGGGGCGGCGCAGGTGTTGAGCGAGTTCCGTGAGGATCTCCCTGGCAGCGTGGTCTTCGTCTTCCAGCCCGCCGAAGAGGGCGCGCCGCCAGGGGAAGAGGGCGGCGCCAGGCTGATCCTGCGTGAAGGGGCGCTGCGCGATCCCGCACCTTCGGCAATCTTCGCACTTCACGTGGTTCCCCAGCACGAGGTGGGCAGCATCGGGTACCGTGCTCGAGGAGCGATGGCGAGCTCGGATCGCCTGAGCATCGTCGTCCGGGGTCGCCAGACGCATGCCGCGTATCCCTGGTTGGGAGTCGATCCGATCGCAGCGGCGGCCCGCATCGTCCTGGCCCTCGAGTCGATCCCCGCCCGGCGCATCGACACTCGGGTGCCAGCGGTGGTCTCGATCGGAATGGTCCACGGTGGTGTGCGCGGCAACATCATTCCGGATCGAGTCGAGCTGACCGGCACGATCCGAGCGCTCGACCCGGATATCCGCTTCGAGCTTCACGAGCTGGTGAAACAGACGGCGGAAGACGTCGCCAAGAGCGAAGGCGCCAGCGCCGAAGTCGAGATCCGGCTCGGCTACCCGATTACGTACAACGACCCGGGCCTGGTTCGACGCATGCTTCCGACACTGCGTCGAGTCGTCGGTGAAGATCGGCTGATCGAAGCCCTGCCTCGCACAGGAGCGGAAGACTTCGCCTTCTACGCGCAAGAGACACCGGGTTTCTACTTCTGGCTCGGGGTTCGGCCGCTCGACGTCTCCGAAGAAGAGTACGCACCGAATCACTCGCCGCGTTTCTTCGTCGATGAAGGGGCGCTCGGGATCGGCGTTCGGGCGATGGTTAATCTCGTGCTCGACTATCTCGCGGAGTGATAGAATCGAACTGATGCCCTCTGCCGCCCCGCTTCCGGGAGAGGAGCCCGCCTGGCCCACCCCGAGCGCCGAGCGGACGGCCTTTCTCGTCGACGCCTCGAGCGGCTTGGAGGCGCACCTTCTCGAGTCGTGGATCGACCGCCACCGGCCCGAAGGGATCGAGGCCCCGGATTGCGAAGCGATCGCGCTGCCGCCGTCCCGACGCCGGCGGCGAAATGCGACGCTCGAGCGGTTGGAGGCTCGGCTGGCATCGGGTCAGGATGCCTTGCTCGCCCCGCTCCGAGTGGTCTGGTTGCCCGAGGAGCGTCACGGGAAGCGGACCGTTCGCTTCGCGAACCTGCTGACGCTGGGCGACCCGCGCGACCCAGGCCCCCTGCGCCAGGCCTGGATTCTGCGCCGGCACCCCGATCGCTGCCGCATCGTGGCCGGCGAGCCGGCTCGGATCTCCGAGCTGAAGGAACGCTGGCAGAAGGCCGTGGGCTCCCATCGCGAACAGACCATGAGCCTCGCCGACTTCGTAGCCCGTCAGGCGATGCTTGCGTCCGAACGTGCAGAACGCAAACTGCGCGGCGCACGCTACAAGGTCCCGCGTCTGGTGCACGAGGACATCCTCGGGCGCCCAGCCTTTCGCGGTGGTGCTGCGCGTCTCGCTCGGGAGCTGGACCGTTCCGAGGCCGACGTGCTCACGGAAATGTCGCGCAACCTGCGGGAGATCGCCGCGACCCACAGTCCCTTCGTGATCGACCTCGTCGCACCGCTGATCCGCTGGCTCTACACCCAGGGCTACGAGGAGACCGTCCAATACGACCCCGCGGAGCTCGGTCGGCTGATGGCACTCGCGCAGCGTCATCCGGTCGTATTGTTGCCGTCCCACAAGTCGAATCTCGACCACCTGGTCCTGCAGTACGTCCTCTACGAAAACGGCCATCCACCGAATCACACGGCTGGTGGCATCAACATGAACTTCTTCCCGATCGGGCCGCTGGTTCGACGGAGCGGTGTGTTCTTCATCCGACGCAGCTTCCGTGACGACCGGGTCTACAAGTTCGTGCTCCGTCACTACGTCGACTATCTGATCGAGAAACGATTCTCGCTGGAGTGGTACATCGAGGGAGGGCGCTCCCGGTCCGGGAAGCTCCTGCCGCCGCGCTTCGGAATGCTCGCCTACGTGGTGGATGCCTATCGGCGCGCCAAGAGCGAGGACGTGCTGCTGTTGCCCGTTTCGATCGCCTACGATCAGATTCCGGACGTCGGTTCCTATGCTGCCGAGCAGACGGGAGCCGCCAAGCGGCGCGAGAGCTTCGGCTGGTTCGTCTCGATGGTCCGTGCACTACGGCGCCGCTACGGCACGATCCAGATCCGATTCGGAGAGCCCTTGTCCCTGGCGAAGGTGCTCGGAGAACCGAATCCCGACGCCGAGCCCGACCCCGACGAACAAAGCCTCGCAGTCCAGAAGCTGGCCTTCGAGGCAGCCGTTCGCATCAACCGGGCCACGCCCATCACCGCGACGTCACTGGTGACTCTGGCGCTGCTCGGACGCGGAGACCGCGCAGTGACCGTGGCCGAGACAGTGACTGCCGTTCGGAATCTGCTCCACTACGTTCGGCGTCGGGATCTTCCCCGCACGAGCGAGCTGGAGCTCGATGACGATCGCGGCGTCCAGCGCACGCTCGAAGCACTCGTCGATAACCACGTGGTGTCGCGCTTCGACGGCGGCCCGGAAGTCGTCTACCGCATCGGCGCCGACCAACAGCTCGCGGCCGCCTACTATCGAAACACCATCATCCATTTCTTCGTCAACTCAGCGATCGCCGAGCTCGCCCTGCTGGGCGCCTCCGAAAAGGACGCCGACGATTCCACCGCCGCCTTCTGGGACGAGGCCATGAAACTGCGGGACTTGCTGAAATTCGAGTTCTTCTTCGAGGGGAAGGACCTCTACCGGGGTGAGCTGCGCCGCGAGCTCGGTCTCCACGACAGTGCCTGGGAGCAACGCTTGCGCGAAGGGAGCGCGGGCATTCAGAAGCTGATCCGGAGCTTCCGTCCCTTTACCTCGCACCGGGTGCTTCGACCGTTCCTGGACGCCTACCGGATTACCACCGACCAGCTGGAACGCTGGGACCCGGCCCTCGAAGTCGACCAGGGCAGCTTCGTCGATGCGGCCATGGGGCTCGGCAAGCAGTACCACCTTCAGGGAACCATCCACAGCGCCGCGTCGGTATCGCAGCTGCTGATTCGGACGGCACTCCGACTGGCGGAAAACCGGGGGCTCTTGAAGCTCGGAGCCCCCGATCTAGTCGAGCAGCGGCGTGAGCTCGCCAGCGAGGTTCGCGCAACGCTGCGCCGGATCGACGCGATCGATGCACTGGCCGCGAGCCGCCGATCCGGTTTGATCGATTGATGCCGGCGCGCCCGAAGCCTCGCGCTCACAGACCACTCGACCCTTGTCTCAGAACAGGGCCGCGATGCTTTTCCAGGTGCTGGGAATCGCGTCGTAGATCAGCACGAAGGACAGGAACGCCGGGACTGCGAAGCGCAGCAAGAATCGCCAGGCGCCGAGCCAATGAGCGCTCCGGGAACCTTCGCCTCCCTCTTCGATCGGCCGCTCCATGAACCAACCAACCAACACGCTCAGCGCTAGCCCACCCCCGAGCAGCAGGATGTTGTTCGCCAGCTCGTCGATGACCCCCATGATATCCGTGCTCCAGGCGGAAGGAGTCCCGAGCGCCGCGATCGCCCCACCCGCCACCAGGGCGGCCTTTCGACGAGACCAGCCCAGGCGATCGATCACGGTCGAGACCACCACTTCGAGTACCGCGATCGTCGACGTCAGCGCACCCACCGCCAGCGCCACGAAAAAGAGGACACCAACGACACGACCCACCAACCCCATCCCGGCGAATGCCTTGGGAAGCGTGATGAAGAGCGCCCCCATGGTGCTGGCGCCGACGTCCTCCGAGAGGCTCAACGCGAAGATCATCGGGAAGACGACCAGCCCGGCGACGAACGCCACCCCGACGTCCGCTACCCCGATGACGAGGGATTCGCGCGGCAGATCGGTGTTTCGGTCCAGATAGCTCGCAAAAGTGAGCATCGCTCCCATGCCGACACTGAGACTGAAGAACGCCTGGCCGGCGGCATCCTTCAGCACGCCGAGCGAGAAGATCTTCGAAACATCTGGGCTCAGGTAATAGGCGTAGCCCGCTCCGGCTCCGTCCAGCGTGGCCGCGTAGATCGCGAGCCCGATCACGATCGCGAACAGCGCGGGAATCAGCAGCGTTGTCGTTCGCTCGATACCGCCTTTGATACCGCCCGCCACGATGTAGATGGTCCCCGCCATGAAGAGGAGGTGGTAACCAAAAGCATCCCAGCCGGAGGCCACTTCCCCGAAGCGCTCGGCCGCATTGGCGTCGAAACCGCCCACTAGACCCATCAGGCCGTAGCGCACGGTCCAGCCCGCGATGACCGTGTAGTAGGAGAGGATCAGGAAACCCGTCGCGACGAAGAGCAAGCCCAACGGCCTCCAGCGAGTCCCACCGTAGTGGGCCACCGCCTGGATCGGGCTCTTCTGCGCACCTCGGCCGACCACCAGCTCCGCCAGCAGCACTGGCAGCCCGACGATCAGGGTAATAGCCAGGTACAGAAGCACGAAGGCCGCGCCGCCATTCTCCGCTGTGAGATAGGAGAAGCGCCACATGTTGCCGAGCCCGACCGCGGATCCGATCGCGGCCAGCACGAAGCTGTAGTGGGTGGACCATCGCGCCCTTTGCTCGCCTGCCATCGATCACTCCCCTGGCGTTGCGGTGAACCCAAAGGTGGGGCGGGGGCGAAGGCGCAAACCGAGACCGGGCATGCCTGGGAGGTTCGGACAAGCCCGATGGGAAACGGCGCTTCGATCATACAGCGCGGCATCGCCCGCCGCCGGTCGGTCCGAAATTTCCGACCTTCGGCCGGAGCGCCCGCCTGCCCCGTGGCGGAGCTGCAACGTGGTACGATCACGCCTCCGCTACAAGAACGCTTAAGGACTGCACGGACGCTGTACGGAGGTTGGGTGGGCGACATCTTCTACAGACACTTCGATCCGCTCTTCTCCGATGCTCAGGCCGACGGGATGCTTCGGCTCTGCGAGCGCTTCGGTCACTACGGTATGTACAGTGAGGAAGCCACCTCCGAGCCTTTTGGCGAGGGCCTGCAGCAGCGTCACGACGCGGTGTTGAACTTCTTGAAGACGGGCGGCCGCATGGGGCGGCAAGAAGACGTCGCCACACTGGCTGCACGGACGAACTACTTCCGCGAGACCTACGCCTACGCAGAACCCCTGATCGAGGGAATCAAAGATTTCCTCCACTTCGACGGGTTCATCGAGGCCGCGCAACAGGTTCACCAACGCCCGCTCGTGCGGCCGGCCATCGCCTACGCCAACCTGCTGGTGCCGGGTCAGGAGCTCGCTGTCCACACCGACGTTCCGGAATTCCGGGGCGCCAGTCGGATGAACCAACCCCAGTGGCTGCTCGTCGCCGCCCACCATTCACGCCTCTTCGAGCGCTGGCGCATGCCGATCGCTACTGGAGTCGCGTGGTTCGGCAACCCGAAGGGCGGAGAGTTCGTGTTCTACCCCGAGGGAGCCCTCGGGCAGCCGATCGCCCTGCCAGCGAAACACAACAGTGCCATCGTACTCGACACGGACTCCGCCTTTCACGGCGTCGATCGCGTCTCGGAAGCCGGCGCATCCCTGGCGGAGCTCGCACGCGACATGCAGCTCGAGTTCGTCGGGAACGGCTCCTGGCGCCTGCACCGCGGCGACCGGGAGATCGCTCGCTACCAGTGGGATGACCTGCGCTTCTCGGTTTCCTGGAAGGCCCATTGCTACGCCGACGAGGCCGAAGAAGCGACTGTGCGCGATCACTCCGATGACCTCGATCGAAAGATCATTCTCGATCGACTCGTCGAAGACCTCCGCCAACGCGGCCGCTTGAAGGACGACCTCCCCGAAGACACCGAGCTTGCGCTGATGATCATCGACGAGTACATCCAGTATCCACTCCCGGCGACGGACCCCGCCGGCGCCGACGCCTGATTCCAGCAAATTGGCCGCACGCAGCTCTCACCGCCGTCTCGACCCGCAGGTTCGACCCCGCGAGGTGCATCTCCACGTCGAAGTCGATCCCTCTCGCTCGCGGGCATTTCGGGGCGAGGTGACGCTCGATCTCGAACTGTCCCGGCCACGCCGGAAGATCCGACTGCACGCCGTCGACCTGCGGGTGACGCGGCCCCGCATCGAAATCGACGGCCGTGAACGGCGCGGAGAGCTCACGATGCTGTCCGACTCCGAGATGGTAGAGGTCCGGTTTCCGGAACCGGTGCCCGCGGGAAGGACCCGCTTACGCCTGGCCTTCGCGGGCCGGCTGCGCGGTGATCTATGCGGTCTATACGGCGCGGAGGTGGCAGGGCGCCGCTACGCGTTCAGTCAGCTCGAAGCCACCGATGCGCGAAAGTTCTTTCCCTGCTTCGATGAACCGGCCATGAAAGCTCGCTTCGAGATCTCGGTGACGACCGGCCGCGACAACGCCATCGTTTCCAATGGTCCGGTGCGCAGGACCGTGAAACACGCGAACGCTACCAAGACGGTCCACTTCGCCAAGACTCCTCCGCTCTCGACCTATCTGGTAGCCCTCGCAGTAGGCGAGCTCGAAGCGTCGAAGACTGCGACCCTCGGTCCAACCCAGATTCGTGTGTGGCATACGCCCGGAAAGCGGCGGCTGACCCGATTTGGACTCGAGGCGGCGCACGAATGCCTGCGCCGCCTCGAGCGCTACTTCGGTCTTCCCTACCCGTACGCCAAGCTCGATCTCGTCGCCGTACCCGACTTCGAGTTCGGCGCCATGGAGAATGCCGGCGCGGTGTTCTTTCGCGAGACGCTGCTGCTTCTGGACCCGAAGACGGCAACCCTGAACGAAAAGAAGCGAGCGGCCGAGGTGATCTGCCACGAGTTGGCGCATATGTGGTTTGGCGATCTCGTCACGATGGCCTGGTGGGACGACCTCTGGCTCAACGAAGCGTTCGCAACCTGGATGGCGTACGCGATCGTCGACGACTGGAAGCCCGAGTGGAAGCTCTGGCGCGACTTCCAGCACGGAAGCGCCGCGGCGCTCGAACAGGATGCGCTACGGAACACGCACCCGATCTACTGCAAGGTCCGGACGCCAGCGGATGCCAACGAGAACTTCGACCTGATCACCTACGAGAAGGGTGCAGCCGTCGTGCGAATGATCGAGCGCTATCTCGGTACCGCGACATTTCGGCGCGGGGTGCGGACGTACATGCGCAGACATCGGGAGTCCAATACGGTCGCCGCAGACCTGTGGAGGGCGCTGTCTGAGGCGTCCGGTGAGTCGATCGAAGGACTCGTCCGGCCATGGATCGAGCAGGAGGGCTACCCGGTCCTCGAAGTTCGCCGCTGCAAGTCGGGAGGCCGTCCGGCGCTCGAGTTCCGTCAGCGTCGCTTCCTCGAGCGGCCGGTAGCCAAGCGAAAGGCTTCGAAGCCCGTGCGCTGGCCGATTCCCTGGGTGGGACGAATTGGCGACGGTCGGTCGAAGGGGCGGGGGCGGCTGGAGCGCCGACTGCTCGAGCGAGCAACTCACCGCGTCGTGCTGAAGCGGGCGCCCCGCTTTGTCTACGGCAACGCCGAGGAAGGCGGCTTCTTTCGTCCGTGCCACGACGACGCAGAGATTCGCCAGCTGGCGGCGTCGTTGGGGTCGCTGAGCGCCGTCGAACGCATGGGTCTACTGGATCACCAATGGGCGCTGGTGCGAGCGGGCCACAAGAAGCTCGGGTCTCTACTCGACCTGGTACCGGCTTTCGCCAACGAGACGGAAGCGGAGGTTCTGGCGACTCTGCAGCGGCCGCTCGCATTCCTCGCGGACTCGCTGATTCCCGAAGCGGCTCCCGCCTGTCGGGAGCCCTTTCGAGCCTGGCTGCTCGAACAATTCGAGCAGCCCTTCGCGCAACTGGGCTGGAAGCCCGCCCTCCGCGAACCCGATGAAATCCGCCTACGGCGCGCGGCGCTGCTCGCCCTGGTGGGCGGCATCGCCGAATCGTCAGACGTCGTCGAGGAATCGCGCCGCCAGTGCGAGCGCTATCTGGCCGACAGGCGTTCGCTAGACGCCAACCTGGCGGACGGGGTTGTCGGGCTTGCGGCCAGCACGGGCGATGCGATCCTGCATCGCCGCTTCGTCGAGGCCGCTTCCAAGGGATCGACACCCCAAGAACAGCGACGTTTCCTGATGGCCTTGGGCGCATTTCGCGATCCGAAGCTCATCGATACCACTCTTGCACTGACGCTCACCAAGACGGTCGCTAGTCAGGACGTGGTGTTCCTGCTGGTCCGCCTGCTCGACAACCAGGCCGCCAGAGAGAAGACCTGGACGTTCATCGTGCAGCGCTGGAGCCGACTGCGCGGGCGCCTTCCTCCGATGTTGGCGAGCAGCCTCATCGATGCCGCACCCCGGCTTCTGAGCGCACGTCACCGGCGCGAGGTGGCGCGATTCTTCCGCGAGCACCCGATTCCGAGCGGCGAGCGCACCCTGCGCCAGGCGCTCGAGCGGTTCGACTGGTACCGGGGATTTCGCCGCGGGGCCGCGACCGATCTGGCGCGCTGGCTGGAGGGCTGAGCCGGCGCACTCCCGCTCCGCCAGGCCTGGGGGAGTGGGTCCCTCTGGATGCCCAGCCCTTGATCGAGAATCGTTTTCGTCTTATTTTCGCCTTCTGGAAGGGCAGAGATGGAAGACGAAATGCTCGGTGGGCGCCAATCTCCCGCAAGCGCGATTCGCGGCCGGGGCACCGCCGAGAACCCCCCGAATCGCTTCGAGCGCTTGATCGTGGTCGAAGATCCGGACTCCGGTCTCGGATCTCAATGGGAGAACGAGCAGCCTCCGCGACTCGAAACCCTCTACTACCGGGATCCATCGCGTTCGATCATCGCCTTCAACGACAGCCCCGACTTGAATTTCAATGCGAGCCTCAACCCTTACCGCGGCTGCGAGCACGGCTGCAGCTACTGCTACGCGCGACCGACTCATGAGTACCTCGGCTTTTCCGCCGGGCTCGATTTCGAGAGCCGGATCCTGGTCAAGACCGAGGCTCCAGCGCTGCTCCGCAAGCTATTCGCCGCGTCGCGCTGGCAGCCCCAGGTCGTAGCCGTTGGCGCCGCCACCGATCCCTATCAGCCTGTGGAAGGTCGGCTCCAGATCACGCGTCGCTGCCTCCAGGTTTTCGCGGAATTTCGAAATCCGCTGGCGATCGTCACCAAGAGCGCGCTCGTCACGAGGGACGTCGACGTATTGGAGCCGCTGGTCGAGATCGGAGGAGCCGCCGTCAACGTCAGCATCACCACGCTCGATCGCAAGCTCAGCCGAATCATGGAGCCACGCGCCGCCGTACCCAACCGACGCCTCGAAGCCGTAGCGGCACTCGCACGTGCGAAGATACCGGTGGGCGTGATGATCGCACCGATCATTCCGGGCCTGACCGACCACGAGGTCCCGGCGATCGTCGAGGCTGCGACTCGCGCCGGCGCACGTTGGGTCGGACACATCGTGCTCCGGCTTCCTCACGGCGTAGCCGATCTGTTCGAAGCCTGGCTCCAGCGTCACTTCCCCGATCGCGCTCGCAAGGTGATGAATCGGGTCCAGTCACTTCGGGGCGGGCGACGCAACGATCCACGCTTCCACAGCAGAATGCGCGGTGAGGGTGTCTTCGCCGATCAGATTCGCGACCTCGTGGCGCTCTCGGTGCGGAGATCCGGGCTAAGAGAGGAGCGCCCTGCACTGAGCGCAAGCGCGTTTCGCCGCCCGCCAGATCCACAGCTGTCGTTGTTCGAACCCGCTGACTGAGACCGCGTCGGCGTTGCGCGCCGCGAGCGGGCGATCATACTCTGCCACGGCGCCGCGACGAACAGCCGCAGAACCCGCAGCACCTCTCGACTGCAGCCATTCTCGGAGCTTCGCCGAAGGAGATGATCCAGTGCCGAGCGGCGACGAGCTGCGCCGGATCTTGAAACGAATCGACGGCCGGGGCTACAAGGCCTATGGCGAGATCCGCGGCCAGTTCGAGCTGTCCGGTTGCTGCTGCTTCGTCGATCACGTCCAGGGAGATCCATTCGCCGCTCCGTCGAAACTCAGGTTGCGGGTTGCACTGCTCGACACCGCGCTGTCCAGCGACCTGTTCGAAAATCCCGTCCGCGGATTCGCGCTAGAAGATTGGCTGGCGCGCCGTCTGCGAGCTTCAATTGGGAACCACACCGAGGAGAGTCGCCGAAGCGACGAACGCCCTACGATCTCGGTGGACGCGGGTGGCCAGGAGGTGTTGCAGCGCACCGCCGTGGTCGTAACGGCGGATTGGGTCGAAGCCCGGCTCGAAGTCAACCTGCCGGCGAACGGGCGCCGAATCCTCGGGCGCCGGGCCGAGGCTTTGCTGTGCGACGCGCTACCCCGCCTCGCGAGCGACGCGCTGTGCCAGCTGCCCCCCGACGATGCCCGACGTTTCGTCGACGCGGTGGAGAACCAGGAAGACCTCCGGTCGCGCCTGGCGTCGCTGGGCTTGATTGCCTTCGTCGGCGACGGCGCCCTGCTGCCGCGCGAGAGCGGCGCGAGCGATCGGCCGCTGCCGGCGGACGCCGCCGTTCCCTTTGTTGCACCGGAGTCGCTCCGCGTGGAAGTCGACGTGCTCCACCCCTACGAGGTGAACGGAGAGGTACGCCGGTCTGTGACCGGACTCGGAATCCGGCGGGGCGTGACCTTGATCGTCGGAGGTGGTTATCACGGAAAGTCGACCCTGTTGCGCGCGATCGAGCGCGGCATCTACCCGCACATTCCCGGCGACGGTCGAGAATGGGTCATCAGCGACGGCCAGCTGGTCAAGATCCGAGCCGAAGACGGCCGCCGAGTCGAGCAGGTCGACATCGACTCCTTCATCCACGACCTGCCTCGGGGCCGCAGCACGGGTGCCTTCGACAGCGACGATGCCAGCGGTAGCACCAGTCAGGCAGCCAATATCGTCGAGGCACTCGAAGTGGGGGCTACCGGGTTGCTGCTCGATGAGGACACCTCGGCCACGAACTTCATGGTGCGCGACGCCCGCATGCAGGAGCTGATCCAGAAGCGGCACGAGCCCATCACTCCGTTCGTCGAGCGGGTGCGAGAGCTCTGGGAAACGTTCTCGATCTCGACCGTGCTGGTGATGGGCGGCTGCGGAGACTACTTCGAAGCAGCGGACGTGGTGATCGCGATGCGCGAGTTTCAACCCATCGACGTCACGGCCGAAGCCAAGCAGATCGCCGCCGGCACCGCCGCGCCTCGTCGAAACGAGGCCGGCTCTCCCATCGGCCCGCTTTCAGCTCGAATTCCGATCGCGCAGAGCTTCGACCCTTCGCGCGGCCGCCGAGAGGTGTCGATCAAGACGCGGGGTCGGGAGCGGATCGAGTTCGGTCGCACAGACATCGACCTGCGAGCGGTCGAACAATTGGTGGACGCGAGCCAGACCCGAGCCATCGCCAGCGCCATTCATCTCGCGGCGACCCGTTTCATGGACGGCTCCCGAACGCTCGCCGAGGCACTCGATGAGATCGATGCGCTCTTCGACTCTCGCGGACTCGACGAGCTCGACCCTCGACACCGCCCGGAGCGCCATCCGGGCAACTACGCGCGCCCACGCCGATTCGAGATTGCCGCGGCGATCAACCGACTGCGAACCGTTCGAATGAAACAGCGACGCTAGAAGAGAGATCACTCGTCGAAGCGGCCGGCGGCGCTCAGCCGAAGGCGAGGTCCGCGAAGCGCTGCATGCCCTCCAGCCAATCGCTGGAACGGGTCCATGGTGACACCACGATGCGATCGACGCCGACTTCCGTCCAGCGACTCACATCATCTCGGCTCCGGATCTCACCGCTGATGCTGATCTCGAGAGGGACATCGGCGCCATTCGCATTCCGGCGCAGCGTCGATAGCCGCGCAATTCGTTGGGCGGCCGACTCGAAGTCGTGAGCCAAGCCGTACCATCCATCACCGGCTGTGGCAGCCCGATCGAGGGCGGCTTCGGATTCACCGCCCACGTGAATCGGCGGCCAGGGCTTCTGAACCGGTTTGGGTTCGAACATCACGGGGTCGAAATCATAGAACTCCCCGTGGTGCTCGATGATCTCGTCTCTCCACAGGCGTTTGCACACCGATAGAGCCTCGTCGAGACGGCGGCCGCGCGTGCGTGGATCCAGGCCGGCGGCGCTCCACTCGGCGCGCAGCCAGCCAGCGCCGATTCCCACCTCCGCGCGACCCTCGGAGACAACATCCAGCGTCTGGATCGCGCGGGCGGCGACAAATGGATGTCGCAGGCCCATCAAGTAGACGTTGGTTCCGAGCCGAATCCTGGAGGTCCGTCCAGCCAGGTGCGAGAGCCAGGAAAATGCATCGTAAACCGGGGTCGATGGCGGAACCGGAGGCGTATCGGATCCGGGATGGGGAGAGCCCGACAGGTCCACGGGAAACACCAGGTGCTCGGACATCCAGACGGATTCGAAGCCGAGCCGTTCAGCCTCCACCGCCGCCCCGGTGTGGTACCGGGGATTCAAACGCGCCAGCGCGATTCCGAACTTCAAGGCCGCGACGCCGGCGCGAGCTCACCAATCGGCAAGCTGGGCCGAACGCTCGCGGTGGACGGCGGGGGTGCCGAGAAACGCTCGATCGAACATCGCGCGCTTGAACCACAGTTGGACGTCACATTCCCAAGTGAAGCCGATACCACCGTGCGCCTCGACCGCGTCCCGCGCGATCTGCATGACGCGGTCGGAGATGTGGGCTTTGGCTGTCGCAGCGGCGCGCTCCGCCTCGACAGGAATGTGATCGAAGGCGTGAGCCGCGTACCAGAAGAGCGCCCGGGAGGGCTCGAGCTCCACCGCCATGTTGGCGAGTTGATGTTTCAGAGCCTGGAAGTGGCCGATCGTGACGCCGAATTGCTCCCGCGTCTTGGCGTACTCGACCGACATGTCCACCAGCCGGGAGCCGCCCCCAAAAGCATCGGCCGCGAGCAACACCAGGCCCGCGTCGCGAACACGCGGCGCCACCGCCTCGCCGTTGGGTAGCGGCACGCAGGGAGCTGCTTCGAAGCGGATCGAATCGATGCGCCGAGACCGATCGACACCTTCGATCGGCTGGATGTCGACACCGACCGCGCTCGATTCGACGAGAACCAGCCCACCTCCGGCCACGCCCACGACGATCACGTCGGCGATCGACGCGAAGGGCACGTTCAGTTTCTCTCCGGTCAGTACGCTGCTTCCGTCCGCGACGAGTTGCCACTCTTCCGGCTGCCAGATTCCGTTCGCTTCCCCAAGTGCCACGGTGCCGATCGCATCGCCGCTAGCGAGCCGTGGCAGCCAGGCGCGCTTCTGCTCCTCGCTACCCGCAAGCTGGATTGCCAGGCCGGCCAGGGCGTGGCCAAAGAACGGGCCGGGCGCACCCCCGTAGCCCAGGGACTCGCCCACCAGGGCGAGGTCGATGAGCTCGAGCCCGGCACCTCCATAGCTGTCTTCGAGGTGCAGACCCGTAATACCGAGCTCCACCATCCCCTTCCAGAGCGCTGCGTCGAAGCCGGTATCGGACTCGAAGATCTCCCGAAGACGTTGGGTTGGACACTCCTTCTCCAGAAATTGCCGGATCATCTGCTGGAGCAGTTGCTGCTCTTCCGAAATGTCGAAGTTCACTTTCCCGAGCTCCTCTCGGCGTAGACGTCACGGGGCAGGCCGAGACCGCGCTCACCGATCACATTGCGCTGAATGTTCGCGGTACCGCCCGCGACAGCGATCCCCAGCGAGTACATGTATTGGGTGATCCAGGACCGATTGGCGCTGGGGCGGTAACCCGCGCGAGGAGTGGCAATCGGATCGAGCAGGCCGTCTTCCTCGAGCAGATCGAGGGCCAGCTTCGCGACCCGGTCTCCGATGTTGGTGGAGTTGAGCTTGTTCATCATCTGGATGATGCCGGGATTCTCCCCGCGTGAGTTCTTCGTGAGCTGTCGAAAGCCCGAATACTCGTGGGCGCGGACATACCCCTCGATTTCTGCCAGTCGTTGGCGGATGGCCGGATCGTCGATATTCGGTCTTCCGCTGCGCTGAGTGGACTTCGCGAGCTGAATCAGGCCCTGGAATACCGCATTGGACTGAGCGGCTGCTCCGATCGAATTGCGTTCGTGTTTGAGCGTGGTACGCGACACGAGCCATCCCTCTCCCCGCTTGCCGACGATCCAATCTTTTGGGGTGCGGGCATCGGTGAGGAAGACCTCATTGAAGTCTGCCCCGCCCGTCATCTGCTTCAGCGGTCGCACATCGATTCCGGGCTGCTTCATGTCCAGCAGCAGATAGGAAATGCCCGCGTGCTTGGGCTGCTCGGGCTCGGTACGGGTCAGACAGAACATGTAGTGCGCATCGCGAGCGCCGCTCGTCCAGATCTTCTGACCATTGATCACCCACTCGTCACCCACGAGCTCTCCGCGCGTCTTGAGCGAGGCCAGATCACTTCCCGAGCCAGGCTCGCTATAGCCTTGACACCATATGACGTCACCGCGCGCGGTGGGGGGAACGAACTTCTGCTTCTGCCACTCCTCGCCCCGCTCGAGCAGGGTGGGCACCAACATCATCATCCCGATACCGGGCGGATCCATCGGAGCCCGCAGCCGGGAGAACTCCTCACGCAGGATCGATCCGCGGATCTCGTCCGGGGGTTGATCGGAACCGCCGTATTGCTTCGGAATCGAGCGGCGGAGATAGCCCTGCTCCGTTGCGAGGTCGCGGAAGGTGGCGGTCTCCTCCTTGGTCGGAAAGCGATCGGCGTCGCCGCCGGGTGGCCAATTCGAGCCGAGGAAGTCTCGCACCTCTCGTCGGAAATCCTCGTACTCCTTGCCGTAACTCAGGTCCATCAGAATCACTCCTCAGCTCGATCTGGGCAGTCAGGCCGCCATGATAACCGCACTCGCCAGCGTCAGGGAGACGGCGCGACCGACCCCCTCAGCCGTTGCAGAACTTCTCGCGATCGTAGTAGCGGTAGTCCGTGCGGCAGGGATCGTAGCTGCTTCGGGCCCACTGCTCGTCGCGGTAGCGCTCGATGAAATAGCGCATTGCGGGTCTCAGCAGGGAGAGATGCAGGAAACGCCACGACACCATCTCGAGCGCCTCTTGCTTCGAGGCGCCCATGTACTCCAGCTGGTAGATCGCGGAAGCCTGCCCTGCCCGGTCCGCACCGGAAAAGCAGTGGACCAAAATGGGGCGTTCCGCGTCGCGGTAGGCGTCGAGCAAACGAATCAGCTCCGCCTTGTGGGGAAGCCTGTAGGCGCGCAGATCGACGTCTACGAGTGCTACCCCGCGTTCACGCGCGACGGCGCGCTCCCGCTGGTACCACTCGTCACCGAGGTCCTCCCCTCGAAGGTTGATGATCGTTCGAATCTGATATTCATCAATCACGCGCATGAGTTGCGCATCGCTGAGCTGTCCTGAGCGATAGAACCGACCCTCGTCCACTTCCCGAAAGTTGGTCCAGGACGTCGCGAATCCCATGCCGCTCACCCCGATCATCACGATCGCGAGCGCCAAGCCAGCTCGCCAGAATCGTCGAGGCATACGGGGCGAGTCGGTCATCCAGCCCCTCGCTAGTGAACTCTGGTTCAGTCGGCTATCGAAATCACCGATGCGATGAGCAGGATAACCGGGAGGAGTGCGCTTCCCCATGAGTCGGCTCTTCGAATCGAGCCCGCAACAGCTCGCCGAGCGCATGCTCGAGGCAGGCCAGACCCGCGCCTACCTCGTATATGACTCCCGCTCCCAGACCGTGAACGTCTCTCACGAGATGTTTCAGGGGCTGGAGGACTGGCTGCTCGCGGATGCAGCGGACTTCCGAGAGCACGAGGCGATCTTCCTCGCCCTGGGCCCGGAGACACGCGCCCTGTTCGCGGCCTTCGTCCACCGCACGACCCGGGGCCAGGCGCAGGGAGGCTTGCGGCACTGGCACTACGAGAGCGTGGAGGCCCTGCTCCGTGACGGCCTGCGGCTCTCGTCGGGGATGACACGAAAGAACGCGCTGGCCGGCCTGTGGTGGGGCGGCGGCAAAGGGATCATCGCCCGAGACGCGAACGGCCAGGATACGAGCCCGGAGTGGCGACGTCTGCTCTTCCGAGAGTACGGGTCCTTCATCAGCTCGTTGCGCGGCTGCTATCTGACGGCCGAAGACGTCGGCTCCAACCCTTCGGACATCGCGGAGGTCCATCGCACGACCCGCTTTGTCACCTGCATTCCGCCCGAGTTCGGCGGTGCCGGAAATCCCTCCACAATGACCGCGGCCGGCGTCGTCTGCGCGATCGAGGCGGCGATCGACTTTCTGAAGCTGGGCTCGCTCGCAGGCATGAAGATCGCTCTTCAGGGGGCGGGCCACGTCGGCAGCTCCATCGTCCCCCTGCTGCTGGAACGCGGCGTGCGCGAGATCGTCGCCAGCGACGTGTCGGCCGAACGCTGCGCAGCGCTGCTCGACCGCTGTGCGGGCCGTCCCGTCGAAGTGCACCAGGCACGGCGGGGCAATGCGGACCTGCTGGCGGAGCCCTGCGACATCCTGGTTCCCAGCGCCCTCGGTGGAGTTCTCGACCCGAAGACCATCCCCCATATTCGCGCCAGCATCGTCTGCGGCCCGGCCAACAATCAGCTGGTCGACGAAGAGCGCGACGGTCGCGCCCTGGAAGAGCGTGGGATCCTTCACATTCCCGACTTCGTAGGGAATCGGATGGGCATCGTGTACTGCGGAAACGAGCAGTACGGTTACGTCAACGGCGATCCCATGGTGAAGCGCCACCTCGGCCGAGACTGGCCTGGGGGGATCTATCAGACCACCCTGCGCGTGCTCAAGCTCGCGAGGGATTCAGACGTCACACCGATCCTGGCGGCGCGGCGCCTGGCCGACGAGTTCGCCGAACAGCCGCATCCCATCTGGGGTCATCGCGCTCTGAAGATCGTCGAGTCACTCGTTGCCGACCGCTGGGAGCGCGCCGACAAGCGAACCAAGGCCGAGTGAACTCATGACTCGGCGAAGCCGGGTCAGTGAAGGGGTAGCGACGCCGGCTTCTCTAGAGAGTGGCGCAGCACCCTTGCCTGTTCGATGGTTTCTCGTCCGCGCGGGGTTCGGAATCTGGAGAGCCCCCTCGGTCGATCCGGCTCGAGCTCCGTGGCTCGTCTCGCAGGGGGATCAGAGCCTAGCGAACGCGCTGTCGATCAAGGCGGCCTGCTCTTCGCGATGAATGCGCATCGAGCCGGTGGCCGTGCTGGCGCTCGCGCGCCGTCCCGCGTAGGTCAGCTTCTGCTTCGGACGCAGCTCAGCATAGAGGCGCTCGCGCGCAAAGGCCCAGGCGCCCATGTTCGCTGGCTCTTCCTGGGCCCACGTCACATCGACGGCATGCTGATAGCGCTCGAAGACCTGCGCAACCTGCTCCGCGGGCCAGGGGTAGAGCTGTTCGAGCCGGACCAGTGCCACTGGCGAGGAAGCGTCGAAGCGCCGCTCGCGCTCCGCCAGGAGGTCGTAGTAGACCTTGCCGCTGCAGAAGACGATGCGCCGGACGCGATCGGGTTGCGCGCGCGTCAGCGGATCTTCGAGCAGGGGCTGGAAACGATCACACGCTAGATCGCCCGGTGGTGACATCGCCTCGGGCCGCCGCAGCAGGCTCTTGGGTGTGAAGATGACGAGAGGCGCGCGATAGCTTCTTCGCATCTGGCGACGGAGCACGTGGAAATACTGGGAAGGGGTGGTGCAGTTGACGACCTGGAGTGCATCGTCAGCACAAGATTGCAGGAAGCGCTCGATGCGCGCGCTGGAGTGCTCTGGCCCCTGCCCCTCGTAGCCGTGGGGAAGCAACATGACGAGCCCGCTCATGCGCTGCCACTTCACGTGGGCGGAGCTGATGAATTGATCGATGATCACCTGAGCCCCGTTCGCGAAGTCGCCGAACTGAGCCTCCCAGATCGTCAGGGTGGATGGGTCGGCGAGGCTGTAGCCGTACTCGAAGCCGAGCACTGCCGCTTCGGATAGCAGGCTGTCGTAGGCTTCGAAACGTGCCTGGGTGGCCGAGAGGTGATCGAGTGAGAGATAGGCTTCCTCGGTCTTCTGGTCGATGAGCACGGCGTGTCGCTGACTGAATGTCCCCCGGCAGCTGTCCTGACCCGACAACCGGACCGGAGTTCCCTCGGCCAGCAGAGAGCCCATGGCCAGCGCCTCGGCCATCGCCCAATCGATCGGCGAGCCATCTGCAACCGACTTCTGCCGCCGCTCCATCAGTGATACGAGCTTGGGATGAAGGTCGAACTCTGCGGGCACCGCCCCGATGCGCTCGGCGATCTGGCTGAGTCGTTCGATGGGAACGCCCGTGTCCGGCTCGCGGTCCGGAGTGGTTCGGAGGTAACCCGTCCAAGGCCCCCTCGGCTCGTAGGGCTCGTCGGGCCCGGGAGGGCGCGTCTCGATCACGTCGAGGGCCTGGTCGAGCTGCCTGTTCAGATCTTCCTCGATTCGGCGAGCCTCCTCGAGCGTCAGCTCTCCGCGTCGTAGGAGCTCATCGGTGTAGATCTTTCGAACCGATTCCTGCTTGCGAATCTTCTCGTAGAGCAGGGGCTGGGTGAAGCTGGGCTCGTCACCTTCGTTGTGGCCGTGACGGCGATAGCAGACCAGGTCGATAACCACGTCTTCGCCAAAGCGGTGACGATATTCCATGGCGAGCTTCACGCAGTGGACGACGGCTTCGGCGTCGTCTCCGTTGACGTGAAGAATGGGAACCTGGATCATCTTGGCAACGTCGGTGCAGTAGAGCGTGGACCGCGCCTGGGCCGGCGTCGTCGTGAAGCCGATCTGGTTGTTGACGACCACGTGAATCGTTCCGCCACTCGAATAGCCGGCTAGATTCGAAAGGTTGAGCGTCTCTGAGACGATTCCCTGGCCGGCGAATGCGGCGTCGCCGTGGATCAGCACAGGGATCACGGTTTCGCCCCGGCCATCCCCAGCCCTGACCTGCTTCGCCCGCGTGCGCCCTTCGACAACCGGGTTGACCGCTTCCAGATGAGATGGATTCGCGGTGAGCGACAGGTGGATCCGCTCTCCACTGGCAACCCGCCGATCCTTCGAGAAGCCCTTGTGATACTTCACATCACCCGAGCCGAACGGGCTGTCGATCAGCGGGCTGTCCTCGAACTCGGAGAAGATCGACTCGAGGGATTTGCCCAGGATGTTGGAGAGGACGTTGAGCCGACCTCGATGGGCCATTCCGATCACCAGCTCGCGCGCTCCCAGCGCTGGCGCCTCCTCCACGATGGTGTCGAGAAGCGGGATCAATGCCTCGGAGCCTTCGAGTGAGAAGCGCTTTTGGCCCAGAAAACGGGTGTGCAGGAAACGCTCGAAGAGCTCGGCAGCGACGAGCTTCTGGAGCATTCGCATGTGCTGGCTGGTGTCGAGATTCGTTCTGTTCTCGGACTCCTCGATTCGGCCCTGTAGCCACGCCCTGCGCCCGGGATCCTGCACGTGTGTGAACTCGACCCCGACTTTGCGGCAATAGGTCGCGCGCAGCCGCCGCAGGATCTCCCGCAGCGTCTGAACCGGGCCTCCCGGCAAGTTCCCGGCGATGAAGAGCTGGTCGAGCTCCTCGGTTCCGAAGCCGTAGTGGGCCGGATCCAGCTCCGGGAAATAGCTGGAGTGCTGGCCCAACGGATCGGTGTCGGCAATGCGGTGCCCGCGAGATCGGTAGGCGTGAATCAGGCGCAGGACACGGGCGTGCCGATCCGCAAGCCGATCTCCCATGCTGGGATCGATCTCTTCGCCGGTAGGAGTCGAAGTGTCCGACGCTTCGTCGGCACCGGGCAACTCTCTCCGGGCGTGGCCCCCGAACTGGCTCGCCCAACTGGCATCGACGGAGCTCGGATCGATCTCGTAGCGGCGGCGAATCTCGTTGACGATGCCGGCGTTCACTCCAAACGCGGCCAGCGTCTCGGACCGGTCGGGCTTGCCTCGATCATCCATTTGCCGGTTTCTGAGCCCCCTCGCCCGGCACCGGGGACGCATCGCGCCGGACAAGGCTTCAATCGGCGAGAGGCCACCGCGCCTCAAGCCAAAACGCGGCTCGGGAGCTGGTTATGCAGGGAGCTGGTCGGGGTCCGGCGGAAGCCAATTTCAGACGGGAATCTTCATGCCACGCTGCACGGCCGGCCGCTCACCGATTCGCTCGAGCCAGCCCACGAGACGCGGGAGCGCCATCAGCGGGGGAGCCTTCAGGCCGAGCATCAGCCCCAGCCAGCCGTAGTGCATGATGTCCCCGATCGAATACTCGCCCGCCAGGTAGGGTCGTCCGTCCGCAAGGATGCGATCCAACACGCCGAGCAGTCGATTCACTTCGCCGCTGAAGATCTCGACCATCTCCTGGTTGCGCTCGCCCTCGGGGCGTCGCACCTGGGCCGCCAGTCGGCCCAGGTTGGGACCGATCCCACCAGTCTGGAAGAACGCGTACTGGATCGCCTCCATGCGGCCGGCCGGATCGGCGGGCAGCAGCTTGCCGTGCTTTTCGGCCAGATGGAGAAGAATCGCTCCAGACTCCCAGATCACCTGACCGTCGTCGTCGAGCACCGGAATCTTGTGATTCGGGCACAGTGCCAGGAACTTCGGCGTGGGGTGATCGGGCGACTGGAGGTCGACCTTCTCCACCTCGTAGGGAACGCCGATCTCCTCGAGTGCGATCGAAGCCTTGCGGCCGTTGGGTGTCGCTGCCGTGTAGAGTGTGATCATGTCGACTCCATCCTCGCTTCTCGTCAGGGCGAAGGAGCGAGCACGGCCAACACGATCAAGCGCTCGTCTCCATCGTTGCGAATCCCGTGAGGCACCCCTTCTGGAGCGATCAACATCACTCCGGGCTCCATCGGAATCTCGCGGTCTGCCAACAGGAAATGCCCGCGGCCGGAAAGCACCTGGTAGATCTTGTCCATGTCTTCGTGTGCGTGGAGCTTGTGCTCCTGACCGGGCTCGAAGGAGTTGAGCCCCACCATGATCCGCTCCGAACGAAAGAGCGTGGCCTTGCCCATCTTCTCCGATGAGAATTTGGCGTGTTCTTCTGGACGAATTGCCGCGGGATGATCCATCTTCCTCTCGAGATCGGGACCGTTTCGGCCGAATCATAACCCGGGGCTGCTGGACCCGCCGCGCCGAGAAGCGAGGTGCCGCGTGGGCTAGCGTTCCCCATCGACTAGAATCAGCGGAGAGGCTCCCACTGGTGTCAGGACTCCCCACGAGAGGCAGCGTGCCCGCCGGTCGGCCCGAAAACAGCGAAGCCAGATTGAATCGGCGCAGAGGCAGTCCGGCGCTGTTGCGGCTGCTCAGACCCCGCCAATGGTCGAAGAACCTGCTCGTGTTTGCGGCCGCGGTATTCGCCAACGAGCTATTCGTGCCAAGCTCGATGGGCCTCGCCACGGTCGCGTTCGTCGCGTTCTGCCTGGCATCTTCCTCGGTCTACGTCATCAACGACCTGCTCGACGTGGAGCGCGACCTCCAACACCCGGTCAAGCGCCTCAGACCCCTGGCGGCCGGCGAGATCGCGACGAAGACCGCCGTCAGCATTGCCGTTCTCCTCACCGCAACCTCGATCGGGCTCGGCTTCTGGGTGGGTTGGCAATTCGGGCTCGCATTGGTGAGCTACATCGGGCTCGTCCACTTCTACTCGATGGCGGGGAAGCACATCGTCATCCTGGACACCATGCTGGTGGCAACGGGCTTCGTACTGCGAGCGGTCGGGGGGGCCCTGGCGATCGCGGTGCCGTCCTCCGATTGGTTCATCCTTTGCACCTTCTTTGCCGCGCTCTTCCTCGCTCTCTCGAAGCGCCGCGCGGAGATGATCGCTCTCAGTGACGATGCCGGAGAGCACCGCTCGGTCCTCGGCCACTACACGGAACCCACGCTTGCCGCGTACTCGACGACCGCAATCGCCGCGACGGCGATCACCTACGCGCTCTACGTCATCGATTCAGCGGCGGCGTTTCCGCTACTCCCGCTCTCGGTGCCCTTCGTCTTGTTCGCGATATTCCGCTATCACCATCTGGTGGAAACGGCGGGGCTCGGCGAACGGCCCGAGGAGGTTTTCCTGAAGGATCGCGCGTTTCAGGTCTGCGTCCTCGCCTTCGCCGGGGTCGCACTGAGCGCCGTCTACCTTGGAGCTTGAGCCCACAGGGCGCGTTCCGCCGATCCCCTGGCCGGCTCCCGTTCCCAACGGGCCCGAGCAACGGTGCGTGCACATCGAACTCGGCCCACGCCTGCTCGAATCGTTTCTGGAGTGGTGACGACGTGGCGCGATCACTCGCCGACTTCGTTCGCAGGGCGCTCGAAACCGTAGAGGAGATCTCACCCGAGGCCGCGGCCGCAGTCCTGCAAAGGCCCGATCGCGCGGGCTGGCACTTCATCGACGTGAGAGAGCCCG
>CAXMOC010000061.1:0-14111 GCA_964194865.1 uncultured Opitutales bacterium | reverse complement strand
CCGAAGCGATTTTCGTGAAGCTGCCGCCGAGCGACCCCACCTCGCGCGAGATGGTCGTTGCGACGGGAATGGGCCGCCGAGAGTCGCAGTTCTATCGAAAGCTCGCGGCCGAGGTGTCCGTGCGGGTTCCCGAGGCGCGTTGGTCGGCCTGGAGCGACGACGGCTCGAGCTATCTGATGCTGCTCGAGGATCTCGTCGAAAGCGGCTGCCGATTCCCCGCCGGAGACGATCCGCTGCTGCTCGAGTACGCCCGC
Source organism: uncultured Opitutales bacterium (assembly GCA_964194865.1). GTDB lineage: Bacteria > Myxococcota_A > UBA9160 > UBA9160 > SMWR01 > CAXMOC01. Next base: position 13,857 of record CAXMOC010000061.1, on the reverse strand, counting down.
TCGCTCGTCGCTTCCCTGGCCCAGCTCCATGCGCAGTATTGGAATTCTCCGCGCTTCGCGAACGACCTGTCTTGGGTGGAGGGACCGTTGCGCCACGAATGGGGGCGCATCCTCGTGAAGGCCGGGTTGGAGAGTTTCGGTTCGGAGATGCCCGACGCGTTCGGAAAGCTCGCCGAGCTCTACATCGGGCAGACGCGCGCGTTCGACGCGGTGCTCGACCGGGGCACCCACACCCTGATCCACGGCGACGCACACCTCGGCAACCTATTTCTCGATGGCGACCGGGTCGGCTTTCTCGACTGGGCCTGTTTCGCTCACGCGCCGGGGATGCGCGACGTTGCCTACTTCCTGTGCAATTCGCTGCCCACCGAGCTCCGAAGGGCCGAGGAGCGCGACCTCCTGCTGCGCTACCAGCGGGCGCTGGATGCGGCTGGTGCTCCGACACGCCCCTTCGACGCGATCTGGCGCGACTACCGACGCTTTGCCGCGTATTCCTGGGTGGCCGCCACTACCACCGCCGCGGCGGGCAGCCGCATGCAGAGCGTCGCAGTCGGACGTCGCGCGCTGCAGCGCTCGAACGCGGCAATCGAAGACCTGGGGACGCTGCCGCTGCTCTTCGAAGAGCTGGGCGTTCGCTCGGGCGGCTGATCCGTCCTCAGCCGAGCACGGCCGCGTCGCGAAGTGCGCGCAGCTCGCCTTCGCTCAACCCCAGATCGTCGCGTAACACCTCATCGCTGTGCTCTGCGAGGTAGGGAGCGCGCTTCAGCTCGACCTCGCTGGCCGACATGCGCGGCGCAAAACCCAGCAGCGGTGCCTCGCCGCGCTTCGGGTGCTCGACCGTCTTGACGAAGCCGCGCTCCAGTAGATGGGGGTCGCGGTAGAGGTCCCTTGTGTCGAGGATCGCGGAGCAGGGGACGCCCGCATCGCCGAGCCGACGCATCACCTCGAACTTGTCGTGGATACGGGTCCAGCGGGCTACCTCCTCGTAGAGCTCGGCTCCGTGGATCGCCCGCTTCTCACCGGTTTCGAAACGCGGGTCGACGACCAGATCGGGGCGCTCGATCGCCAGACAGAGCCCGTCCCAGTGACGCCCGGTAACGGTGATCAGATAGGCGTAGTCGTTGGGCCCACCCCCGGCACACGGGTACAGGCCCGTCGGGCCGGCACCCATCAGGTTGCCGGAGCGCGGGCTCGCCTGCTCGCCCCAATCGGCTCCAAAGGCGATCCGGGTGCGCATGAAGTAGGTCATGGCCTCCTGCATCGACAGCTCGATGTGTTGCCCCTCTCCAGTTCGCAAGCGCTGGATGTAGGCCGCCAGGATCGCCATGCCGGCCTGCACACCCGTTCCCGAGTCGCCGATGGTCGGGCCGGGGAGCATCGGGGCCCCAGTGGTCTCTCCCGTCACCGAGAACGATCCCGCGGCGGCCTGGGCGACCATGTCGTAGGACTTGTAGCCGGCGTAGGGCCCCGAGATTCCGAAGCCCTTGATCTGCACGTAGATGATCGCCGGATGCACCGCCCTGAGCGTCTCGTAGCCGAGCTCTAGACGCTCGACCACGCCGGGGCCGTAGTTCTCGATGAACACGTCGTAGTGGGGCAGCATCCGCAGCAACAGGTCGCGACCTTCGGGTTTCGCGAGGTCGATTGCGATGCTCTTCTTGTTGGCGTTCCAGTTGCAGAAGTAGGCGGAGTACTTGCCGCCGACGGCGAGCGTCCGGCCGGGGTCGCCGGTTTCGAGCGGCTCGACCTTGACCACCTCCGCACCGAGCCACGCCAGTGCCTGGGTGGCGGACGGCCCCGCCTCGTACTGGGTCATGTCGAGAATCCGGATACCGTCGAGTGCCGGCATGCTGGGCTCCTTCGTGCCGCGGAGACTGGAAGCTCGCCGGGCGCACGCTCCATGTTAGCCGCGCCGCGGCCCGCTGAGCCTTTCGGGGGCGTCGCTGCGTTCGTAACGCCAGCCGTCGTCTTGCATCCACAAACGATGCCGCGGGCCGGGAAGGTCGGGCTGGGCCTCCCCGTAGCCGGCGTCGCCGTGCCACATCGCCACCGCGCCCCCGTCGACTCGGCCGATCACGGTCTCGAAGCGCTCGGGCTCGCGCGCCCGTGCGCGCGACAGTGCGCTCTCCACGCTGGGATCGCGAGCGAGCTCCCACAGGGTCACGAACGTGGGTGGCGCCAGCTCGATCTCGCCCTTGTCGCGCTGCACGAGCGCCTCGGCTGGTGACAACCAGGTGTGCTCGTGGATCTCACCACCATCGATGGTGACCGCAGAGGTCGGGGCGCGCGCGACGAAGAACCAGGTGAGGAAGCGCTTTGGCGTAATGGGCGGCGGTGTCCAGTGCGAGAACGGAACGAGTCCGCGTTCGTCGACGACCAGGCCGCTCTCCTCCCGGGCCTCGCGCACGGCTGCGCGCCGAGCTCCAGCGAGCTCGTCGTCACCCACTCGGTCCTCTGCGTCGACCCGCCCTCCGGGAAACACCCACATGCCGCCGAAGGCGATCCGCGAGTTCTTGCGCAGCATCAGCGCTTCGGGTCCGGAGCTGCCGTCGCGTAGCAGCACCACGGTGGCTGCCGGTCGGGGCGGGGTTCCGACTTGTTTCGACTCGCTCCACCTCGCGAGTCGCTCGCCGTGTCGATTGGACGAACTCATCCTGCTCGCTATTGCCCTCGTCGCTCGTTCTGCAGCCGGCGGAGCGCCGGCGGTGCAATCGTCTCGGATAGTCTAGGAGTTTGACCCAAGACTGGGTAACGCAATTCGGAAGCTGTGCACTGGGCTCGCGGAGGCGCTCCGCGATGACCGTATTCCGGCTGGGCACTGCGAATCCCTAGTTGCCCCACCTATCCTCTTGGCGGCGAATCGAGCGTCTTGCGCCAAACCAAGAGGGGAGGGCTCATGAAGCGGGCACTCATCGTCGTCGGGCTTCTGCTGGGCGGCTTTCTGGCTCTCGCCATCATCACCGCGACACCGCTGGTGGGCGAGGTGGTGACACTCGAGAGCCTCGGGCCGGATGGAGAGTGGCATTCGACCCCGCTGTGGATCGTCGACGCGCCCGATGGCACCTACCTCCGCGCGGGTACGCCTGAGGGAAGCGGGTGGGTGACCCGCGTGCAGGCCAACCCGGAGGTCAGGCTCGAGCGCAGCGGCGAGTTCCAGGAGGCGCGCCTCGTCGCGAACCCGGCGCTCAGAGACGCGATCAACCAGCAGATGGCCGAGAAGTACGGCTGGGCGAACAGCTTCGTGTCGCTGATGGGCAACCACCCCGCGGCGCTGCCGTTCCGAGTTGAGGCGAACTCCGCAAGCGCCAGCCCCTGAGCACCGCGAGGCGCCTAGCCCGTGGCGCTCGGCGCGGGCTAGGCGCGCCAGCTATGCTGAACATCCACTTCGAGCGCCCTCTGGGAGAACGCGAATGTCGCTCCTGTTTCGCTTCGGTTCGATCCTCTTCGCAGCTTCGCTGCTCGGCAACGTCGCGCTCTCGGGCGAGCCGACCGCCGTGACCGTTTACAAATCTCCCACCTGCGGTTGTTGCTCCAAGTGGGTGAAGCATCTGGAAGCCAACGGCTTCAGCGTCGAAACGCACGACGTGCGCGATGTGACTCCGATCAAGCTGGCCAACGGCGTGCCGCGGGGCCTGTCTTCCTGCCACACCGCTTTGGTCGAGGGCTACGTGGTGGAGGGGCACGTGCCCGCCGCTGACGTGATCCAGCTGCTCGACGAGCGCCCTTCGATCGTTGGTCTGGCAGTTCCCGGTATGCCCATCGGCTCTCCGGGAATGGAGGGGCCCCGTCCAGAGCGCTATTCCGTGATGTCGTTCGATGCCGAGGGGCAGGTCGAGGTGTTTGCATCCCACGGGCCCTAGGGTCGTTTCCTCGACGGCCCATTTCATGACTGGACCGTGCCAGCCATCTGGGTTCGGCCCCAGATGAGCCACGCGACGGCAAGCTTCTTGAGATCTCCAGAGGAGCGTGAACATGGCCCTTCGCATCGCCGATCACTGGTTCGAGCGCCGGAGTATCGACGATGCGATCACGCTGCTCTGGGAGCCGCACGTCGATCCATTCCTGCGCTGCAACATCTGGCATGTGCGCGGACGCGATCGCGATGCCCTGATCGACACCGGTCTGGGAATTGCTTCGCTCGCCGAGGCGGCGGACGATCTATTGCAGAAAGACGTCGTCGCCGTGGCCACGCATATCCACTACGACCACGTTGGCAGCTTGCACGAGTTCGACACGCGCGTGATGCACCGCGCTGAAGCCAAGGACATGGAGGATTACCGGGAATTCAGCTCCCTCTACAGCAAGGACTTCGGCGAGGAGATGCTCGAGGGTCTTCGGGCGATCGGCTACTCGGTCGGAGACACGCTCGTCAGTGCCGTTCCGGAGGGCTTCGACATCGACAGCTATGCGGTCACCTCGACTCGCCCGACGCGAGTCGTCGGAGAAGGGGACGTCATCGACCTGGGCGATCGCCACTTCGAGATCCTGCATCTCCCCGGTCACAGCGTCGGAAGCATGGGCCTCTGGGAAGCCGCGAGCGGGACGCTCTTCTCCGGAGATGCAATCTACGATGGGCCGCTGCTCGACCAGCTCGAATCGAGCAACATCCCCGACTACATCCAGACCATGAAGCGGCTGCGGGAGCTACCTGTCAGCGTCGTTCACGCAGGCCACGATCCGAGCTTCGGCCGCGACCGCCTCCACGAACTCATCGACGCGTACCTGGTCTGGCGAGATCGCTGAGCAAAGCGGCGCTCCCCCAAACAGCGCCTCAACCGGAAACCGCACCCCAAGCGGCCAGGCGCTTCCCGCTGGATCGGGCTTGCCCCTCAGCGTCGCGGGACTCTGAGCGCTGCCAGAGCAACCACCGACACGCTGAGGAAAGCCAACAACCCGATGAATGCCGGCCGGTAGCTGCCGGTGCGCTCGAAGACGAACGTGGTAAAGGGCAGGCCAACCAACGTGAAGGGCAGCGTCAGCGGGCCCATCAGGCCCATGGCGCGCGCGAAGGACTCGCGTCCGAATAGCGTGCCCAGCAGCACGCTCCACAAAGGCATGACCCCTCCGTACCCCAGACCGAAGAGAAACCCGGCCAGCATCAGCCCGCCGTGGCTCTGGAGCTGCACGACCAATCCCAAACCGGTGCCCTGGAGCGCCAGGGAGAGCGCCATTGCCGCGCGCGGGTTCGAGTGGTCCGCCAAGATCCCGAACAGGGGCTTGGCGACGGCTCCCATGAACGTCATCAGCACCAGCACGCTGGACGCCTGCATGCCCGACATTCCCATGTCGGTGATGTGCGAGTGCATCGCCTGGATCACCGCGCCGATGGTCATGAAACTCGGGCCGACCGTGAGCGTCAGCAGCCAGATGCGTCGGTCGCGCAGCGCCGCGCCCATTTTGAGGGGTTTGTACGCATACGCGTCCGGGCTGGGTGCTGCAGGCGTATCGCCGTCGGGGGAGAGCCCTCGCGCTTCGGGTCGGTCGACGACGAGCCACCAGATCAGCGGTGCCAAAACGGCGAGCGGCGCGATCGCAAACAGGGCGACGGTCGAGCGCCAGCCAAACTCCAGTACCAGCCAGGTCGTCAGCGGCACCATGGCTGTGCCCGAGATCGTGATGCCGAACTGGGAGATCCCGAACGCGGTGCCGCGCCGCCGCACGAACCAGTTGGCGAGCAAGGTGTTGTTCGGCAGCGGACCCGCCAGCGCCATCCCCGCAGCAAGGACCACGCCGAACGATAGATAGAGGTGCCAGAGCGCCTGGGATTGTGACATCGCCAGAAATCCCAGCGACATCAGTGCCGAACCCCCCAGCATCAAGGCTCGGATCGAACGCTCGGCAATCAGCTGGCCCACCCAGGGTCCAACCAGCGCGATCAGCACCGTCTGGATCGACAGCGCGAGCGAGACCAGGAAGCGATCGGCGCCGAGTGCAGCGGTCAGCGGCTTGAGCAGAACACCGAAGGTGTAGAAGACGGTGCCCATCGTGATGAACTGGGCGACGAACGTGAAGCCGACGATCACCCAGCCGTAGAAGAAGCGGCTCGTCGCTTGCTCCGGTGCTTGGGTGAGCTCCGGAGTCCTCAACATGGTGCCGCCTCCGTACCCGCGCGGAGCATACCGCGTTGCGGTCGACTCCAGCCGAAGGGTTCCTCGAGCCAGCGCTGCGCTGCAACGACCTCAGGCGAGAGCGGCCCTTCCCCCGGGGTCACGGGTTCTCGAGACCGGAACTGTCACACCGCTGGGCCACGATTCCGGCTGTTGGCGCCGCGGTGGCACCCCGCTCTGGCAGAAACCGGGAGTGGCCCGGAGAAACCGGGAGTGACCGGGAGAGACTTGGAGAAACAATGACCCATCGGCTCGATTCACCGCAGAACAGAAGCCGTCACCGGCCGGCTCCGAGACGCGGCCCGCGCATGATCCCGCGCCGTCGGGCGTGTGCGCCCGGCGGTGACCCACGCACCCGGGTCTGTGTCGCGGTTTCCGAAAAGCTCGTTCGCATGACCGAGTTCGGTCTCCAGCATGCCGCAAACGGGTCGAGTGGCTGGTGGGGCCGCGTCGAGCTGGAGATGCAGGCGCTCGTCTCGGCCCACCTGCCTCCCTGCGCATCACACGTCCGCATGGATCTCGACCGGGAGCGACTGGAGATCGTGCTGGAGTACCAACTGCTTCGCGAACCACGGACGCCGGCTCGGGAGCGAATGGCCTCTGGGCTCCGCTAGCGGCCTCGCGCGAGCCGACCCGAGCTGAAGGTTGCGCGATTGAATTTCGGGTTGGCTTCGAGCTCGTCGACGAATAACGTCGAGTGCGTGTTCAGGGGCAGGTTGCGCATCGTCGACTCGGCGTTCACCCAGACGCCTCCGAATTCTCGGATCTTGGAGGCCGGCGCGGTCATCTCCTTGACCTCGACGCCGTCGTCGTCCCAGGAACGGCTGCGCAGCGGGAGGTAGTGTTCCTGCTCGAGGTAGACGACGGTCTTTCGATACTCGACGTCGACCGCTTCTTTGATGCGAGTCTCCACGACGTAGACCGCCTCCCCGTCGATTTCTTCGTCGGGCAGCCGCACGTGATCCGCGTCTTCGACGGTCGCAACGGCGATGTCGCCGAACGAGTAGTCGGTTCCGAGGAATGAGGTGTTGCTGAGGTCGACCCGCCTCACTCTTCGTGCGCTGGGTTGATAGACGAACTGGTCGTCGGGCCCCGGTTCGTTCGTGATGATGAGGTACCGAGTGTGTCGCAGGTCGAAGGGATCATGCACGTCGATTCGCGTACGCCAGCGCACCCCATTCGTTGGCGCGCCGTTCTCGTCCCTGGCGTCCTGCACGCGGAGATCGAAGCGGCTCAGCTGCTCGCTGCCTCCGGGGTCCACCGAGACGATCCGCACCTTCTGGAAGCTCTCGCGAGTGCGGCCCTCCACGTAGCGCTCGTAGATTTCCCGGCCGCTGAGCGCTTCACTGACCTCGTCGCTTTCGAAATCGGTTTCCGGCTCGTCCGTGGGAGGAGCCTCTCCGGCGCTGGGCCATGCGAGCGAGATCGCGACGGCGATGGACAGGAAAGCTGAGCGCGCGCGCATTGCCTCGACAGGGTGCTCGATCGCTCCCCGGTTCGTCCAGTCCGAATCGCGCGACGGCATCGCTTGCCAAGGGCACGAATCTGGGAGAGAAGTGGGCCGCCGCGATTGGAGAGCTCTTCGCGCCAGGGATCGCTGCGAAGGCTGGCTGCGCGATCGTGGATGTGGCGCAGGGGCCGCGCCAGATGACGTTGCGAAGCAAGCGGTGGCGCTCGGCGACGTTGGTGGATACAACCTGTGAAGCAAGTCGGAGAGCCGCCATGAAGCTCATCCAAGCGATCATCAAGCCCTTCAAGCTCGACGAGGTTCGCGAAGCGCTGGGCAGCGTCGGCGTTCAGGGCCTGACCGTCACGGAGGTCAAGGGTTTCGGGCGCCAGAAAGGGCACACGGAGCTCTATCGCGGGGCCGAGTACCAGGTAGATCTGCTGCCCAAGCTGAAGCTCGAGATCCTCGTTCCCGATGACCAGGCCGATACCGCCGTGGCATCCATCGCCCGTGCGGCCAACACGGGCAAGATCGGCGATGGCAAGATATTCGTGATGGACGTGGCCGACGTCGTGCGAATCCGCACCGGCGAACGCGGCGACGCGGCGATCTAGCCCGCTTCAGTTCGAAATCGGTATCGTCCCGTCATGGCCCGCATCATCGTGGGAATCGTCTTGTTCGCAGCCTTCGTCACCACGCTCGTGCTGGCACTGCGAAACCAGGCGCGAGTGGAGTGTGAGGTCTGCGTGGAGTTCGCCGGACGACACACCTGCCGCACCAATTGGGCAGCCGACCGCAATCAAGCGATCATGGGCGCGACCACCGCAGCCTGCTCGATGCTCTCCTCCGGCGTGACGGCCGGCATCCAGTGCTCGAACACGCCACCCCGCTCTGTCGACTGCAACGAGTAGGGTGCATTCAAGAGGGCCACCAGCTCGTCTTCGAGCGTTGGCTCCGCAAGCCCCAAGACCTCGGGCTGCGGGTCCGCGCCCGGCGAGACCTGAAGCCTGATGCAGCGCGCCAGCGGCGGTGCCGGTGCGAGAACGCCGGGCTGCGAAGGGGACATGGATTCTCCTGTACGCAGGGGAGGGGGTAGACGCGGCGTGATGCCCCACCGCTGAGGGAGCCTAGCGTCACGCGCACATCAGCGGCGCGCCCCGGATCGGGTTCGCTTTTCGAATCTAGTGCCTGGCTGGCTCGGGAAGCCTCAGGAGAGCCAAAACTCCGACGCCATAGATCCCCAGTGCCAGCAGCAGGACGAGTGAGAATCCCAGGGTCATCGCCAGAAGCGTTGCCAGAATCGACGCCATCACAGAGAAGAAGCCGTTCACGGCCCACGCCCACGCGATGTATTCCCGACCGTGGGGCCCCAGCCCCGAAACCGTGCGCAGTCCTAGAGGCATGAAGCTACCCAAACAAAGCCCGAGCGGGGCGATCAGCAGCAGCGTGATTGCCACCCGCATGGCCAGGGGCGCACCAATCGCGACCTCGACCAAGAGTGGCACTGCGCGTGGGTACGTCATGACCAACGCCGAAAGGACGGCCAACAGCAGCAGCAGAGAGCGCGTGCGGTGTGCCGAATAGCGTTCACTGACGACGCTTCCGATCCCCGAGAAGACCAACAGCCCGAACAGCGTCACGGAGAGCGAGTAGGTCGGGTAACCCAGAAACAGCGTGAGCATCTGGATCAAGCAGACCTCGAAGAACATGAACCCGAGCCCGAGCGATCCGAAGTACAAGCCCGCCCTGGCCTTGAACGGCATTTCGCGCCACGTCTGTCGAATCGCGACGAACGGCAACATCAGGAAGAAGCCTGCCGTGATGGCGATCACCCCGAGCAGGACCACGAGGGTTCGCTCGCCGATCGCGTCCTCGTAGTCCACGACATAACCTCGCGGTGCGATCGGCCCGCCCACCACATCCGCCAGCCGAGCGAAGTGCCAGAAGAACGGCGCGTCATCGGTGACGGGTCGTACGTCGTATGGGTACGCGTCGAACCAGTCCGACAGCGCGGGCGTCGGCAGCGTGATCGCCTGGTTCGGAGCATCGCTCGAGATCGTGCCTGGGACGTGACGGGAAGCACCGCGCTCGACGCGCGCGATCTGCTCTTGGAACCCACGGACGCGCTCGGGCGCGAACGGGGTCCGGCTCAGCAGAATGGTAGTCTCCGACAGGCCCTTGAGTCCTTTCGAGGTCGCCAGCAGGACGTGGGCTCCAAAGTTGCTCACGCCCTCGGCCGCAAGGGCCGCCCGCGCCGTACTCAGATAACGCGTCGTCCGATTCGGCTTGCGGTCGTACTCCAGCTCTCCGAACTGTGCGCAGAGGATTCCGTCCCCGTTCAGATGATCGAGACTCTCGCGAATTGCCTCGACCGTATATAGGTAGCTCTCGGAGAGTACGAACGCGGCCGAGCTCGCAGCGTTCATCGCCGCGTAGGAGTCCGGAGCGACGAACCAGACGAGGTCATATTTCTCCTCGCTCTGACCCAGGAACCAGCGGCCCTCGCCATTGATCAACCGGACCCGCTCGTTCTCGTGCAGGCGCCCAGCGTAGTCGGCCCAGTCTTCCGTGAGTAGCCGCAGCGTTACAGGATTCAGCTCGACGCCCGTGACCTCGCGTGCGCCGAAGAAGAGCGAAGCGAGAATCTCGTGGCCGCCCGCGGAGCCAATGATGAGCACGCTTGGATCGGCTGCGACGACGGCAAATGGCAGTGATCGCGGATTCGTAGTCAGTCGATCGTGCTTCGAGAAATCGCCGTCGAATTCCTTGATCACCGAACCCGGGCTGCCGTCGTGTAGGAGCATCACCGAAGCTCCACAGTCGAAGTGCTTGCCGCACTCCACTAGATCGACCCGGAAGGCGGGGTTCCATTCCGAGTGGCGCACCAGATCGTCGCGCCGAAACACCTCCATGTGTTTCGTCGTGACGGGATCGGGTAGCCAGGCAGGGTTCACCAGTGGCAACGCGGCCGCTGCGCCGACGAGCACCTGGGCAAGGATCAGCGAACGGCGTGATATCGCGTGACGCGCGCCCGCGAGCGCGAAGATCAGTCCGGCGAGGGCAAGGCAGCCTGGGGGATCGAGCCACTCCAACAAGGGAATGGCAAGCGCGCAGCCCAGGGCAGCCCCGATCAGATCCGCACCGTACAGACGATTCAGCTGGTTCGGTCGGCCCACCAGGATCGTCGCAATGACGATCCCGGCCGAGAGAAACGGAACCAAGAGCACGAGTGATGCAGCGATGAGCTTGACGGCTTCGAGGGGGTGGGCACCGATCTGGGTCGGGTCGAGTGGGACTCCCGCGATTCCGAAATAGCCGAGCGACACGGACGCTCCGCCCACCATGCACACGATCGGAACGATATGCGAGGAGTCGCCTCCGCCGAGGCGCCGTGAGATTGCGATCACTACACCGCCGGCGCCCAGACCGAGCAGAGCAATCCCGATGATGAAGTAGGTGAAGTAATAGTGAAGCGTGAACGAGAATATGCGCGTGTACGCGATCTCGATCAGGATGACCGCAAGCGAGACTGCGAAGATCTCGACGTAGAACGACCGCGATCTCATGCGCAGGCCGCACTCGCCTCGCTCGCCACCGGCGGAATCATCTCGCTGGCAGAGACCGGCGCCTCCGGGGCCGTCTCCTCGGCCGGCTGGTGTGCCGTCCGTTCGAAGCCCGGAGAAACCTCACTGCACTCGGGTATGCTCCGCACCTCCTCCACTCCTGGAGTCCTAGAACAGAGCGTAGATGAGCGGGACCAACTAGAACCATCAACAGACACCCTATATGTTGAGGCTGTCAACGTCACGGGGCACCTCACCCCGCCTCCCCCAGCGATCCAGTGTGCGCTCTGGCGGGAGCTTAGGTCAATGAGATGGGCTCTAGCTGCAGTTCAAACCTCCGGTGGTATTGGCACCGGTCGACTGCACCGAGTAGCCCGGTTCATGCGCTGCATCAGAGCGAAGCTGCGCTCGGGTCGCGCTCTTCTTGCCTCGGCGTCCGCGCTGCCGCTATGATTCGAGCGTACCTAAGGGGTGGCCAACGGGGCCTGAGACGCTCTCGGCAGGAGGGGACCCTTTGAACCTGATCCGGTTAGAACCGGCGGAGGGATAGGTCTAATCCTCATGGAGCGACCGACGGCCGCTCCATCGTCAAAACTCACCGGGTCTCTCATCTTTCAGATCGGAGACTCTGACCATGCTACTGGGCTTCCCTCGGTTGCTCAGAACCGTGAGCCTGCTCGCGAGCGCTCCCGCAGCTCTGCTATTTGCCCCGTTCAGTCGCGCCGAGACCGCTGAAACCGACGAGATCGAAGAGATCGTCGTGACGGCGGACGCCTGGCGCCGCCCGATCAACGAGTTCCCGGTCAGCGTGACCGTGATTCCCGACGACGTCATCGAGAAGCGCAACGCCCAGCATCTGGAGGAGCTCTTCGGCATGGTGCCGAACCTCAACTACTCGGGTGGCAGCTCCCGTGCGAGGTTCTTCCAGATCCGCGGCGTGGGCGATCTCGAGCAGTTCGACGCGCCCCTCAACTCCTCGGTCGGCGTGATCCTGGACGATGTGGACTTCAGCGGCGCCGCCACCATCTCGACGCTGTTCGACGTCGAGCAGGTGGAGGTGCTGCGCGGGCCACAGGGCACCCGCTACGGCGCCAACGCGCTCGCCGGGCTGATCAAGATCAACACCAAGGATCCCACGGAAGAGTTCGAGGCCAGCCTGAGGGCCGAAGCCGCGAACTTCGACAGCTACAGCGTGGGCGCGGTGGTGTCCGGCCCAATCCCAGGGGCCCGTGATCGTCTCTTCTATCGACTCGCCGCGCAGCAGTACAAGAGTGACGGCTTCATCCGCAACACCTTCCTCGACAGTGAAAGCACCAACGATCGCGACGAGCTGACGCTGCGCGGAAAGCTCCGGCTCATCGCCACCGACGGGCTGACGCTGAATCTGCACGCCTCGTACATCGACGTCGACAACGGCTATGACGCGTTCTCGCTCGACAACGATCGCAAAACACGCTCCGACGAGCCCGGCGCCGATACACAGGAGACCATCATCGCTGGGATCAACGGCGACTGGCAAACCTCCTCCTTCTTCGACCTGGAAGCGAACCTGGGCCTCGCGACGTCCGATATCGAGTATCGCTATGACGAGGACTGGACGTTCGTCGGCTTTCATCCCAATGAATACAGCTCGACCGACAGCTATTCGCGCGATCGCGACACCCTGAATGCGGAGATCCGGTTCGTCTCCAACGAGACGGGCCGCTTGTTCGGTGGGCGCAGCGACTGGGCGTTCGGCCTCTACGGCATCGCGCAGAACGTGGACCTGAAACGCGACTACACGTTCCTTGCCGACCGGTTTTCGAGCTCTTTCGAAACCGGCCGCTTTGCGATTTTCGGCCAGCTCGAAACGGCGCTCGGCGATCGGTTCAAGCTGACGACGGGGCTGCGCTGGGAGCTTCGCCGCGCGGAGTACGAGGATTCCGAAGACGTGAGCTTCGATCCCAGCGAGAATGATCTCTGGGGCGGGCGCGTGGTGCTCGACTACCTCTTCGACGGCGGCACCCTGCTCTACGCGAGCGTCTCTCGGGGATACAAGGCGGGCGGCTTCAACACCGACGGGTCGCTCGATCCGGATTTGCGCAGCTTCGACAGTGAATCGCTCTGGAACTACGAGCTCGGCCTCAAAGGGAGCTGGTTCGAGGATCGGCTGGCAGCTCGCATGGCTGCCTTCTACATGGACCGCGACGACATTCAGATCTCGAACTCGATCGTGCGCGTGCGGCCCGACGGCAGCTCGGAGTTCATCGCCTTCACCGGCAATGCCGCCGAGGGGAAAAACTATGGGCTGGAGCTGGAGCTGGACTGGATTCCGGTCGAACGTCTGCATCTCTTCGGCGGTCTGGGACTGTTGGGGACCGAGTTCAACGATTTCGTCAACGCGAGCGGAGACGACCTGTCCGGGCGCGACCAGGCCCACGCACCGACCTACCAGTTCCACCTGGGTGGTCAGGTTCAGTTCCTCAAGTTCTTCTTTGCACGCCTCGAGCTGGAGGGCCGCGACGAGTTCTTCTACGCCGACAGCCACAACGCGCGGTCCGATTCCTATGAGCTCCTGCACGCCTCGATCGGCTTCGAGATGAAGAACATTCGCGCGACAGTGTGGGCGCGCAACCTGACGGACCAGGACTACCACGTTCGCGGCTTCTTCTTCGGCAACGATCCGCGTAAGGACTATGTGAACGAGGTCTATACCCAGCTCGGCGAGCCGCGGCGGATCGGCGGCACGGTGACGCTGAGC
>CAXMOC010000060.1:0-27324 GCA_964194865.1 uncultured Opitutales bacterium | reverse complement strand
GGGCAGCAGCCGTGGGAAGCGCGCAACCACTTCGCCCCGAGATTTCAGCCGGCCCACAGGAGTCTCCTGCAGGGATTCCAAGGCAAAGTTGGCCACGTCAGCATCGCTCGCTTCCCACAGCCGTTCGCCTGCCCGAGGGCTGAGCCAGGCGGTGACCAGCCCGGAGCCCGGCGGCGCGTGGCCCGGCTTGTGGTGATCGACGTGGAGTGCAGCGAGACCCACCCCTGCCGCGCGAGGGAAAGAGATCGCGCGCCAGGGAAGCTCACGCCAGCCTTCCGTCAACATCAGCGAGACGCTGGTGCCGCGCGTATAGCGAACGTGCTCGAAGAACCCCCGCTCGTCGGGCGTCAGCTTCGGGCACAGTGCTGGCACGTCGGAGCCCGGCACCGCTACTACAACGGCGTCAGCCACGACCCGTCCCTCGTGGTTCTCTCGTCGGTAGTGAACCCGAGCGCCTCCGGTCTCCGACTCGATCTGTTCGACCCGACAACCGCTGCGCAGTCGAACTGAAGCGGCCAGCCGTTCGGTCAACAGGCCCATGCCCTTGGGGAACGTCTTGGGGGATCCGGTGCCGACTTCGGCGCGCAGCGCTCGCAGCCCAAACGACCACGAGAACTCGTCGATCGAGCCGCCCCAGCGCATCGCGAAGCTCGGCTCCAGCAGGTATTCGAGACACTCCACTCCCGCCACACGGCGCAGCGCGGACTCCAGGTCCTCGGCGTCGAGTTCGCGCGCCAGCTCGGGTTTCGCTTCGAAGCGCCGCCCCTGTCGGACAACTTCGAAGGCCAGTCGACCCAGCCGAACCTTGGCGCCTGCCGAGAGCAGGCGTGACCCGAGCAGACGCGCGGGTGAAGCCAGGTCGGCGGGGTAGAGCTGCCCGCCGCGCAGACTGGCGCTTCCAGCGCCGCCGACAGAGCGCAGCTGATCCCCGATTCCGAGCGCGTTGGCAACGCTGCGCAGATTCGCATCGCGGCTACCGATGCAGCGCGCACCCCGGTCGATGATGAAGCCCTCGCGAGACTCGCCTCGCAGGCGACCACCCGCGTGGGGCTCGGACTCGAGCACCTCGACGTCGTGCCCAGCGCGCTTCAGCCGCCAGGCACAGGTCAGTCCGGCGACACCCGCGCCGACTACGACGACGGAGGCCACTCAGCTTCCCTCGCCGGCGGGAGAGGCCTCTGGCGCGCGAAGTGGATTGCTCGGTGAGACGGGTTCGGGCAGAGGAATCCCCCCGCTCGCCCGCGGCCTGGAGCGGAGCGGCCCCGCTAGCCGGGAACGTCTGGACACGCAGTCCAGCATAACTCGCGCTCACGTTTTTCCGAGCGAGGTCAGGGTCTTCGAGGTGAATCTGCCTTCGAATTTTCTTGCCAGAGTCGCTTCTTGCCAAATGGCGAAAAAAAGACGAAAGTACATCGGTGGTCCCCCCGATCGGTTCCCCTTCCGACTACGTCGAGCTTCGCTGCCGCAGCGCCTTTTCCTTTCTCGAAGCGTCCTCCAACCCCGAAGAGCTGATCGATCGCGCCGCGGAGCTGGAGTACCCGGCCCTGGCTCTGGGAGATTGCGGTGGCATCTACGGCATTGCCCGCTTCCATCAAGCGGCCCGCACTGCGGGCGTGAAGGCCATCGTGGGCGCCCAGGTCTTCGTCACCGACGGAGATCCCACATCAAGACCAGCCCCGCTGCTGCTGTTGGTGGAATCACAACGGGGTTATCGAAACCTGTGTCGAATCCTCACCGAGAGCCATCGCCACGTCGCCAAAGGCGAGTCTCTCAACCGCTGGGAGCAGATCGAGGAGCACGCCCAGGGCCTCACCGCACTGGCGCGGGGCGACGATTCGCTTGGCCCGCCGAGCCTCGACCGCGCCAAGGCAATCTTCGGAAACGACCGACTCTGGGTCGACGTCTCGCGCCACCTGGACCGCAGCAGCGAGGCGGCGGGGCGTCGGGCCTCGGAGCTCGCCGAGGCCGCGGGCGTTCCGGTGGTGGCCACCAACGATGTGCGACACGCGCGGCCCGAGGGACGCCAGCTCTTCGACGCACTGACGTGTCTGCGTTGGAAGACCTCTCTGGATCGCGCCGGACGCAAGCTCGCAATCAACGCCGAGCGGCATCTGCGTTCACCCCAGGACATGGCAAAACGCTTCGCAGACCGGCCCGAATGGATTCGCGCCACCCGCGAAATCGCAGATCGCTGCGCGTTCAGTCTCGAAAATCTGGGTTATCGCTTCCCCCGTTACCCGGTTCCCTACGGCGAGACCCAGGCCTCCTACCTTCGACATCTGACCCTGCGTGGCGGCCGGGCGCGCTACGGCTCGCCCCTCGCTTCGCGTGTACGCCGGCAGCTCGAGCACGAGCTGGCACTCATCGAGAAGCTCGATCTGCCCGGATATTTCCTGATCGTTCACGACATCGTGCAATTCGCCCGCGATCAGAACATCCTGGTCCAGGGACGCGGCTCCGCAGCCAACAGCGCCGTGTGTTACGCCCTGGGCATCACGGCGGTCGACCCGGTGGGAATGGACCTGCTCTTCGAACGCTTCCTCTCCGAAGAGCGCGGCGAGTGGCCCGACATCGATCTGGACCTGCCCTCTGGCGACCAGCGCGAGAAGGTCATCCAGTACGTCTTCGACAAATACGGAACTCACGGCGCCGCCATGACGGCCGTGGTGATCACCTACCGAACGCGAATGGCCGTGCGAGAGATGGGCAAGGTGCTGGGCATGGCCCCAGACGCCATCGATCGGCTGTCCAAGACGATCTCGGGCCTCGAGCATCGCGAGAACCTCGACGAACTCGAGAGCTTGCTGCAGCAGGCTGGAGTCGATCCCAGAGCTCCGCGCATTTCGAGCCTACTCGCACTGGTGGACCGCGTACGCGGCCTGCCCCGGCACCTGGGGCAGCATACGGGTGGAGTGGTCATCTCGGCCGGGCGCCTCGACGAGGTCGTGCCCATCGAGCCAGCGACGATGGCCGAACGCCGGGTGGTGCAGTGGGACAAGGACGATTGCGCCGACCTGGGGATCATCAAGATCGATCTGCTCGGGCTCGGCATGCTGGCTGCGATCGAAGATTCGATCGAGCTGATTCGCGCTCATGAAGGTGTCTCGGTCGACCTGGCACACCTCCCCGCCGATGACCCGATCACCTACGAGATGATCCGGAGAGCCGACACCATCGGCACCTTCCAGATCGAGAGTCGCGCCCAGATGGCGACCCTCCCGCGCATGAAGCCCGAGCGCTTCTACGACCTGGTGGTGGAAGTCGCCATCATTCGCCCGGGCCCGATCGTCGGACAGATGGTCAACCCCTATCTCAACCGCCGCGCGGGCCGCGAGCCCGTCAGCTATCCCCATCCCTCTCTGGAGCCCATCTTGAAGCGCACCCTCGGTGTGCCGCTCTTCCAAGAGCAGCTGTTGCGCATCGCCATGGTGGCCGCGGGCTTCAGTGGAGGCGAAGCCGAGGAGCTGCGTCGAGCCATGGGCTTCAAGCGCTCCATAGAGCGGATGGACCGGCTCGAATCGCGGCTCCGACGGGGAATGGACGAACGCGGCATCATCGGCGAAGACCAGGAATCGATCATCCGCGGGATCCACTCCTTCGCGCTCTACGGCTTTCCCGAGTCTCATGCCGCGTCGTTCGCCTTGATCGCCTACGCATCGGCCTTCCTCAAAGCCCACCACCCCACGGCCTTCCTGGCGGGATTGCTCAACGCCTACCCCATGGGCTTCTACTCTCCCGCCACGCTGATCAAGGATGCCCAACGGCACGCTGTCGAGACGCGCCCCATCGACGTCGCACGCTCGGATTGGCGCTGCACCCTGGAGCCACCGCGCCACGTCAGCGCTCAGCCAGCGCTTCGGCTGGGCCTGCGTTACGTCGATGGTCTGCGTCGGGAAGCGGGGTTGGCAATCGCAGCCGAGCGCGCTGCCGGCCCCTTCAGCAGCATTGCCGATCTCGCCAGACGCGTGTCTCTCCGACGCGACGAGTTCGACACTCTCGCCGAGCTCGGCGCGCTTGCGAGCATCGACGAGAGCGCCAAGACCCGTCGCTCGGCACTCTGGCAGGTGGCCGCCCTGGAACGCGACACGAACTCACTATTCGCCGGCCAGCCTCCCGCCGACAGAAGTTCACCTCTGTCCGAGATGTCTCCGCTCGAGGAAACGCTGGCGGATTATCGTCATAGCGGACTCACCACGGGCCCTCAGATCCTCACGCACCTGCGACCCATGCTGCGGAAGAGGGGCGTTCTCTCCGCCGTCGACCTCAAAGAAGTCGAGAGCGGGCGTCGAGTGCGAACGGCGGGGCAGGTGATCGTTCGCCAACGCCCGGGGTCTGCCAAGGGTTTCTGTTTTCTCAGCCTCGAGGACGAGACTGGCACTTCGAACGCCATTCTCACACCCCGGATGTTCCGCCGCTTTCGGATCCCCCTGCACAGCGCGTCGATCGTTCAGATCGAGGGCCCCATCCAGAATCAAGAGGGTGTCATCCACGTTCGGGTTCAACGCCTCGAGGCGCTCGTGGGCCGTGGCAGCGTGCCCGAGGGGCACGACTATCGATAAACTGGCTCGCATGGATGAAATCATTCGATGAGCTCGAAGACCCGGCGCTTCGCCGCGCTTCTCGCTTTCTGGATGCTGGGCGCTCCCGCTCGCGCTGAGACCCACACCGACGCCCTGGTCGCCTCCCTCGTCGAACGACGCGACCAGGCGACCGCGCACTCCAGCACGCTGCCCGTGGCCCTGGTTCAGCGAATTACCGCGTGGCAGGACGCGCCACTCTATCTGGTGCTCGACGAACGGCAGGACGCAGATCCAGACAGCTACCCGATGACCCACCCGACCTTCGCGTTTCGTTGGAACACCGGCCGGCTGCTCGTCATCGACCCGGGTCTGGCTCTCGACGAGGCGGAGGAGTTCGGGGCCGCGACCAAGCTTCTGGGCGGAGGCGAGATGCATTGCGACCCGAACGCCTGGTCGGAGCTGCTGGTACCGGACGTGCGAATCGGCGCCATCGTCTTTTCGCACCTGCACGCGGACCACACCACTGGAGTTCGCGAACTCTGCAGCGCCAGCCGAACGGTCGCGGTGCAGCTCTCGCCAGAGCAGCGCGCGTCGGATGAACGATACGAGCGCCAGGGGCGCGAGGGCCTCGAAGCGGCCGTTGACACCTGTTTGACTTTCGATCCCTGGGCGGTCGAGAACCCGGGAGAAGCGGTCGAGGCCTTGACCAGCTTTCCCGGCGTCTACCGCGTTGCGGTTCCCGGACACACGCCCGGAAGCCAGCTGGTGATCGGCTTCGTCCAGGGGGAAGGCCGCACCGCGAAGGGCTACGTCATCGCAGGAGACGTGATCAACCACCGGCTTGGGCTCGATCGCGACATCGACAAGCCCTGGTGGTACCGCTGGTTCATCGTCCGCGAAGATTCCGAGCAACAGCGCGTCAATCGCCAGCTGCTCCGCAAGCTCCAGTCTGCGGGCTTCGAGATCCTGATCAATCACGACCTTCGCCAGCCGGACGTTCCGCTCGGTTCCCAGGGCTGCTGAGCCAACACGCAGTCCCAGCGTCTGACTCCACTGCAGTTCAGAGCCTGCAGCGCAGCCGGGTTGCTGCGCTCCCTGGACCCGACAGCCCGCTGGTGTCGGCACGTACATTGCTAACACCGCTTGGGATACAATCTCCACACGCGGAGCCAAGCCGTGCCCAGAAGCGATTTCGAGAAGAGACCGATCCGCATCGTCACCTGGATCGCGTTCACAGTTTCGCTCTGCTGGGGCTGTGGCGGGGACGTGGAGAGCCAGCTCGCACTGAAGCCGCGCGGGCAGGTTTCGATCGATATCGAGCTGGGCTCGGGGGTTTCCTTTCGCAAGGGGTCACTCGAGGTCACCAACCACGACCGCAGCGACGTGGTCGTCGTCGCCGACGTGAGCGGTTGGGGCGGCTACGCGGTCGACCTCGACGCCACCGAACACAAGGGCAATGTTAGAATCGTCGGACGGGTCGACGGAGCGCTTCACTGGCTGTTCGGCGGGCCCAGCGTCGACGTGCGCGTCTTGGTCCCTCCGGGAGGCGCGATCGATGCCAGGATCGATGGCGGCCCGCTGCTGCTCGAAGATCTGACCAATTCGATTCGGGGTCGAGCCGGCGATTCCGACATCGCGGCCCGACGGATCGAGGGCAAGGTCGACCTTTCCTCGCGTGGATCCATCGAGTTGGAAGACGTCGACGGTGTGGTCTCCATTCAGAGTGATGACGGAGGCGTCGAGGTTTCCGGGGTACGCGGCAACCTCGACATCCGCACCGAAGGCAGTGCCGTCGCAATCGCTTCGGTGACCGGGAGCGTCTCGGTTTCGGCGGGACGAGGCGAAGTCGAGATCGAGCGCGTGCACGGCCCAGTTCGCGTCGCCAGCAAGCGCGGGAGCATCGCGCTGCAAGACATCGAAGGCGACGTCCACGTGGCCTCGGAGCGCGGACGCATCGACGTGAAGGAGCTGGCTGGCGCCATTGCGGCGACTAGCGGCCGCGGCGGCATCGAGGTGGAATTCCTCGGGTCTCCTGCGGGTTCCATCGATGCGCAGCGGGGCTCCATCCACGTCGAGGTTCCCGCATTTGCTGGCTTCGACCTCCACGCCGACGCCGGACGAGGAAAGATCCAGCTGGACGAGAGTTTCGCCTTCGTCGCGATTCCCGATGACACCGACGTAGCGGCAAGCGATCTCGGCCATCCGCTCGAACGCTGGCATGAAATTGGACTGCAGATCGCGGCCGAGGTGCAAAGCCGTGTGCACGCCCAGATGGAACGCGTCGGACGAGAGCTCGAACACCGCCGGCGCGGCGGGACGGGCGATGCGCCTGGCGATGGCGACGTCGTCCCCGATCGCGATTGGCTGCCTGGGCGCGACGATCCCTCCTCGAGCTGGGAGGCGCCTCACTGGGGATGGAACAACCCGGACTGGGAATGGGGGTGGGGCGGCGGATTCGACGGGTGGAAGGACCGGCCGCTCGTATCGGGGACCGTCAACGGCGGTGGCGAAGCCCTGCGGCTGAGCGCGCGACGAGGATCGATTCAGATCCTCGAACGCTAGGCGGGAACCTATACTGCCCGGATGCGAACTGCGCTTGTCGCTGGGCTTGCATGGGCCATCTTGGCGATGCCAGCGGGAAGCGCCGATCTAGCGCTCTCCGCCGACGAGGTTGCCGCACAGCGCGACCGCCTCGCTGCACTCGGCTTCGATCTGATGCTCGAGCGCCAAAAGCGCCTGACCCGGGTGAGCTCGGAGATCCGCTACCACGGTGCCTCCCTCTGTCCGCGGAAGCAGAGCCGCGTGCTCGGCATCGTCGCCGCTACCTGGGGTGCGCTGCCACGGGCGTTTCGGGAGACCGCGTTTCAACGCTACGGCGTCGACGATCTGGTGAGAGTCCTCTGGGTGTTACCCGGCTATCCGGCTGCCGATGCCGGCGTTCTCGCCGGCGATACGATTCTGCAGCTCGATGGACACGAAACTCACTCGGCGCACTTCGACGAACCCAGCGCGCAAGATCTACCGGACGTCACCACGCTCAAGATCGAGAGAGACGGCGAGATCTTCGATCTGCAGCTGGAGACGCGGAAGGGCTGCTTTCGACCGGCGGAGATCGTCGTACTCGACACCATCGACACCCAGTCGGAGGAGAGTCGCATCATCGTGTACTCGGGGATGCTGCGCTTCCTCCCATCCGACGACGAGTTGGCGGTGATCCTCGGGTACGAGCTCGCACAGGGCCTTCTCGGACAGCCAGCTGGAACGACGCTCGGAGAGGCCGAGGCGGATGATCTCGGCCTCTATCTGGCCGCGCGCGCCGGCTACGACGTATCCATCGCACCGGATCTGATGCGACGCCTGGCTCGCGAGTTTCCTCTCGCCCTCGAGAAACGCGCCTGGCACGGCCAGCGAAGCCCGGCCGAGCGCGCCGTCGCGCTCGAGTCCGCGGCTCGCGAAATCGCTCTCAAGCTGGAGCGCGGCGAGCGGCTGGAGCCGAGGGGCCTGTGAGACGCAACGCCCTGCCCTTCCTGGCCATTGGGATCGCGCTGACCGTTGGGTGTAGCGTTCGCTCCCCGCTCGAAGCTCCGGATTCGGAGCTTCGGTTCGAGCTGGCAGAGGAATCCGCGCGCCTCTACGTAGAGCGCTCGGCACGACTGCTGTCGACGAGCTACGCGCTTCGCATCGCGGGAGCACCTTTGTGCGCAGAGAAGGTCGGCCCAATTCTGGGATTGGCCACGTGGCGCAGCAATCCGCTCTTCGGGCGGCTGTTCTTCGACGCCCTCGAACGGCTCTACAGTATCGACGCGGGCGGCCTTTCCGTCGTTGCGGTCGCTCCCGGTTCGCCGGCCGACCGCGCCGGAATCGGCGTCGGAGACCAGATCCTCCGAGTCGGTCACCACGAGGTCAGCTCGGACGCAGAGCTGTTCGATCGCGCTCGCCACTTCCAAGGAGGGCCCATCCCGATCACCGTGCTGCGCCAAACGGGAGAGACGACCGTCCTGGTTGCACCACTGTCGGCATGCGCGCAGCGGGCTTTGATGGAGATGGGTGACCTGATGCTGAGCGACCGCACGCGCCGCGGCCAGTTCTATGTCACGACGGGTTTCATTCGATTCGCCAGCACCGATGCAGAGCTCGCGTTGGTCGTGGCCCACGAGATCGCTCATCAGCTAGCCGAGCGGCCATTGGGTGGCGGCCCGCGACCGGAAGTTCTCGCGGACCAGCTTGGGCTCTACCTGGTTGCGCGCGCGGGCTACGACGTCTCGATCGCCCCTGGTTTCTGGGACCGCGTCGCCCTGGAGCAGCCGTGGTCGTTGTCCGAGGACGTGGACCAGTACGGCTGGACACGCGTTCCTCCCCACGGCCACATGGCTTCGCGCGCCGTGGCGATCCGTCTGGCGGTTGCGGAAATCCAAGCCAAGATCGCCGACGGGCAGCCCCTGCTACTCGAGGGCGGTCGGTGAGGACGACGCCCATCGATAGGCGCACGGGTTCGTAGTCATCGTTTTCGTCGAGCGTCTTCTCGGCTCGTCGCTCACGAGGAGCCATCCGAACCGCCCTGTTCTCGGCACGGACGCCCCGAAAAGCGAAGGGCGCCGACCCGAGAGTCGACGCCCCGCAACATTTCGAACCGGTAGTGCTAGTCGGTCATCGCCGCCACGCTGTCCGACACCTTCTTCGCGTCGGCACTCGGCGGGCCTCCCGCTTGCATGGACATCAGCTTCGCCATGTCGCCCTCGACCTGGATCTGACCGCTCATGAAGGCCTGCATCGAAGCGTTCTGATCCTGCTCGATGAACATCTTCTTGGCGACGTCGTAGGGCACCGTCAGCTTGGTGGGAGCGCTGTCCGCCAGCCCTTTTACGAACCGGCCGGCTTCCATCCGGGCCTCGATGTCGCCGTCGGGACCGTCCTTGACGACCAGGTTGATCACCAGATCTTTGACGGCGTCGGGAACCTCGGGGTTGACCTCGGCGCGAATTCGCTCCGCCTCATCGAACCAGCTATCGGAAAGGAACGTGTGTCCCATTTGCAGTCTCCTCTTGGCACTATGCCACATGGGCTTTGGGGGTTGGGGGTTGATATCGGGCCGGGTACTCAAATCAGTTCGGGTTCGCCTTCTTTCTTGACGCGTTCATCGTGGGCGCGCTTGGCGCCCATCAAGGCCGGCAGCACCTGGTCGAGATCCTCGAGCGTCCAGAGTCGATCCGCCCGAAAGGAACGAATCACGGCCGGCTGCTGCATGATACCGACCCAGCCCTGCATGACGTCGATGATCTGACCGGTGATCTCGCTGGCCGCCGGAGATGCCAGCCACGTGACCACCGGCGCGATCTGCGCCGGGTTGTGGCGTGAATCCGTGACGTCCACCCCTCGACCCTGCTGCAGGGGAATCGTCAGTCGTGTCGACGCCCCGGGCGAGATCGTGTTGACGGTGGCGCCGTACTTTGCGAGCTCGAGGGCCAGCACCCGGCTGAAGCCCGCGATTCCCGCCTTGGCGGCGCCGTAGTTCGTCTGCCCGAAATTGCCGTACAGGCCCGACACGGACGAGAAGTTGATCAGCCGGCAGCCTTGTCGGTTCGTCTCACGGATGTAGCGCGCAAAGGGTTGGGAGCAGCAGAAGTGTCCTTTGAGGTGGACGGCGATCACTGCATCCCAGTCGGATTCCTCCAACTTGAAGATCGTCTTGTCGCGAAGGATGCCCGCGTTGTTGACCAGGATGTCCAAGCCGCCAAAACTGGAGAGCGCGCTCTCGAAGATGCCCCGCCCGCCTTCCATGCTGGCGACAGTGTCGTAGTTCGCGACCGCCTCACCGCCCGATGCCCCTATCTCCTCGACCACTTGATCCGCAATTCGGGAGGCACCCACTCCGTCTTCGGCACCACCGAGATCGTTCACGACGACACGAGCGCCCTCACTCGCGAACATGAGCGCGATCTCGCGCCCGATGCCCCGGCCGGCACCCGTGACGGCTGCGATCTTTCCCGCTAGGACACCCATGTCACCACACTCCCACGTCGCACCCCGCAAGGGCCCGATCCCGAAGCACGACGCCGCGTCTGCTGGCTTCAGGGGCTGCATGCTCCCGCAGAATTGGATCGAAGTCCAGCGATGAAATAGCATCCCGCCCCGAACGCTTTGGGTGGGGCAGCTCGCCGCAGCACGGCGCCAAAGGAGAATGCAATGGCTCATATCATCGGAAACATCAGCGCCGAGGACGACTACACGCACACCCTCGGACCCGAGCCCAATTTCAACGAATCGGTCTACTTCAACTTCTTCGACCGCGAGCACCGGCGCGGTGGCTTCATTCGGATCGGGAATCGAGCCAACGAAGGCTACGCCGAGATGACCGTCGTCATCTTCAATCCGGATGGCTCGGCCCTGTTCAACTACAAGAAGCCGAAGATTTCGAGCAACGACGGCTGGGATGCCGGAGGCGCGAAGGTCGATGTGGTCACTGCCGGAGAGCATCTTCGGACCTGCTACGACGGCTCCGCGGTCGCTCTCGAGGATCCCCGCACGATGGCCGACCCGCGTACGGCGTTCACCGAGAACCCCTTCAAGAAGGTACGCCTCGACCTCGAGCACCGCGGCGTCGGTCCGCTCTACGGGCACGTGGGTGACCCCGATGACGGCAATGACTTTGCACGCGCCCACACCGAGCAACACATGAAGGTAACGGGAACCCTGCAGATCGAGGGAGAGCCCGAGCACACGATCGAGGGTCACGGCCTCCGGGATCACTCCTGGGGCCCGCGCTACTGGCAATCCACGCCTTCCTACCGCTGGATCACGGGAAATTTTGGTGACGACCTCGGCATGGTGATCTCTCGCATCGGAGACCGGAACCGCGGGCTGTTCCACAAAGGGTACGAGCTGGTCCGGATTACCGACCTGAAGCTCGAGACGGAATACGAGCCGGGTACCCGCTTCCACAAGTCCCTGCGCGCGGACCTCGAGCTGGCCGACGGCACCTCCCACGTTCTCACGGGTACGGTCAAGGGATTCATCCCGCTGCGCAACCGCCGGGCGGGAGCGAACACCAGCATCGGCGAGGGAATGACGGAGTACCTGCTCGATGGCGAACGCATCGGCTACGGGCTGAGCGAGTATCTGGATCAACCGGATAGTTGATCGACAGCGCGGGCTCTCCCAGCGTTTCGGCCTGGTGGGATCGCCCGCTCGCGTTCCGCTGTAATCTATTCCGATGGAGTTCGGAACGATTCTCGCCCCCTGGCCGCGCCGGACCGCGCGGCTGGCCCGCCGTACCGAGGAGCTGGGCTTCTCGCGCCTGCTTCTGACCGACAGCCAGAACCTGGCACCGGACGTCTGGGGCCAGCTCTCGCTGGCCGCCGATGCGACCTCCTCGTTGAAGGTCGGGTCGGGCGTTACGAACGCCGTGACCCGCGACCCGGCTGTGACCGCCTCGGCAGCCGTCGCTCTCCAGGTCGAGAGTGAGGGACGCGCAATCCTGGCAATCGGCCGGGGGGATTCATCCGTCCAGCGGATCGGCCTGGAAGCGTTGCCTCCACCCGCCTTCGAGCGCTATCTCGCCGCGACCCAGGCGTACCTCTCCGGGGAAAGCGTCGAGCGCAACGGCTTCGAAAGCCGTCTGGAGTGGGCGCGAGCGTTCGATGTGCCCAAGGTTCCGCTCGAGGTCGCCGCGACCGGACCCCGTGTGATCGAGATCGCCGCGCGCCAAGCCGACGCCGTGGTGCTGGCGGTCGGAGCCGACCGCGATCATCTCGCACGAAACCTCGAAATGGCACAAGCCGCAGCGCGTTCGGCTGGACGCGACCCCGATGCGCTTCGATACGGCGCGTTCGTCAACTGTGTGATCCACGACGAAGCTGGCGCCGCCCGAGACGCGATGCGCGGCAGCGCCGCCACCTTCGCGCGCTTCTCGGCCTTTCCCGGCAACGATCTCGAGCTGCTTCCGACGCCACTGCGCGAAGCCGCCGGCTACCTGCGCAGCCACTACGACATGAAGCATCACACCAGCGCCCGGGCCGATCACGCGCGCGGACTTCCCGACCCGTTCATCGACTGGTTCGGAATCGCCGGCCCCGAGGAAGTCGCCCTCGACCGGTTCGCGCAGCTGGAAAACCTCGGCCTCGATTTTTGTTACGTCACGACGGGTTCAACGGGCGCCGACCGCGCGGTGGCCCGCGCTTCGATGGAGCGTTTCTCTCGAGCGTTTCTGCATACCCATTCAGGAGGATCTCGATGACCCGAATGCGATTCAACCACATGGAACTGACCTTTCCGATCGGTGCGCTCGACGAGCCGATGCGGGCCGACATCAAGCGCTTCTATGGCGACGTGCTCGGCTGGGGCTGCATGGACATTCCCCTGCTCGATCAGCTCACCTACTACCTGAGCCCGGACGACGGCCAGTTCATCCTGCTGGCCGAGAGCGACAAGCCAATCTCCTCCCCGGGCTACGACCACCTGGGCTTGCTGCTCGATAGTCGAGCCGAGGTGGATGAGCTGCTCGAGCAATGCAAGAAGTTCCACGCCCAGGACGACCGCATGAAAATCAAGGAGTACGACGACCTCGTTCAGGGCCCGGTGACGGTGCGCGCGTTCTACGTGAAGTACCTGCTTCCCATCTACTTCGATATCCAGCACATCCAATGGCAGGAAGGAAGCGCACCAACCCGGAGCTGGCGCTACTCCTGACCGCCAAGAACTGAATCCGCTCGTCCCGACGCGAGGGTGAGAGGAATCAAAACGCCGGGCGGCGGCGGAAAGGCGGCTACTCCCCGGTGGCATTCGGCTTCAACAGCTGAATGGACGCGCCCTGCAGCTCGCGCATGGACGGTCCGAGGATCACTTCCAACCGCTGAACGCGCCGTTGGAAGTACCGAACCAACTCGGCGTCTAGCTCCGGTTCCGCGTGAGCCACCAGAGCTTCGAGCGCCACGTCGGCCTCGGCTCGACTCGCAGGGCGGCTGCCGAGCAGGGGCGCCGCCTCGTCGAGGTCGACGCTCTCCAGTGCCGGTCCCAGGCGCTCGGCGCGGCGCAGATACTCGGCAACGCGATAGGCCGCATCGCGCTCGTAGCCGGCGAACGCATCGTCCCCGTCGCGCGGCGCCAGGATCGAAGCCAGGTGATCGTGAGCGGGAGCGTGCCAGCCCGGCGTCGGCTCCGGCTCTTCCACGAATCGTTGCTCCACACCCAGCCCCGACCCGATCCACTCGAGCGGTGCGCGCAGCCAGACGCAGTACCACGCCAGATACTGGACCCAATCCAAGGCCGCGGGCGGAGCTGCGACGAGATGGGCAACCGCCAGAGGCGTGATCGCGCAGAACCGAACCACATGGAAGCCGAGACAATCCCAGTCGAGCGGCTCCAACGACAGCTTCTCGTAGATTCGAAAAGCCCCCGACAAATCGCCCATCGGCTCGCTGAGATCGCGACTGAGCATGCCCGCCAGGTCCGCCAGCGGATCACCCAGCGTCGCGAGCTCCAGATCCAGCAGCGCGGTAACGCGACCTTCGTCGAACAAAAACTGACCCGAGTCGCTGCACACCAGACAAGCCCGCGCGCGGTCGGTCGGCACGTTTCGATGGACCCAGCGAATCAAAAACTCGATCTCCGGCTCGGGGCGAACCTTGCGCTTGCGATAGGCGCGCTCCCAGACAGAGAAGTCGGCCAAGCCGACCTCCGTCGGTGTCTCGGGAACCGGAAGTGCGAGGGCATCGAGCGCGGGAAGATCGATCTGGTGGATCCGCGCAAGAATGGCCATGTAGTCGGAGAGCACCGACTGGCGCTCTTCGTCGCTTCCGGCCGTGGCGAGGTTTGCCCGACCGCGGCTGCGTTCCATCAGGATGCCGCGCGGAGAGTCGCAAAAGCCGTACACGTGGGGCACGGGGATCTCGTTCGCTTCGAGCAGCTGCAGCACCCGCATCTCGTGTTCGAGTGAGTACGCGCCGGATCCCGCCTCGCCGCGATCCCCTCGGAAATACAGGGGCACCCGCTCGCCGGCGCGCTCCAGGTCGAGAAACCAGGCGGGTCTCCAACGCGGCTGACGCTCGGCGCGAACGATCTTGCCCCCGAGCTGCCTCTCGATCCAACCAAAGGCTTGCTGCCAGACTTCGGACACTTGCGAGAGGCCGCGCATCGCTTCTCCCAGCCACAGATAGCCTTCGAGCTGCCGGGCCGGCGGCCGTCAGCCTAGGCGGCGCTCCGCAGATCGGCCAGGATCTCGAGCATCTGCTCGCGGTTGGGTCCCTGGTAGATGGGCTCCCGTTCGTGCCGGCTCTGATACGCCGCCATCACCTTCTGTATCACGTCGGGGCGCTTCATCAAGTCGTCGGGGGCGTCGAGCAGGTTCATGGCACGCATGAACGTGCGCATCAAATCGAGGTCCTGTCGCATGGCCGGCATCAGGCCTTCGCGGAGTACGCTGCGCATGAAGGCCTTCGGATCGTTGGTGCCGTCTGCGCGCTCGACCTGGTAGGGATCTTCGCCGCGTCGCTGAGCCTCCGCGACCTCGATCCCGTCGCGGTCCTGCTGGAGCTGGATCCGATACCAGGGAACGATTTCGCGATCCACGATCTCATCGAGCTCGAGTGCGAAAGCGCGTAGGTCGTTCGGATGCTTGCGCAGCGCATCGGCCAGCCCGAATCCACCCACCCAGCCGAGACTGCATCCCCGCCCAACGATTGGGTTGGTGTGCATCAGGGCGTCGCCGATCGCGCAGACGCCGAGCGCTACGGGCTCACCGTCCTCTACCAGAAACCGGCGCGTGTTGTTGAGATTGGCCATGGCGTTGACGCCGGAGATGGGCTCCGCGGTTTCCGGTGCGACCCAGCTCACGGCGAAGGGCAACGCAGCCGCCACGGCGTCGAAGCCCGGCTCGTGTATGACGGCGCGCATCGGATCATCGTGGGGATCCGCCGCCAGGGTGAGCGAAAAGATCCCGGAGTCACCGGGAAACAATCCCACCTTCAGATAGCCCAGGTCGGCGCCGACGATTCCACCATCGAGCTCCGGTGGCCTCGCGCCCTCCCGCAGGCGATAGAAACGCGAGGTGTAGAAGATCCCACAAGGCTCGGATTCCTGACGAATCTCTGGTGTTCCGATCGCTCTGAGCCATTGGCGCAGTCGTGACCGCCGGCCGCCGGCATCGACTACGAGATCGCCTGGGATCTCGCGAGTGCTGCCATCGGGATCGCGAACCGTTACACCCGTAACCCGCGGGCGGCCCGACGACGCATCGAGCTCCGAGGTGAGACCGGTCACCTGAACACCGTCGTAAAACTCCAGCAAGCCGGTGTCGAGCACGTGACGGCGCAGCACCCACTCGAACGTGCTACGGCGGCACGCGAGCAACACGATGTCTTCGTCGCCGTCGGTGAAGACGGGGTCGTCGAAGAGCTGACACGCCCTGGCCTTGAATCCGAGCTCTTCGGCACCACACAGCTTGAGCTTCTCGAGCAGGTCGGGCGCTCGATCCCGGATGAGCAGGAACAGGCGCGCGAGCAACGCGTGAGAGTGCCGAGTCTGGGGCGAGCCGCGACGCTCCCAGTCAAAGGCGCCGAGATGCGAGTCGGGCATCGGCGACGCATCCGCCTCGAGGATCGTCACCCGGTGGCCGTCCGCCGTGAGCGCCAGGCCGGCGCCCAGCCCCGTAACGGACCCACCGACGATGATGACTTGATTGCTCACGTTCCGCCGGAGCCCCCGCTCTCTCCGCACAGCGCGATGTCGGCTTCGCCGGCCGGAACCAGACCGTTGAAGAGAAGCGCGAAGAGCTGCTCCAGGGTCGCTTCGGGGGTGGGCGGATCGTCTCGAAACACGAAGCCGCTGAGGATTGCGCCCGAGGTGGACAGCAACGCTGCCGCTGCGAGCCGTGGATCGATGTTGGCGCGAAATTCTCCGCGCTTCTGCCCCCGCTCGACGATCGCTGCGATCAGATCGGGAAATGCCCAACCGTGCACGGCACCGAACGCCAATGCCTCCCGGCTGGTCGAGAATTCTCGCAGCATGCCCAGCATCACTTCGGGTTGAGCGCTGAAAGCCGCCGCAATGCGTCGCACCAGGGCCTCGAGCTCGGCCCGTGCGCTATCGCGCGGCTCCGACAAGCCCGCCGAGAACTCCTCCGCGACCCGTTGGCTGAACTCGAATAGCAGCGCAGATTTGGTGGGAAAGTGCAGGAAGAAGGTCCCGCGGCCGACGTCTGCGCGCTCGCAGATCGACGAGATCGTCACCGAGTCGAAGTCGCTCTCGGCGAACAGGGCCATCGCAGCCTCATAGATTTCCCGGCGAGTGCGCCGTTTCTTGCGCGCGCGCCGCGATGAGTCCTGGTCCACTTCCGAGTCCATTCCCGGATCGTATTCCATAACTGGACTTGAGTCTATCGATGGGTGATGATGGTTCGACGTCATTCTCCGTCCACAAGGGGACTCCAGCCGATGCCCGAGATTACGCATCGCACCATTCAGACCAACGGCATCGAAATGCACATCGCCGAAGCGGGTGAAGGGCCGCTGGTACTGCTCTGCCACGGCTTCCCCGAGTGCTGGTACTCATGGCGACACCAGCTGACGGCGTTGGCCGATGCCGGCTACCACGCCGTCGCCCCGGACCAGCGCGGCTACGGCCGCACCGAAGCTCCAGCCGCCGTCGACGCGTACACGATCATGCACCTGGTGGGCGATCTGGTGGGTCTGCTCGACGTCCTCGGAGAGCAGGCTGCCGTCGTGGTGGGTCACGACTGGGGATCGATCGTGGCGTGGGATGCGGCGCTGATCCGGCCGGATCGCTTTTCGGCTGTGGTGGGGATGAGCGTGCCCTTCATGCCGCGAACCCCAATGCGTCCGACGGAAATGATGAAGGCGTTGGCGGGCGACCGATTCATGTACGTCCTCTACTTCCAGGAGCCCGGCAAGGCCGAGGCCGAGCTCGACCCCAACGCGGGACGAACGATGCGCTCGATCCTGTACACGGCGTCCGGCTCGCTGCCCGACGATCACGAGTGGAACCTGGACCTACCCAAGACAGCGGGATTCCTCGACGCGATGATCGAGCCGGAAAAGCTGCCGGACTGGCTCAGCGACGACGATCTCGCCTACTACATCGGCGAGTTCGAGCGGACGGGATTTCGCGGCGGCCTCAACTGGTACCGCAACTTCGACCGCAACTGGGAGCTGCTCGCGCCGTGGGCGGGTGCCAAGGTCGAGGTGCCCGCCCTCTTCATCGGTGGCCTCAAGGACGGCGTCGTCACGGGCCCGGAACGAAAGGGGGAGGGGCCGATGGTGCAGATGCTGCCCTCCTTCGTGACGGACCTTCGAGGTAAAGTGCTCATCGAAGGTGCCGGCCACTGGAACCAGCAGGAGAAGCCCACCGAGACGAACCGGGCCCTGATCGAATTCCTCGAGCAACTCGGGTAGCTCTAGCCAGGCGGAGAGAAACCGATGTCCAACAGCACTGACGCAGCCCCCCAGACGGTTCACACCGGCGTGCCTCGAACCGGCAAGCTGCGACACGGGATCTTTCTGGCCCCGTTCCATCCCGTCGACGAAGACCCCACGATGGCGATGGACCGCGACCTCCAACTGATCGACCACCTCGACGAGCTGGGCTACGAGGAGGCGTGGATCGGCGAGCACCATTCGGCTGGCTACGAGATCATCGCCTCCCCCGAGCTCTTCATCGCGGCGGCCGGTCAGCGAACTCGGCGCATGCGTTTCGGCACCGGCGTCGTCTCACTGCCATACCACAACCCGCTGATGGTCGCGGATCGCATCATCCAACTGGACCACATGACCAAGGGCCGCATCATGCTCGGGGTCGGGCCGGGGCTGCTGCCATCGGATGCATTCATGTTGGGAGTTGAAGTCAACAAGCAGCGCGAGATGATGATCGAATCGCTCGAGTGCATCATCGATCTGATGGAGGGCAAGAGCGTCACCCGAAAGACCGATTGGTTCAATCTCCAGAACGCGCGCTGCCAGCTTCGCCCTTACACCCAGCCGCGACCCGAGATCTGCGTCGCCAGCTCGATCACACCCTCCGGGGGAAGAGCCGCGGGGCGCTACGGCCTAGGCATGCTCTGCGTCGCTGCAACCAGCATGGGCGGCTACGACGTGCTCGGAGAGAACTGGAAAACGGCGTGCGAGTTGGCCGCCGAACGCGGATCGGCCATGGAACGGTCCTCCCTGCGTCTGGTCGGCCCCATGCACATCGCCGAGACGCGTGAGAAGGCGATCGAGAATGTCCAGTTCGGCCTCCAGAAGTGGGTCGACTACTTCTCCACCATCAACCCCATGGCGGCCGGCGATGACATGAGCGGTGACCCCATCGAAGGCATGCTCGAGTCCGGCCGGGCCGTGATCGGCACGCCCGATGACGCGATCGCAATGATCGAGCGGCTCGAGAAGCAGTCCGGCGGCTTCGGCTGCTTCCTTCAGCTGGCCCACAACTGGGCGGACTTCGCGCAGACCAAGCGCTCTTTCGAGCTGTTCTCCCGTTACGTGATTCCCCACTTCGAGGGCGCCAATGAAGCCCGCGCCCACTCCTTGAAATGGGCCAGTGACAACAGCGAACAGTTCATTGGCGCCGCCATGAACGCCGCCATGCAGATGTTCCAGAAGCACCACGCCGAGCAGGCCGAGAAGGCGAAAGCGTCGCCGTCGAAGCGTCGCCCCTCCGACGACGCTCCCAGCTAGGGTTTGCCGGCGCCGGGGCACGACTTGGCGAAGCTGAGTGCGGCGCCGATCCCCTCCGCAACCCGCAGCCTAATCGGGAGCGCCACTCCTCAATCGGGCAGCGCCCTGGGGTCTCCGCAAGCCATCGAGCCCCGTTCCAGCCACTCGCCGAGTGAGGCCGACACACGCTCCCGCCTCACCTCCTCGTAGCGGGCAAGGCTCTTCGATGACAGCGCATCGACCCACTGACCGCTGCTGCCCTTGTTGAAGAACCGCTTCGCGTCGTGCCAGATGCCGCTGTCGACGTCGGGAGCGAGCTCCTCCGCCCGCTTCTTCATCTGCTCGAAGGTGGCGGCCTCGACCAGCCCCGGCCAAATACGCTCGTCCACATCGATTTCCAGAATCCCCGCGATGCGTCGCATCTGGCCTTCCAAGTTGGCCACGAGATCGGTGTAGTGCAAGAAGTGGATGTTGGGCAGATGCCGGAAATCCCAAAAGGTCTGCGCGTGATTGAAGTGGGACCAATACGGGTAGCCGTCCTTCTCCCACTCGAACTGCGCTCGGGTGAGCCAGGTCTCGAAGATTTCGTTCGCGTCCGTAGCCATTTCCTGGGGCTCCGTGACCTCGAGACCCCGACGCCGTTGAATCTCCTTCACGACCTCGACGTTCGTATTCTCCAGATGATTCAACATCGACATGAAGACGTCGCGGGGATCGCGACCGCAGTAGAGATAGGTCGCGTTCTCAAAGTAGGGCAGACCATCGAGGGGCGTATGGGTCTTGATGAAGCGTCGATGAGGTTGAGCGGCGTAGGTGGCCAGTACTTCGTCGATGGGGGCGGTCAGGATATCGAGCCATGGTGAGATCGTGGTGAGTGGGCGCCCGAAGTCGGCCTTCTGGAAGATCAACAGCGCGCAGATCATCTGCGTCCAGGTGGTACCCGCCTTGTAGGAAGTGCAGACGAGAATATCGTCTGCACGCGATTCGAACCCGTCCCAGCGCGTACTGTCCATCAGCGGCATCGTGTAGGCGTGGACCCGTTGGGGCTTCGGCTGGCTCATCGAGTCACTCTCCTGGAGCTGGGTCTCTGGAACTGGGTCGGCGCCTGGAGCGCCGACATCATCCGATCTTGGCGCACTGTCCGCCGTCGACCGGCAGCATGACGCCGGTGATGAACTTCGCCTCGTCCGATGCCAGAAAGAGCGCCGCGTAAGCGACGTCCCAGGCCGATCCCATCTTCTGACCCAGGGGAACGACGGAATCTCTCACCTGCCTGAGATCCTGCTTCGAAATCCCGCGCGCCTGTGAAATTCCCTCGATGGCCATCGGCGTGTCCATCAGACCCGGCATGATGGCGTTCGCACGGATGCCGTACTTGGCATTGGACATGGCGATCGCATGGGTCAGCGCGTTGAGTCCCGCTTTGGATGTCTTGTAGGCGAGGATATTGGACGCACACACCGCAGCTGCCGATGAAATATTCGTGATGCAGCCCGATCGCTGCTCCCGCATGATCGGCAAGACATGTTTGCAGGTCAGAAAGGCGCTTTTCAGATTCACGTTCATGATGAGGTCCCACGCTTCTTCTGTCAGTCGCGTAGCACCTGCGTCACCGGTTCCGATACCAACGTTGTTGTGGAGAATGTCGATCTGGCCGTATTGGTCGACACACGCGTCCGCGAACTCCCGGCAGTGATCTTCTCGGGTCGCGTCGGCTTCGAAGACCGAACACTTGCCGCCCTCCCCCTCGATGGTCGCTGCGGTTTCCCGTGCGGAATCAGCGTCGCGATCGACCAGCAACAGCCGCGCACCCTCTCGGGCGAAGAGGATCGACGTCGCCCGGCCGTTGCCGATGGTGTCGCCGGGCGTCTGGCCCGCCCCGACGACGATTGCGACCTTCTCCGCAAGCCTCACTTGGAAGCCGCCGGTGGCTGGGGGAACACAGCGTCGCCCTGCTCCGTTTGAACTCCGAGCGAGTTCAGCGCCATTGACACCGTGTGATACTGACCCACCGTGAAGATCAGATCCATCAACTGCTGCGTGTCGTAGCGTTGACCGAGAGTCTTCCAGGTGGCGTCACTCAGCATGGCGTCATCGTGCAGCTCGTCCGTGGCGCGGACCAGGGCCGCATCGAACTCGCTCCAGCCACTGGCGGTCGGGCCTTCGCAAATCTGCTCGATCTCCGCGTCCGTCAATCCACTGGCCTTCCCGATACGAACGTGCTGGGTCCACTCGTAGATCGCGTTACAGCGGTAGCCCACGCGGAGGATCGCGATCTCCCGATCCCGGGCTGCGAGGGTCGACTTGCTGAGGATGTGGTTGCCGAATACCAACCAACGTCTCATCAGCTTTGGATGATGAGCCAGGGTGCGAAAGATGTTGAGAACCTCGCCCCCGGCGGATCGAATCGGGTCGAGCATTGAACTGGCTTCCGCATCCAGCTCGGAATCCTGCAGGGGCGCCACGCGCGGTTCGGAGAGTCTCATCGGGAGCTCCAATCAGGGGCTCGCGGGGAACGACCAGCGAACCAAGGGTGGACGGGATCTTACGCTCTCCCGCCCCTCGCTGAAAAGACGCATCGTGCGAGGTCCGGTGGCGTAGTATCATCCGGCTCCCAGCCAGGAGGATCGATATGTCCGACTCCCAACTCAAGCGAATCGAGAAGACCCTTTCCAAGCTCGCCGAGCGGCAAGACGAGATTTGCGAGAAGCTCGCGAACCTCGAGGCCCGCGCTGCGATCCCTTCGACCGCAGCCTCGACCGAGGAGGCCATCCGTTTCCTCGATCAGTTCCGCGCCGGGGAAGCTCTCGGCGAGGCGTCTCTCGGCGCCTGGATCGCGGTCAGCTCCACGGCGTGCGTGAAGGGCGGGCTCCGAACCGTGCAGATGCGCGAGGGGATGCACGCCGCCCTGCTCGAGCAACGCATCAAGGAGCTGGGAGGCTCGTGCAGCTTCCAAATTCCCGAAGCGATCCACGATGTCGCCATGAAGGGTGCGGCCGATCCGGACAAGAGCGACGCGCAAAAGGTCCTCGAGTTCGTCAAGCGGTTCCCGGACGTCGATCAGGCGCTCAAGCCCATCTACGATCTGGCGAGCCGCTTGGACCACGACCAGGAAACCCAATCGCTGCTGCGAACGATCGCGCAGGACGAACGCTCCACCCTGGAGTTCCTGGGCGAGGCCTGCGCGCTGCTCAACCCGAGCTGAGTTGAAGTCATCCTCGCTTCCTGAGCGGGGCATCTCCGCGCACCGCGGTGGCGCGGCGACGCATCCTGAGAACACCCTGGCCGCCTTCCGGCATGCCGTGGCGCTGGGCGTGCACCAGATCGAATTCGACGTGCGCGGCACCGCGGATGGCCAGATCGTGGTGATCCACGACAGGACCGTGGATCGGACCACCGATGGCCGGGGTGCAGTGGCGCAGCTGAAGCTGGCCGAGCTGCGCACACTCGACGCCGGAGGCGAGCCGATTCCGACCCTCCAGGAGGTTGTCGAGATTCTGCCGCGCGATATCTGGATCAACCTGCAGATCAAGAAGGACGAGCCGATCGCAAACGCGGTCGCTCAGCTGATCGTCGACGACGATCGCCTGCACCAGGTCGTCGTCGCGTGCGGCAACGCCGCCGCTCGCGCACTGCGACGAGCGCATCGCCGAATTCTGGTCTGCAACCTCTCGCGCAAGGGGTCTCGGGCGGAATACGTCCAGCACGCGATCGTAACCGCGAGCGACTTCGTGCAATTCCACCACTTGCGGGGGGAGCCCGAGCCCGCCCTGGTCGAGCGGGCCCGAGCCGCAGGCCTGCGCATCAACTTCTTCTGCGATCCGGAGTGCCCGGATCTCGATGTGCTGTTTCGGGCCGGGGTCGACTTCGCGCTGGTAGACGACCTGGCGCCAGCCCTCGAGCAGGCCCGAGCGTTCGGCATCGAGCCGCTCGTTCGCACCCGGGAGTGACAGGACGCGCGTCGGCGGCTTCAACAGCGCCGGGCCACACGCGCCGGGCTCACCAGACTACCCTTCGATTCAGGGTCTCTCGCCAGAGCGGTCTGGCAGACCTGCAGCCCGATACACGGCATCGATCACGCGCATGTTGGCGATCGCGTCCGCACCACCCGTTGGCAGCTCGGTTCCGTCGAGCACCGACGCGACGAACGCTTCGAGCTGGTAGTCGAAGGTCGTGCCAACGCCGGTGACCTTCTCGGAATGCTCGGCTTCCCCGTCCGTCCAACGCAGCACGTGACCGAAGCTCGGCGTGACCCAATTGGTGACATGCAACTCGCCCCTCGATCCGCGAACGCGCAGATCAGCGGCGAAGCCCCCCGACTTCGACATCGAGCAGTTCATTTGACCGCTCACACCATCTGGGAAACGAAGCTCGCTCGTCATCACCTCGTCCACTCCGGACGGCCGTTCGGACGCAGCCGCACTCACGACTTCTGGCTCAGCCTGCGTGATCGTCCGCATCCAGTGGATCACGTAACAACCCAGGTCCATGGTCGCACCGCCACCCAGTTTGAGCGCGTAGCGGATGTCTTCGAGATTTCCGATCGGCGCATCGAATCGACCCTCGAGCCTTTCGATGCGACCGAGCGAACCGCTGGAACAGATTTCGATCACGCGCTCGACGAGCGGGTGGTAGCGGTAATGGAACGCCTCACAGAACACCAGCCCCTGGCGCTTCGCTAGCGCCACCACCTCCTCGATCTGTGCGGTGCTGGCGGCCGCGGGCTTCTCACACAGGACGTGCTTTCCGGCGCCTAGTGCTTCGAGCGTCCAGCGATGGTGGTGGCTGGCGGGCAGTGCGATGTAAACCGCGTCGACCTCGGGAAGTGAAACCAGCTCGGCGTAGCTCTCGACCGCGCTCTTCACAGCGTGCTTCTTAGCAAAGCGCCGCGCACGCACCGGGTCTCGGGCTGCGATGGCAACCGCTTCGCTGCGGTCCTGCTTCGAACACGGAGCGACGAGCGCCGCCGGAGCGATCCGTGCGGCACCCAGGATCCCAACGCGGACGACGTTCAAGATTCTCCGGATCCGAGGTCCGGCGCGCTGAGACCCGTGCCTCCCAGGCCGCAGTAGCCCCGGGGATTCTTGGCCAGGTACTGCTGGTGGTAGTCCTCGGCAAAGTAGAACTCGGGAGCGGGCTGCAGCTCGGTGGTGATCGGCCCGTAACCCGCCTGCGAGAGCACCTTTTCGAACGCCTCTAGCGACGCCCGAGCGGCCTCGAGCTGGGACTCGCCGTAGGTGTAGAGCCCCGAGCGGTACTGGGTACCGGTGTCGTTGCCTTGCTGCATGCCCTGGGTCGGATCGTGATTCTCCCAGAAGACCTTCAACAGGTTGCCATGGGAGATCTGTTCCGGATCGAAGGCGACGCGAACCGCCTCGGTGTGGCCTGTGCCCCCAGAGCACACCTCTTCATAGCTGGGGTTCGGGCTATGACCGGCCGCGTAGCCGACCGCCGTGGAGTGGACACCAGTCAGCTCCCAGAACTTCTTCTCGGCTCCCCAGAAGCACCCCATCCCGAACATCGCGAGCTCCAAGCGCTCCAATGCCTCCGGGGACAGCTCCATCGGTGTACCAAGAACGAAATGTTTCGGGGCGACGGGCATGCGTTGGGCGCGACCCGGCAGCGCCTCCGCTTCGGTCGGAACCCTGAGGTGCGCTCCAGAAAGCCTCATCGAGTTCTCCTTTGTGCTGACAGAAAGATAACCATTCCGAGGTAGGGGGAGGTGGTCACTCTTCCCATGATACAGTCGCGATACTGCCGGGGTCACTGCTAGCAGCCCGTATCGACCGCCCAGATCCGTTCGGAGGCCTCCATGCCCGAGATTCGCGAGATCACTCAAGGCCTGATGTTTCCCGAAGGCCCGATCGCCATGCAGGACGGGAGCGTCCTGGTCGTCGAAATTCGCCGTGGCACCCTGACACGAGTGGAGCCGGATGGGGCGCAGAAGATCATCGCCCACACCGGCGGCGGCCCAAACGGCGCCGCGATCGGGCCAGACGGCCGAGTCTACCTCTGCAACAACGGCGGCTTCGAGTGGCACGACGTGGGAAGCCTGATGCTGCCCGGCAATCAGCCAGCCGACTACCGAGGTGGCAGCATTCAGAGCGTCGACCTGGGAACCGGAGAGGTCGAGACGTTGTACACGGAGTGCGACGGCATTCCGCTGAAAGGACCGAACGACCTCGTGTTCGACCGCCAGGGCGGATTCTGGTTCACCGATCACGGCAAGACGCGTGTGCGCGACCGCGACCGCACGGGGATCTTCTACGCCCGGATCGACGGCTCGCTGATCCGGGAGATGATCTTCCCCATGGACGCCCCCAACGGCATCGGGCTCGCTCCAGACGAGAGCCGACTCTACGCGGCCGAGACCCACACCGGCCGCGTGTTCTGTTGGAACCTATCCGCGCCCGGAGAAATCGAGCCGAACCCGCTCTCCGCGAATGGAGCGACCTTGCTGGCGGGCCTGCCGGGCATGCAGCTGCTCGATTCGCTGGCGGTCGATGCCGAAGGGAACGTCTGCGTCGCCACCCTGGTCAATGGGGGTATCACGATCATCTCGAGCGACGGCCAACGGATCGAACACGTGGCGATGCCCGACCCACTCACCACCAACATCTGCTTTGGTGGCGAAGATCGACGCACGGCCTACATCACGCTTTCCGGAACCGGCCGCCTCGTCGCCACCCGCTGGCCGACCGCGGGTCTGCGTTTGGCGTTCGAGGGCTGAGCGCGCCCACGCGCCGCGCCGTCAACTCGGCTACTTTGGGCCAACGCCGACGGCAGCCCCCAAAAGATAAGGGGGGGCAGCCCCCAAAAAAATCGTGCGATTCCGGAGACTCCCATGACCTACGAGGAAATCGACTACGAGATCACCGACGAAGTCGGAATCATCCGTCTCAACCGGCCCCGTGCACGCAATGCGCTGACCTACCGCACCTACCACGAGCTGGAGGACGCCGTCCGAACCACGACAGCGCGTTGCCTGGTCGTGACGGGAGCCGACCCCGCGTTCTGTTCGGGTGACGACGTCAAACAGATCATGGCCGGCCCCGATGGTCCGCCCATCGACGCTCTCGACGCCACACCACGGCTCACGCCTGCCGCCGATGCGCTGCTGCATACAGACGTTCCGGTCATCGCCGCGGTGAACGGCGCGGCAGTGGGTTGGGGGATGGAGTTGGCGATCATGGCAGATCTGCGCGTCGCCTCCGAGCGCGCGCGGTTCGGCGAGCTCTTCGTGCTGCGCGGCTTGTGTTGTGACGTACCGGGTCTGGCGCGTCTGGCACAGCTGGTCGGGCGCGAGAAGGCCTCGGAGCTGCTCTTCACCGGTGACCTCATCGACGCCGCCGAAGCGCTGCGAATCGGATTGGTTTCGCGCGTGGTTTCTCACGACGCCCTGCTCGACGAGGCACTCGGGCTCGCCCGGCGCATCGCGGCGAATCCCCCGCTCGCGGTCCAACGACTCAAGGCCGGCCTGCGACTGGCCCTGGACCCCGACTGGAAGCCCCTCGGAGAGTGGGTGGCGCGTTCATTGGGTGCGTTATTCAAGACCGAGGACCATCGCGAGGGCGTCCGGTCCTTTCTGGAGAAGCGACCGGCCCAATACGTGGGACGCTAGAGCGTCCTCAGCCTACCGCTGCGCGATGTCGAAGCGGTCTCATGGGAGGACTCGTTGGCGACCCAGGAACACTTCGCCCAGCTCCTGGAGCGGGTGTGCGAAGAGCGCGGCTGGATGCTGCTACCCAGCGGCGTGCAGGTGAACTTTGCCGACGGCCGGCACCAGCTCGTCGGGCTGGAGTTCTTCCAGTCAGGCCCCGAGGAGCTGGTTCGGTTGTACAGCACCATCGGCAGCGCCGAGGAGCTGGGAACGGTTCGGCTCACAGTCGCTCTGCGAATCAACGCCGAGCTCGCCCACGGCTGCCTCGCCGTCAAGAACGACGACCTGATCATGACCGACACCCTGATGCTTCAAGACGCGGATATGGCCGAGATCGAGGCGTCGATCAGCTTCCTGGCCGAGAACGCGGACTACTACGAGAAGTCGATCTTCGAAACAGACCAGTACTAGAAGGTTTGCCGACAGCGGATGGGCGACAGTGCGGGGCAGCTACTGGAAATTCGGCCCTTTCGCGAAAGCGACG